>CAZJQO010000051.1:0-2235 GCA_964548595.1 Microcaldota archaeon | reverse complement strand
TTCTGCATGAGCGCAGAGGCTATGGCGCCGTAGCCGCAGATTATCACGTGGTTGCGCATGAAGCCAGCACGCATCCCGTTCAGCATGTCCTCGAGATTGGCGTAGTTCATGAAGTCCATCACCGCAGCTATTATGAAGCTGACTGTCAGTATCCTGCTCAGGTTGTCTACGAAAACGAGTACCAGTATGGAGATGAGCACGCCGGGCGATGAAGCGAAGGCCAGGCTTGCAAGCTGCGTGGAAGCGGCAGTGTTCTGCGCGTCGAAGAACACCTCGAGCGAGAAGTATGAATCAAGGTAGAAGTTGTGCGTGATGCTCCACAGGGCCAGCATCGAGCCCATCACTATCAGGCCGACTATCACTACGGTGAGCAGCATCACGTTGAAAGCGTCCTCCCTGCTCGATTCCACCAGAGCACCACTGTTATGTAGCCTCCACCAGCTGCTTGAAGAGCTCGTCGCTGGCAGACCTGTTCGGTGTGGCGACGAACTTTGCTCCTGCTTCCTTGAGTTTGCCCTTCATCAGCTCGTCGTTGGCCCTTGTAGCGATCACTATGCCTGGGTTTATGCTCCGCGCAGTTATTATGGCGAAGAGGTTCTTCGCGTCGTCGTCCATGGCGACGGCCATGGCCTTCGCCTTCTCGGCTCCTGCTTCGCGCAGCACCTTTGAAGAGGTGGCGTCTCCGGCTATGGCCTTTATGCCCCTGGCGTGCAGCGACTCTACCTTGTCCTTGTCCATTTCTATCACCACGACATCTACGCCGTGCTGCATCAATATGTCTAGTATCTTCTCCCCGACAAGGCCGTAGCCGCAGATTATCACGTGCTCGGCTGTTTCTGTTACCATTGCACCGCTAATGTCACATATCTCAAGAATAAAAGAGTTTGCGTGCTGGGCTGTTGGAGCAGCCTGGCGGAAATCAGTTTGCATTAGAATCCGAAGCCGCGGTGGCGCCTACCGGCAGGTATGCAGGCTGCGGCTGAAAACAGTTCAATCTTACAATCAAGCTCCGGAAACTGCCAGGCTCGCTGCACTCATATAAAAACAGCCGCAGCCACGGCGCAGGTCCATCTCCCATCTTTGCCCACAATTGCAGACTGCGTGATGTTCGCTGTTTTTACTGTCTGATTCTTCATTCTGAAAGCAGCCTTCATCTCCTTTCTGTTCTGCTGATTTGTGCTGAGCTCAACTCCAAGGGTCGAAGCCAACATTTGGGCTGCGACTTCCTCTGCCTTTTTGCCAGCTACCTCTTCGCTTTCTCCAAAAGATTTGAATTCGCTCAGATAGCCGTATTCCCTAGCGGCAATCGGAATCGCCATGCCTACGCTTGCCGCAATTAGCCTGTTGGGTTCGTTTGAAGCAATCCTGCTCAGAACCACGAATGTTATCCTGCCTGCGCTTAAGAGCTTCACTCCCTCTTCTTTTTTGACAATCTTACATCTCTCTGGTATTATGCTGGACACCCTCACGAGATTGAACTTTTCTATGCCTGCATCCCTCAATGCAGCCTCGAACGCAGCCAGCTCCATATCTCCGACGCCCTTGCCTTTGGTGAAGAACATGCGAGAGGGCGGGTTGGTCGAGCGCATAACATCGCCGTGACTATTACAGTGTTAATTCTTATATCGTTTCCCTTGCGTTCCGGGAATGTTGCGCAGGCGACACATTCACGCCCTGAAGGGCGCGGGCACCTATTACCTGAAACTGCGGGCTTCAGACGAAGCGCTTCCCCGGCCAATACCGCAAACTCCTCTGGCGCATACGGTGACACACTTCCACCCCTGAAGGGTGTGGGCTTCCTGGTTCAACGACGGAACTTCTTTTTGTCCGTTTCCCCAAGCGTTACTTCCTGCGTGCCCCGCAGTAGTTCTTGCGAACACAGTTGTTTTAGCGTGACCGATATTGCCTTCTTGGATTTTACGTCTTGGTCTGACAACCATGTATCCTATATCCCTCCCAAAGGAGTTCACTCCGCTGGCGCTTTCAGCCTTGCGGTTGTCATCCTTTCCGCCGACAAAATATATATCTCTTTCCTTGTTATATGCAACCATGTTCATCTGCCTTTTCCGCCTTCGCTTTCATCCCACCGCCGAAGAATGTGGGGTTTCCCGCTCCGAAGAGTTAAATTAACATAGATACAAGGATAAAGGAGGCAGAAAGTGGTTGATTGGCGATCTCGCAGAAATTCCTGTTCACGTTGCTGCTGTTGGCTACGTTCCTGCTAGTGTTCATCAC
>CAZJQO010000050.1:0-20054 GCA_964548595.1 Microcaldota archaeon | reverse complement strand
AGGTTGTTCTGCATCGCCATGTCAGCGAGCGCCACCATGTGCTTGGTTATGAACACAGCCACGAAGTCGTAAACCCCGAGCGCAGCCATGAATATGAACGCGACCTCGAAGCCGAAGCTGATGCCCAGGGCGAGGCCGACGCCCACGCTGGCCATTATCGCGACCGCGTTCCTGAGCTTCGGTATCCTGTTCTTGGCAACGACGAGCAGCGCAGCCGGAACCAGGGCTGCCACGAACGACCACAACGCATTCTGGTTCAGGAAGCCGATGCCAGCCGCGCTGGCGAGCACCGCTATCACGATCGAGAATACGATGAACGAGGCCAGCAGTATGACGGCGCCCTCGAATATCAGGAACAGCGTGGTGCCCTTGTAGATCTTGAATACGAACAGCAAAATGGCCGTCACTATCACTATGTATATGACGTAGAACAGCGCGCCCGTGGCCGACGATACGGACTGCGCGCCCCTGATCTGCTGGTACGTGGCGCCGCTGAACACCTGCGTAGCGAGGAGGAGGCCGGCGAACTGCACTATCATGAACATGCTCAGGATCTGGGCGAGCTGCCTGAACTCTATCACGCGCAGTGGCAAATTATCACACGATGATTACGCAGCAATGCTTTAAAGCAGGATTAGCTCAGGTTGCGGTGACATTCGTCTTTGCGAAGGCGTCTTCAGAGCCCTGCACTGCTATCTCATATTCGTTTCCGGATGTCGGCGCTATCGTCATCAGGCCGTTGTTTATCGATATGGTGCCGTTGAAGCTGAGCGTCACCGACTGGCCCGCCTGGAGCACATACCCGACTGTGTCTTGCTGCTCTTCTTCGCCAACAGAGAACGGCACTGCCAGCGAGCCGTTGCTTGCAACGGTGAACACCATGTATCTCATGCTGCCCTGGACGCGCTGCAGCCTCGATGTATAGTTCTCCGCCTTCGCCTGCAGCCTTGCAGTCAGGTTTGCCACTCCGCCCTGCTTGCATATGCTCCTGTTGAAGAACTCAGGTATCCCCGGCGAGGATGCGGATGGTCCGATGTTATAGCCGGCGTTCTGCGCCATGCTGCTATTGCCTACGCGCTGCTCTATCGACCTGATTGCGTTAGCCTCTTCCGGAGTCACGTTTTCGGGGAACTCCGCAGAGGTCTGGTTGAGCCTAGAGCATATGTCCTGCAGGTGCGATGTCGCATTGGCTATGTAGCCATTTATCTTCGCCTGCAGGCTGCTAATGTCCAAAGCTACGCTCTGGTTGCCCCTCCAGCCCACGTACCTCAGCGTTACGCTCCTGTTAGAGTTGTCCGTCACGTTGACGCTCAGATGCGTGACGTTGCCAGATACGGACAGCGATGCTCTGGTTATTGTCAGGTTGAGCTCGGAGCGCTCGAGCGCCTCCCTGTGGCGCGCCGTGAGGTTGCCCCTGGAGCCCAGCCTTATGCTCGTCGAGTTCGTGCCGCGGGGCACCACTACGGCCCTAACCGACGGAACGAGCACGAAAATGTCTGTGCTGTTGGTAACAATTGTAACGACTGTGGGCGAAAGGTCCAGCAGTATGCTGGAGCTTGCGTTGACTGACGTCCTGCCTGTGACGTGCGCTGTCACTGTCCCGCTTGGGACCGTCAGGTTGTAGGCCGTGCCGTTTATCGTTATGGCAGCAGATGTGACATTGAACCTGACCAGCTCTATGCTTGCGTTGGCCGGCAGCTGCACCGTGCCTATCGTCTGCGTAAGGTTGACAATCTGCAGCAGGTCTATGCTGCCGCTTCCGCTGGCTGGCAGCCATCCCGATGCATTGTTCGCATTGCTGAGGTGCACTGAGAGTGATGAATAGCCGATAATAAGGTGCTGTGTGCCCCCTGGGACCTGCGGAGGATCCGTGAGCTGGAGCGCAACCCGGTTGGTGGCTGATGTCAGCGATGGCGTTGAGTATGCGGTATACGCGACATACGCAACAACCAGAATCAGCGCTATCGTCACCCCGGCATAGGCAAGTTTCTTGTCCACACCCCCACGCGCTTATATTATCAGGTAAGTCTTAAAAGATATGCGGCTATGGCCTGCGCTGGGCCTTCGCCGGCTCAGATATTCTTTTGCCGCGATTGCGGGCTCGTAGCGAATGCACAGTGCAACCCATACCTTCATGGTTCAAAAGCGCTGGGAGTGGGAATCGAACCCACGGAGGCCATTTCTAGCCAAACAGCTTAGCAGGCTGCCGCCCTGCCACTAGGCGAACCCAGCACTATAAGCATTTGCATGCACAAAATAAAAGTCTACGCTATTTGCAGGCTGCCGCGAACCTGCAGACAGTTGCCGCTACCTCCTCCTCCCTGCCCTCGAAACCGTGGTTTGCTCCCTTCATCACGAGTCCCTCAAAATGCTTGCTTCTCGTTGCTTTTCGCAGCCGTTTGATGTACCGCTCCGCGGGCGCGTATATGTAACGATCGTTCGAACCGAAGACAGCAAGGACGGGTACCGTTATGCTCCCGAACTCCAGGAGCTCGCCGTCGTAGTCGAAGAGCCTTGCTTCAACATTCGACAGGTCTGCTATAGAGAGGAACCTGTTTGGCGAATAATGCATTGCCAGCCTGGTGCAGAACTCGTTTCCTGCGCCTTTCGCAGCAGCTGCCTTAGCAATCCTGAATTTATTTTCAAACTTGCTGCCGAGACTTCTCCTTTCGTCCTCGTAATCGCTTACCGGGCCGAGCAGCACTATCCCTGACACGCTCTTGCTTTTCCTCGCGTGCTGGTAATAAGCTGCTTTCTGGCAGCCTGTGCTGTGCCCGCAGAGCACGAAGCTATCGAAGCCCATGCGCTTCAGTGCCGCTACAGCAGCTTCTATGTCCAGCGCAGAATCCTCGAACTTCTCCACCCCAGTTCCGCCAGTGTAGTTGCTCTGCTTTTTCTTCACCGCCCTTGTTATGTTTGCCAGCAGGTCGTGGCCCCGTGTATCGATGGAGAAGAGCGCCATGCCCGTCTTCCTCGCTTGTTCTGCAATGACCATCGGCAGCGGGCTCTCGTGGAAGTTGCCCTCCATGCCGTGAATGAATACTATGCACTTGCTAGCGCTCTTGGGCGCAACAAGGAAGCCCTCGAGCTCCAGGCCGTCTCTGGTCCTGAACTGCACCAGCTTGCCCTCTATTGGTTCATACACTTTACCACCGTGCAGCAGGAGCCCTCTTTGCCCCATGAGTATGTGCAAGGTTTGCTATGCCCCTGCTCCGCCCTGTATCTACAGAGCACAGCGCCATATAGTTAGGGTTGCTCCTTCCGGCCTGGCCCGGTTCGTACATGATACCGCCACTGTAGGCAGGACATCGACGCTTCGGCGTAGGCCTTGCGCAAACGCATGCAACTCCGTGGGCATGCGGCCCGCCTGAAGGGGATTTGCGGCAAGGGAAACCCCTAGCTTCCCGCCTTCCTGCTGCAGATAGAATGAGCGCCAAGGGTTTAAGAAAGCGTGCTTGCGCTCCAATTCCTTTATTAACCTTGTAAGCAAACATTACTGCATGCCTCAGGATTATAACTACGAGCAGTTGCTGGACAGGGCTTTTGCCTCCGTTCCGGAGCTTGCCAACGAGAACGTGGATTTCAAGATACCGGCTGCAGATTCCATCGTGCAGGGCAGCAAGACCATACTTAGGAATTTTTCGCAAATCGCCGATGTGGCGAGGCGCGATCCCGCAGAGATAGCCAAATACATAAGCAGGGAGTTCGCGGCGCCGGCAAGCACCGACGACCAGAAGCTCACGATAAGCGCGAAGGTGCAGCAGCAGGTGCTGAACGATCGCATAAAGAAATACTTCGAAACATACGTGATCTGCAGGGAGTGCCACAAGCCAGACACGCACATAGAGGAGGTTTCTAGGGGCTATGTAACCATGGTGTGCGAGGCCTGCGGAGCGAGGTACACAGTAAAGAGGTCGTGACGTGGGCAACTTCAGGCCAAATCGCAGACAGGGCAGGCGCAGCGGCAACAGGGGCGCGCCAGAGCAGTATGCGCTCAGGATGCCGCAACCGGGCGAAATTGTTGGCGTGGTGGTGCACGCCCAGGGCGCGTCGCTCTTCAAGATCAGGTGTGCAGACAATTTCGAGCGCCTCTGCGCCATACCGGGCAGGCTCAGGAGAAGGTTCTGGATAAAGGAGAAGGACATAGTGCTTGTGAAGCCTTGGGTGGTTCAGAGCAACGACCACGGCGACATAGTCTGGCGCTACAGCATAGGCGACAGGGACAGGCTTACCGCAAGGGGAATAACGGTGCCTATGTAGAGTTCCCCGCCCCGCTTTTCCTGACGGCGCTTAGCGCAGATTCTGCGTCCGTGCCTGTGCCGTACCTCTTGTTGAAATATGCCACTATGTTGTGTATGTCTCTCTTCAGGAACAGACTGGCGCTCGGGTGTTCCACGCTTACTGCTTGCCCGAAGTCTATCAGATAAGGCACGTCCTGCTTCATAAGCACGTTGTACTCGCTCAGGTCGGCGTGCACCAGCCCGTGCGCTAGCAGCATGCCTGCCTGGTCAAGTATCTGGGCGAGTGTCCTGCCTGGCTCCCGCAGCTCTGTATCGCGGAGCATGCCGGCAGGTTTGCCCTCGGTGCCTATGAACTCCATGGCAAGCACGTTGCCGCTGAACGCGTAGGGCCTTGGCGCGTGCACTCCTGCGGTGTCTGCTATCGCCAGGTTGCTGTATTCCTTCTTGCACCACTCGTTCACAATGCCGCTGATGGTGTTCTTCACCTTCCCGAAGCGCGGATCGCCTTGCATGTAAGTCATCCTGTTGCGGAAGTTAGAGGTTTCGAGCCTGAATATCTTCAGGGCTACAAAACCATCGCCGATTCTGGAGCCGGCGTCTGCCAGGTAGACGTCGGCCTCCTTGCCCTTCGCGATTATGAACTCCATGCTCGATATTATGCCGGAGTTGAAGAGCTTGCCCAACCTGAGCATGCTCCGCGTATCGAAGACACGCTCTTCTATCTTGAGCTTCTCCTTCAGCCTGTAGTCCTCCCTGCTGGGCTGCTTCTCCTTGCTCCTTCGCCTCGCCATACTCTATTTATTGATGTCAGCTATATCTATACTCTGTGTGCGCCCGCGTGCCCGTTGCCACGATTGGCCTGACTCAGGTAGCAGTCTGGCGTGTTTGGATTATGTTTGGTGCATGAAATGCGTGCTAAAGAAGCGAGCCATGTGCTTATGCCTGGTGTGCAGTGATGAAGGAAGTGAAGATAATAGTCGACAACAGGGAACGCAACCTCGACATAATAGAGGGCCTTTCAGGCTCAGGCATACTGCTCAGCTTCGCGCAGCTGCCTGTCGGTGACTACGTGCTCTCGGACAGGATGTGCGTGGAGCGCAAGACTGTTGGCGACTTCGAAAGCTCTATAATAAATGCAAGGCTCTTCAACCAGCTTGAGCGGCTCAACGACACCTACAAAAAGCCCATTCTGCTGCTCGAGGGGGGCGAGTCTGAATTCAGTATGAACCGGAACGTGATACTTGGGGCCATAATAAGCGTCTACAGCGACTACAACGTGCAGGTATTGAGGTCAAGGGACGCCGCCGATACTGTGAGCATACTGGCAAGGCTGGCTGAGAGAGAACAGGAGGGGAAGCGCCTGCCCCGCATGCTTGGCTCAAAGAGGGCGTTCACCAACTCTCAGTGGCAGGTGCTGATCCTTAGCTCCATTCCCGGCATAGGCCCGAAACTTGCCAAGTCGCTGATAAGCCACTTCAAGACAGTGAAGAAAGTGGTCTCGGCAGAGCCCGATGCGCTGATGGAAGTGGACAAAATAGGAGAGAAGAAGGCTGAGAAAATATACGAGATACTTAATGCTGAATTCAGCGAGAAGGACTAGTCAGCGAGAAGCTCCGTAGCCGCAACGTCGCTTGCCTCGTCTGGCTCCACTTTCAGCCGCAGCGCCTTCAGCGCCTTTACTCCTCCTGCATTTGCAAACGAATCGAATGCTTTCCTGCTGGAAGCGAAGACTGCGAAGTTGTCGCTGCTCTTCGCTCCGCACGAGGAAAGGGCATAGCCTATGTTCATGCTGCCGCAGGCGAGCAGCAGCGTCTCTATCTGCAGGCTCCTTGATCTCGAAATATTGTCCCTTCTCCTGGCCAGCGCGTTAGCGAAAGCGGGCAGGAGCCTGTCTTTCAGCCGTTTGTCTGCATCCAGCATAAGCACGATCTCCTTGCCTCCGGAGAGCCTCTTTGATATCTCTATAAGCCTGCCTAGCTCTAGCTTGCTCGAGCAGAGGAAAAGCACAGGCTTGTACGCAAACCCTACGCTGCCGGATCTCATGCTTGCACCGCACCGCAAAAAGCAAGTAGGTTTAATAAGCAGAAACAGGCTATAAATCCGATACTATGAGCCAATTCGGTGCCCAGCTGCACGGCAAGCCCGACAGGGTAGCCAGAGGCAGCGGCAAGCTTAAGAACAAGTTCAGGGACAAGCGCAGGAGCGAAATGGGAGGCTATTTTGCATCAGCGAAGGCTGGAGCCGAGCAGCAGCTGAAAGGAGTGAGGGGCAGGGGAGGCGCTGTCAGGCCCGTGCTGAAGCATACCGCCTTTGCAAACGTGCTTACAAAACAGGGCTACAAGAAGGCCAAGATAACGGGCGTGGAGGAATCTAAGGACAACAGGAACTTCGCCAGGCTCGGCATAATGACCAAGGGCACAGTGATAAATACGGAGCTGGGCAAGGCACGCATAATAAACAGGCCTGGGCAGGAAGGCAGCATAAACGCTGTTTTGATGGAGGCGTGAGCCCATGGCGGCAAGGGTCTATGTGCTGGATTCCGCAGAGGCTCCCGCGCTGAAGAAGATGCTCGAGTACGATCCATACCTGGACCAGGGTGCAATACCGAGTATGCCGAAGGAGTGGAGCGACGCGAAATACAGGAGCGAGCATCCTGAATTGGCGCAGCAGATAGAAGAGAAGGAGAAGGAGATAAGCGGGGCGCTGGACAGGCTGAAGAACGATAAGGAAGCGAACATAATCTTCGCCAGGCAGGATTACCAGCTGCGTGACGGCATAGGCATCGGCCTGGAGAGGGGCAAGAGCTACCTGTACATATCCGCAGACGATTCGTTCCTGGATGGCGCAGACGCGAAGATGAAGAAGAATTTCAAGAGCATAGAGAGAGCGGACGCGGAGACGGAGCAGAAGGTCATTGGCATAATAGAGGACGAGAGGAACCGCACAGACGCAGGCATAGGCCTAATATTCGGATAGCATGCATTTCCTGAGCGCAGCTGACTTCTCCAAGCGGCAGTTCGAAGATGTTTTCAGCATAGTCGATACGATCAACACCGGCAGGCACCTCTCGCTCGGCGGGCTCAAAACATTGGCTATCTTCTTCGAGAGCGCAAACTCGCGCGAGCGCGTCTCGCTGGAGGTGGCCATGGCGATGCTCAACGGGAAGAGCATGTATGTGGGTGCGGTTGAGGCAGGAGCAAACCATGACGCCGCAAAGTTCATTGCTGGTGCGGAGAAGCAGTTTGGCGAGCGGGCCGACATCATAGCGGCCAGCATGCTGCACCATTCTGACCTCGCCGCATTCGCAAAGTCGTCAAAAATACCTGTGATAAACGTGCTTACCGATCTGGAGAGGCCGGTGCAGGCGCTCACTGACGTATACACGATCGCAGGCTTCAAAGGAGGCTTGAAGAACATACGAATAGCGTGCGTCGGGGACATAGCCATGAATTCGGTAAATTCCCTGATGCTGGCAGCCACAAAACTCGGCGCAGAGATATCGCTGGTCGGACCGGCAAGCATACTGCCAAACGACGAGTGTGTAAACTACGCAAGGAAGCACGGCTCTGTCGAAATTTCCGAAGACATGGAAGAGGGGATGGCGGGGGCCGAAGTGGTGTACACAGATGCCTCGGGCTCGGATAAGCAGCGCGCTGCAAAGCGGCCGAGGGCGCTTTCGCGCTACCAGCTCAACGCAAGGACGCTGGGCTACGCCAACAGGGATGCGATCGTGATGCACCCGATGCCTGCCTTCCGGGGCAGTGAGATAACCGCTGAAGTGATAGACGGCAAGAAGAGCGTTGTATGGAAGGAGACGAAGAACAAGGTGCACGTAGAGCAGGCGCTGATAAAGTACCTGGCAGATGCCTGAATGTCACCCGCGTTCGAGTAGCGCTGTGCCGTTCGCAGAGCCTATGCTCATGTTTGCCACCATGCCGTCAGGGCAAAAGACGCTGCCGTATGCCGCTACAGGCCCTGCCAGCGCGAACTCGCCGTAAGCAGTCACAAGCTCGTTGCCCTGCACACTGGACGGGCACAGGCCGCTGGGGAGGTAGAAGAAGCCGCTTCCGTACTCGTGTTGCAGCAGAGCGGAGTTTATTTCGTCCACGAACTGCGCGATTCCGTATGCGCGCAGTTCGTAGCCTGCCTTCGCAAGCGGTGCTGCGGCAGCGCTGAGCGCAAACGCGAGTGAGATGCCAGCGAGCGCCACGTACACCAGCAGTTCAAGCGAGAGCTGAGCCCTCAACCTAAACGCCGTTGCTCGTCAACGATCCAAGCTCTCTGCCTATCGCATTGGCTATTCCGGTGCTCGTTCCGTTTATGCTTACGTTGCTCACCACCGCTCCCTTCAGCTTTATTACCATGGCGAGCGCGAGCACTATCACGATGCTAGCCGCGGCTACCATCATTATGTACTCCAGCGAGCCCTGCGCCTTCTTGCTCCTCGCCAGCGCGAGGAACGCGGCTGCATTTGCAGGCAGCAGCCCATCAGCCAGTTTTCCTATTCTTGTCATTTTTTTCACCTAAGCCTAAAGCAGGTTTGATATGAGCAGGCCCGAGCCTATCGAAGTGATGATTGAAACAGCGAAGTACGGCAATGAGCGCAGCGCGTTGCCCATCGCGCTTCGCTCCGGATGCGCAAACGACGCAGAGAGGAAAAGTATGATGCCCGAATAGGCAAGCGCCATCACGATGAGCCTGCCCGAGGCGATGGGCGCGGAGGCGGATACCGCCCCCACGGTGCTGGAGATTATGCTGGCGCTTATGCTGCTGAAGAGCGGGAAGAAGAACGCCATGCCTATGTACGTGAGCATCTGCATGCTGCCTATCCTTGCCCGCGTACTGTTTGTTATCTCCAACACGTGCTCAAGCCTGGCAGTGAGCATGCCCAACGCGTGCTTTGCGCTCGCGCCGTTTTTGTGCGCGCCATCTACTATGGCCAGCACCTCGTCCGCGTGCCGCTCCTCTTGAGCGCCGCCGAGCAGCATCATCTTTGCGGCGCGCTCATAAGCCACGTTTCCCCTGGACGCCATGGCGAACGACTTCAAGAGCAGGCCGCTCTCCTCATACGCGTTCAGAAGGCGCTCGGCTGTCAGCAGCTTCTGCGCGCCGTTGTCATCCTTCCCCGCGAACAGGCGCCTAGCCAAGCAATCTCCTCCACATGAGCGTGTTGCCTACCGAGTACAGCGTCGGTACCAGCGCGAGCAGGCTTGCCGACAGGAAAAGCAGCCCGCCCGTTGCCTGCGACAGGACGTAGCTGCCTATGAATGCGAATATCATGAAGCTCGGGAGTATCGTGGAAGCGAACATGTTGAAAGTGGCGTAGCGCTGCGCCGTTTCCTCGATCCTGCTCTTGCGTGATTTCTCGCCAAGCATGTACTCGGACACCCTGGCCTCTGCGTCCTGCTTTGTGGCGCGCCAGAGCAGCGTCCCATCACCAGGCCCGTGCATCGCCCCACTCGACATGAAACGCGCTTTCAGCTCCTTTGCCATGCTGTCTCTCAACCCAGCATGCGCTATGCCCTTCTGGGCCTTCTGCAACGCAAGCATATAGGAACCTGACTTCGGCTTGCTGTAAACGGCTCTGTAGAGACAGTCCACGAGCTGCACCCTTCTCTCCTGGGCATCGTGCAGTTTCGCGTTCCTTTCAAGCATAATTTCAGTCGCCAGTATCTCGATGACCGCCAGGAAGAAGAAAATTGCTACTAGCTCTATGTTCCAAGAACCGTTTATGAAGCCCAGCAGCAGAGCGATCGAGAATGCGGCAAGCAGCGCGAACGAAGGCTTGGCAATGCGTTTGGCATGGCCGGCGTATTTTAAGTCTTGTTTTTGCATGCCCATCCCCATCTCACCCCCATCCATACCCCTGTATCGCTTCTGCAAGCGTTGCCGAATCGCTGTGCGCAGCGTACAGCTCCCTCAGGTAGGCTGCACGCTTGTCAAGCTCTTTCATTACCAGCCTCGGAGATATCCCTTTCTTCCTGGAGAATGCTTCTACTGTTTTGGATTTCTGGAGAGCTGACCTGTCGAGCACTCCGTTCTCCACAGCCGCAGACACGTCTACCGAATCTGTTTCCGACACCACGCTGCCCAGTTCCATTACCTCGGCCTTGCTCAGCCACCTGTATTCGTAAACGGCAGAGAGCAGCCTTCTTGAAAGGTCGGTTTGCTTCATGTACAGTGCCAGGTCGAGCGAGCTTATCGCTCCCGCCTGCACGGCCATCGGCTTTATCACCAGCTTCTTCACTATGTCCATGCCTCCTGCATTGCTGTGCATCGTTGTCATGAAGGGCACGCCGAGGCTGGCCCCTGCGAACAGCTCCTGCGCCTCGGCTCCGCGCAGCTCGCCAATGATGAGCCTGTCGGGCCGCATGCGCAGCGCGTTTATCACCTGTTCGCGCGTGGTGGTTATCGCACCCATATACCTAGAACCGTAGAGCTCTACTGTGTTGTTTATGTCTATCTTGGCCTTGAGCTCGTTCACTTCTTCTTCTATGGTTATCATGCGCTCCGATCTCGGCACGAACGATAGCAGCGCGCTCATCAGCGTGGTCTTGCCGCTTGCAGGCGGGCCGGCTATAAGTATGTTCAGGCCTGCGTCCATGGCAAGCCAGAGATACGCCAGCGTTTCGAAGCTCGCCGTCTGTTTCCTTACCAGATAATCGAAGCAAACCACTTTCTCGTCCCCTATGCGTATCGATGCCGCAGCTCCGCTTAGCGCATACGGGCGCATCTGGGCGTGCAGCCTGGCATTAGCTACCTGCGCATCGATTATCGGGCTTTCTTCGCTCAGCTCCTTGTCAGCCTCGTAGACCATCCTGTTTATGCAGTGCCTGAATTCCTGCTCGCCCCTGAAGCACAAATTGGTTTCGCACCTTCCGTAATCCACGTGGAAGACGCCTATGCTGGCGTTGGGCGCGTTAATTTCTATCTCTTCGAGCTTCTGCCTGTCCTCGAGCAGCATGCTTATCGGGCCGTAGCCTACCGTGTCGTGTGCGACAAGATACGAAATGAAGCCGGAGCGCTCAGGAGCCATGCGCGCTGAGAGATATTCCTGTGCTATCTCCTTGGCCCTGCCTAAGAGGCCGATGCCTATCTCTTCGCTGCCATCCGAAAGCTCATTTATCACCAGCGTCTTAGCCCGCTCCGCGTGCGCTTCCTCTATCTCTGTCAGCCGCGAAAGGCCCCCGGCCACTACGTACAGCATCCTGCTCCCCTTCTTGCCTATCACTCGCGGCACTTGGCCGAATGCCTGTGAAACAGCCTCGTAGTCTTGCGCGAGGTCGATCGAGAAGCTCAGCCGCGTCCTTAACCCGTCCTTCCCGCTATCGTGTTTTGGTGTTACTTTATTTACAATACTACTCAATCTTTTACTTAAGTAAAACATATTGTAGTTTGTGTATGCAAAAGGTTATTATTCCTTTCTGCGCCCAGGCGACCGCCCGCTATCAGCGGGCGCCTCTCGCTCACATTTAAATAGTTTGAGATAGGATTTAATCCAATGGCCAGAAGGGAAAAGGGAGAGGACAAAATCTGGATGATCAGGAAGCTCATGAGCAGGCCGAACTTTGCTGTTTTGAAGCTCCTGATGGAGAAGTCTCCTAGAACCACTAGGGAGCTCTACGCGATACTGGGCAAGAGCTTCACAAGGAAGACCCTCATAATTACGCTCAGGAACCTCTCTATGAACCTCAGCGTGCTGCAGCCAACGCACATAAGGACGGAACACGGCTACGACCTGGGCTATGGTATAAACCCACGTCTGAAGGACGTGATAAAGATGGTGGAGAAGAGCGAGGGCATAGTGGAAAACATAGCCGCGAACCCGAAGAGCAGCTAGAAACTGGCTTTTCTCCCGGCTCAGCGCCCATCCCACTCAGGTGCATTGGATGATAATAAAGAAAGAGTATATGATAGAGCGCATAGACCGCACCACCAGGGACGTTACTGTATTCTCATTCAAGTCTGTTGACGGCGTGAAGGTGGATTTCATCCCTGGCATGTTCGCTATGCTCTTCTACAGGGACCAGGGCACGGGAGAGGAGATAGGAAGGGCGTTCTCAATAGCCAACGCGCCTCCCTCCGACAGCTTCGAGTTCATGATAGCAATGGTCCATGGCAGGCTCACCTCAAAGCTCGACGGCGCCAGGGTCGGCGACACTTACCGCATATCCGCCCCATACGGTGCGCTCAAGCTGGACCTGGCTCTTGGCAGCAGGTTCCTTTTCATCGCCGGCGGCACCGGCATAGCGCCCTTCTTCTCCATGATAAGGTACCTTAAAGCTAACAACGACAAGATAGACGTGAACATGCTCTACAGCGTACGGTACCCGTACGAGATCATAGAGAAACAGGAGCTTGATTCATTCGGCGCAGAGGGCTGCAGCGTGTCAATAACAGTTACGAGGCCGCAGCCCGGAGACGGCTGGAGCGGCCAGACCGGGCACATAGACGCTGAGATGATAAAGAAGTGCTCGCCTGATTTCGCAGAGCGCGTGCCCTATATATGCGGCCCTCCGAAGTTCGTGCAGGCTATGAAGGAGGCGCTCATGAGCCTCGGCGTTCAGGAGCGCGCAATAAAGGCGGAGATGTGGGGAGAGTAGAAACGCGCTTCGCAGAGCAAGAGCAAAAGCAAGAGCAAGAGCAAAAGAGAGCTTTTTAATAATGGAGTTGAGAAATAAGTGCTGGTCGTATGTCCTACCTTATTGATTGGATCGCGGTCATAGTGATAGTCATACTGGCCGCGGTAGTGCTGACTTTCAACATGCTTATAGGCAAGCGCAACCGCGTGCAGGACGCATGGGCGCAGATAGACGTCCAGTTGAAGCGAAGATACGATCTGATACCTAACCTTGTTGAGACGGTCAAGGGCTACATGAAGTACGAGCGCGATGTGCTGACCAAGGTGACGCAGCTGAGGAGCTCGATACTCTCCGGCTCTGTGCAGGAGAAGGCTCAGGCCAACAACCAGCTCAGCCAGGCGCTGAAGAGCATCTTCGCTGTGGCCGAGAACTATCCCGACCTGAAGGCGTCGCAGACGTACCAGAACCTGCAGGCTGAGCTAGAGAACACAGAGAACAAGATAGCTTTCGTGCGCACCTCTTACAACGATTACGTGATGGACTACAACAACGCGATACAGCAGTTTCCTGGCAACCTGCTCTCGGGGCCCATGGGCTTCAAGCGCCAGGACTTCTTCCAGGCGCCGGAGGGGGAGAAAGGGGCCATAAAGGTTGACCTTACCAGCGATGCAGCGCAGGGCGCCGGAGGCAGCAAGGCAGGCGCGGGCGGTGCTCCCACTCCCAAACAGAAGGGACCCAAGGGCTCAGTGAACCAGTAGTTCCTATGGCAAGCTTTTTTGACGAGATAGGGGCAAACAGGCTGAAGTCGCTGCTGCTGATGCTCGTCTTTACCCTTTTCTTTGCTGCGATAATCTATGTTGTGGTGCTGCTTCTTGGCGGGGGCCTCGTAGCGTTCTCCATAGGTGTGGTGCTGGTGCTGCTCTACGCTGTATTCACCTACTATCACGGGGCCAAGGTGGTGCTGGCGGTGGCGAACGCCAAGCCGGTGGAAGAGCGGCAGTACCCGAACCTATTCGCCTCTGTCGAGGGCCTGTCATCCGCGATGCAGATAAGGATGCCTAAGATATACGTGATAAACGACCCCAATCCCAACGCTTTCGCGGCAGGCAGGAGGAAGGAGCCTTCAATAGCGTTCACAAGCGGGCTTCTCGCCACTATGGACAGGGACGAGCTTGACGGCGTTATAGCGCACGAGCTCTCCCACGTCTACGACAACGACATAATGCTCATGACTCTTGCCATAGCATTCGCCGGGGCCATAGGCCTCGTGGCAGCCTACCTGAGGATATCGCTCTTCTTTGGTGCCGGGCTGGGGAGGGGAAGGAACAGCGGTTCGCTCATTATTATCGCCCTTCTCCTTGGCATACTGGCGCCCTTCTTCGCCCTGCTCATAAGGCTGGCCATCTCTAGGAGGCGCGAGTACATGGCCGACGCGAACGGAGCAAGGGTGACAAGGAACCCCGCCGGCCTGGCATCAGCGCTCAAGAAGATACAGGCCTATTCCGCTAACCCGCAATCCAGGCCTGTTGCGCACGCCAATGAAGTGACAGCTTCGCTCTACTTCGCCAATCCCTTCAAGCAGGGAAGCTTCTCCAGCCTCTTCTCCACACACCCGCCAATACGGGAGAGGATAAAACGCCTGGAGGCGATGTACTAGCCCCGGGAGCCGCGCAGCGTCAAGTATTAAATTAATAGGGTGAGAGTGCTCTGCGTAAGTGATGTATTGAAATCAATCGTGTCCTTCGCAGACATAGCGTTGGGGGAGCTCTATCCGCTGCTGGAGAGAGCGGTTGAACTAAAGGCAGCGATAAAATCGGGCAGGCAGCTGCACACGCTCGACAACAAGGTAGTGGGCCTGCTCTTCGAGAAACCTTCTACGCGCACAAGCACCTCTTTCGAAGTCGCTACAATAAGGCTCGGAGGCAAGCCGCTCTACTTCTCGTCGTCTGAGCTGCAGCTGAAGCGCGGCGAGCCCATAAAAGACACCGCAAGGGTGCTGGGCGGCTACCTTGACGCTATCGTTGCCCGCGTGTTCTCGAACGACACGGTAGAGGAATTTGCCAAGGAATCGGGGGTGCCTGTGATAAACGCGCTCAGCGACATAGAGCATCCGACGCAGATGATATCCGACCTGCTTACTATCTATGAGGTGAAGCACAGGCTCAAGGGCGTAAACGTTGCGTATATAGGCGACGGCAACAACGTCGCCAACAGCCTGGTGCTGGCCTGCGCCACTGGCGGAGCCAACATAAAGATGGCGTGCCCGAGGGGCTACGAGCCGAACGCAAGTATAATGTCAACGGCGAGGAAGCTCGCCGGCAAGACGGGCTCGAAAATAAGCGTGCTGCACGACCCCAAAAGCGCTGCTTTCGGTGCAGACGCGCTCTACACCGATGTCTGGGTGAGCATGGGGGAGGAGGATGAGACTGAAAGGCGGATGAAGGCCTTCGAAGGCTACCAGATAAACTCGCAGCTGCTGCGCGTTGCCAAGAAGAATGCGATCGTGATGCACTGCCTGCCCGCGCACAGGGGCCTTGAGATAACGAACGACGTGCTGGAGGGCAAGCAGTCCGTTGCTTGGCAGCAGGCAGAGAACAAGCTCTACGGCGCGGCTGCTGCGCTGGAGTTCGTGCTCTCCGGCAGGAAGCAGAGAGAGTGACGAAATGAGAGTGCTGCTTGCCCTTGGCGGCAATGCGATACTTAAGGAAGGGGAGCGCTGGACGTACGAGCTGCAGAGGCAGAACATAGACGCCGCGACGAAGAGGATAGCGGGCATAATAGGCAGGGGCCACAGCGTCATAATTACGCACGGCAACGGACCGCAGGTCGGCGGCATACTGCTGCGCAACGAGCTTGCGAGGAAGCGCCTGCCACCAATGCCGCTTCACATCTGCGGTGGGGAGAGCCAGGGGATGCTGGGCTACATGCTGGCGCAGTCTCTGGCAAACCAGCTGAACAGGAGCGGCATCGAAAATGAAGTGGTCTGCGTGCTCACCCAGACTGTTGTCAGCGCATCCGACCCAGGATTCAGGAAGCCGGCCAAGCCCATAGGGCCCTTCTACAGCAAAAGCGAGGCCGAGAAGCTGGCAAAGGAATACGGCTGGGCCATTGTAAAAGAGGCTGGCAGGTACAGACGCGTAGTGGCTTCTCCTGCTCCTGTCTCCATAGTCGAGCTGGGCGCACTGCGCAGCCTCTTCTCGCAGGGCAAGATAGTTGTCTGCGTCGGAGGTGGAGGTGTACCTGTGGTGAGGCACGGCAGAATCCTGAAGGGCGTCGACGCGGTCATAGACAAGGACCTTGCCTCGTCGCTGCTCGCAAGGCTGCTGGAAGTGGACATGTTTGTAATGCTTACCGATGTCCCCGGTGTCTTCCTCAACTACAGGAAGAAAGGCGAAGAGAGGCTTGCCCTGCTTACTGTCGGCGAATGCCAAAGGCATCTCTCCGATGGCCAGTTCGGGGAAGGCACCATGAAGCCAAAGATAGAGGCGGCTCTAGGGTATGTGCGCGCCACAGGCAACGATGCAGTAATAGCGTCTCTGGCTCAGGCAGAGGGTGCTGTGCTGGGCACAGCTGGTACCAGGATAACTCCAAATAGAGGCAAAGCGGCCTGAACGCAGCTTCTTGCTAGCCGCCAATCTTGAACATCTTGGTGCCGCAGACAGGGCACGTGCCGGTCGCAGCCTTCTTGCCGTTCTTCATCGTAACTTCCTGTGCGTCCTTCATCTCCCTCTTCTGCTTGCACTTAACGCAATATGCTTCCATGAAACCACAGACTACAAGCGTAGTGCAGCAATAAAAACCCCTCGCTTGCGCTTAGGCTATTGGCAACCGGCCCGCGCGCAGAAGCTAATAAGCTTTTTCAGGAAAAGGAAGTAAGGGCCCGTAACTCAGTTTGGCCAGAGTAGCGGCCTTTTAAGCCGACAGTCGTGGGTTCAAATCCCACCGGGCCCGCGTGATGCGATGGAGCAAAAGAGCAGCGACGAGCTGAGGAACAAGCACTGGTCGGAGCAGCTGGCAGAGCGAGTGATGAGCGAGAGGAAGCAGCCCTATGTTGTCACCGGAGGTATGACCACGAGCGGGCCCGCGCATCTCGGCACAGTCTGCGAGTTCCTGTACCCCGCCATGCTCGGCGAGGTGTTGAAGGGCAAGGGCTACGGAGCAAAAATATTCTTCGTTGCTGACATACTCGACGCTTTCGACGGCATACCTGTAGAGATGCAGAAATATGCGAAGGAGCTGGAGCCGGAGCTGGGCAAGCCCCTCTCCTATGTCCACGACCCCGCTGGCTGCCATGCGTCGTTCGGGGAGCACTACCTTGCACAGGCGCTTGGCATAATGAAGCTTATGCAGCTCGAACTGAGCATCGTCAGGGCTCCGGAGCTCTACACAAGCGGCTCCTTCGACAAGTACGCGATGCTTTTCCTGGACCAGGAGCAGAAGGTGAAGGAGGTTGTGGCAAGGACCTCGTTCAGGAAAGTGGAGGAGTTCAAGGACTGGAGCCCGATAATGCCGATATGCGCCTCGTGCGGCAAGATAGCCACTACAAGGGTAACGGGCCACTCCGGAGAGAGGTATGAGTATGCTTGCGACAGAGATGTTGGTTATGCTAAGGGCTGCGGCTACAGGGGCGCGGCCAGCATAAAGGAGCACAGCTACAAGCTGCAGTGGCGCCTGCACTGGCCGTGCTGGCAGGCCCATTTCGAATCCGGCATAGAAGGAAGCGGAGTGGATCACATGACACGCGGGGGGAGCGCAGACACAGCGATAGCGGTGCACAGGGAGCTGCTCAACAGGGAACCGCCCATACTCTTCAAGTACGGCTTCGTGCTCTTCGAGGGCAAGAAGTTCTCAAAATCCAAGGGGATAGGGATGGGCGCCA
This sequence comes from Microcaldota archaeon, assembly GCA_964548595.1. Classification (GTDB taxonomy): domain Archaea; phylum Micrarchaeota; class Micrarchaeia; order Micrarchaeales; family CABMGC01; genus JAJYVH01. The sequence continues at coordinate 2,352 of CAZJQO010000050.1, read as the reverse complement.
CGGAGCTGCTGCGTTTCCTGCCTCCCGAGTTGCTGAAGTACCTGCTCGTCGTGCCGAACGTGCAGCAGAACAAGGACATCAATCCAACAGGAGACAGCCTGCTGAGGCTCTACGAGGAGGTGGAGCGCGTTAGCAGGCTCGAGAAGCCTGAGGACAGGGCTGACGAGAAGAAGCTGCAGGCGTTCAGGTTCGCGGTCAAGAAGCTTGCATGGCATGCGCCGTTCGTTGACGTGCTGCTGAACTACCAGATCTACAGGGATTGGGGCAGGGTCGGCGAACTGCTCAACGACAGGGATGGCGTGGATTACCTTGCGCCCTACATAACAGAGTGGATCTCGCGCGGCATGGAGCCGGAGCAGTACAACTTCACTCTCAAGTCAGGTAAGATAAGCGAGCAGAGGGAAGCTGTGGGCAGGCTGGCTGGCAAGCTAAGCGAGGGGATGGACGCTGTGCAGGTGCACAACCTTGTGTACGAAGTGGCCAGGGAGAGCGGGATAGGGGCCGACACGCTCTTCGCTGCCGTTTACATTGCAATTATAGGCAAGGACAGGGGCCCAAGACTGGGGAAGCTGATAGCCGCGATAGGAATCGCGAAGACAAAAAAAATGCTTTCCGCCGCCATAACCTGATTTTTCAAAACGCGTTTCCTAACTCAATGCTTATAAAAGAGATAAGCAAAACACCCTCATGGGAGTTGTGGAGGAGCAGGAGGCGTTTACTCTTATCTGTAATCAGTTTGGCAGTATTGCGAAGGGCAGGAAGCTCAAGATAGGCATAGACATAGACGACACAGCCGCTGACGTCGCAAGCGTGATGCTTCCGGTGCTTGCGCAAAGGCACGGAGTTGCCGCCTCGAAGCTCAGGAACAGGTATGACCTCTCAGATCTGGGCATAACAAGAAAGCAGTACCTGGACATTTACACCGAACTCTGGAATGCGAAGCACACTGAGATAAGGCCGCTGCTGAGCAGGCGCGCATTCATGATGCTCTCCGAGATAGCGGGCCCCGTCTTCGTAACGGCGAGGAGCAGCAATACGCACGACGCGCTGCGTTCCTGGCTCGAGCGCAACTACGGCAAGCAGGCGAAGGTGAACGTGCTCCCTGCGGATCCGCCCGAGGCGCAGGGCTCCAGGAAGCTGGGCGCCGGTTTCGACCTGCTCATAGACGACGCACCGCACATAGCGGCAAGCATGGGCAGCCGCCTCGCGCAGGGCAAGGCCCTGCTTCTTGTCGACAAGTGGAAGGAGGCGAGGGCGCTGCGAAACAAGGAAAACACAGCGATAGTCGCCAGTGCGGAGCACGCAGCCGACCTTATCTTCGAGGCTCACGAACTCACGGAGTAGGCTCGGCATTTACAAGCCAAGAACTTTCCAAACGCAATCATTAAATATGCCCAGGGCGCAGGACAGATCGGTAAGCCGATGGTTGCAGGGCGTGGAGATACACTCGAGCTTAACTTTAACAAAACGATGAAGGCCATAGCTGATGGTGGGTTTGAGCGCATGGGTTTCGAACTGTTCGCACCTGAAGACGGCAGCAATGTAATCAGGCTCATGCGGCCCGGCTGCGGCAATCTGTTCGACCGCGCAACGAAACAAGAATTAATCGGGTTTGTCGATAATGCAAACATTAAGATCAAGGCTGACGAGATAGTTATTGATGTTTCTTCGGGTTCAGCATTCGGTGACGTATCGATTGTTGCAGACCTGGCACGGCATTCCATCCTTGAAGAGGCAAGCAGGAAGCAGTAGCGCGTGCATTTTCCAACGCAATTGTTAAATATACCAAGAGTGCAGTGGTTTCAGGTGCGCAACTATGGGAGGAGCACAACTCGGTGACCGAACATTTGCAAAAACAGAAGCAGCAATAGAGGATTCGGGCTTATTCATACTTGGTTTTAAGCCGTATGATATTATCAGCAACGGCAGTTACCGTGCTATTGTTTTGAGTAGACCAGGATCCAAAGAACTCATGAATGAAGATGCGAGATACGAAATGAGCCTGCGCCCTGTTATCGAGGGCGAAGGATTGGGCTTCGAAACTCACAAAGATGCGTCAGGAAATGACAAATTTGTCATATCGCAGAGCAGAGGACCGGTCGTAAGCGTAGAACGCAACAGTATATCTGTGTATCTGGTTGAAGGATCGGAGGTGCGTGCTGTACTGCGATCTATGTTTGAATACATACAGAACTTCGATAAGCTGGAGGCGCTGGGGGCGTCTAGGCGCGGCGTAAAATAGAGAACCAAAGATTTCACGGTGCGCTTGTGGCCGTCTCGTTCCTGCCGCAGAGCGGTTGGCTTTTAATAGAGCTTAGGGTTATTGATACAAGCCAGGGTGGCGGAATCCGG
>CAZJQO010000049.1:0-2764 GCA_964548595.1 Microcaldota archaeon | reverse complement strand
ATCACCACTACCAGGCCAATTATGCCTCCGGTTATCATGGCTACTCCCCAGCCCGTCAGGCTCTTCCTGAAGTCGACGGTGGGCGGCAGGAAGTGCGCTATCGCGTACAAGACGCCTCCTATGAGGAAAAGGGCAAGCGCCAGCACGCCTACAACCGCCCTTATGGAATCTACTATTCCGCAGAGTGTAGAGGAGAGTAAGTTTGTCAGAGGTGTTGAGGTTGCCGGAGGTGTTAAGGTTGTCGTAGATAATGATGATGATACCGGGTGTGGCGGAGTTATTGCGAATGCCAAAGGTGTTGATTGAGCAGTAACGAAGAGCAGCAGCGCTGACACAGTAAACAGTGTCAGAACGAGCTTCGGGCTTATTGCACGCACGATATTCGCCTATTATACTATTAAACGCACTATTTTAATACTTTGCGCAAATCCAGGGGCATTGAGAGGATGCACACACCCGTATTCCTCCGCAGCTCGCAGCTATCGACGCACAGCCCAGGCTGCTAGCCGCCGCTGCAGATATGCCAACCGGATAAGGCGCTGTGATCACCACTACCGGGCCACTTGTGCCTCAGGTTATCATGGCCGCTCCCAGCGGATTGCATGAATCAGCTCAGCGTTGCCAGTATGCCGTCTATTATGCCGTGCACGCCTATGCCGCCAGTGGATCGCACTGCTATGCGGTGGCTCAGCACCGGCCTCGCAAGGAACCTTATGTCGTCCTTGCTGACCTCGCTCCTTCCCTGCAGCAGCGCGCGGGCCTTGCCGCACTGCATGAACGCGATGTCGGCCCTGGGGCTTGCTCCCATTACCGAGTGCATGTCCTTTCTGGTAGCGTCTACTATCCTTGTTACGTAGCCAGCGACTTCGTCGGAGAACTTCACGCTCTGCTTCGCCGTCTCCTGCAGGGCCAGCAGGCCGTCGGTGCCGATTACCTTGTTCACCTTCGTCTGCACCTCTCCTTCTTTCAGGCGCAGCATCTCCTGCTCCTGCTCCATTGTCGGGTAATCAACGTCTATCTTTATCAGGAACCTGTCAGCAAGCACCTTCGGTATCGGCTCCGTGCCCTCTATCTTGAGCGGGTTCTGCGTAGCGAACGTTATGAAAGGGGTCGGAAGAGCGCGCGTGCTCTCTCCAAGCGTAACCTGGCGCTCGCCGAGCGACTCGAGAAGCGCACTCATCGTTCTTGGCTGCATCCTGTTCAGCTCATCAACAAGAAGTATGTTTGTGAAGATCGGGCCCTCCTTTACCTTGATGTTCTTGCTCTCGTCAAGGTACGCATAGCCGACTATGTCCCTTGGCTCAAGGTCGGGCGTCCCTTGTATCCTTCCAAAATCAGCCTGCACCGCCTCGGCAAGGGACTTGGCCATGGTGGTCTTCGCAACTCCAGGAACGCCTTCGAGCAGGGCGTGGCCATTCGCCACCATGGCTATTATCATTAGCTCCAGAACGTCCCTCTGGCCTGCTATGCGCTTGCCTGCCTCCTGCATTAGCTGCTTGTACACGCTGCCTGCGTCTATTCCCTGCATGCTTACCCTATGCTTACAAAAGGCGTGAACCGCCATCGCCTAGAGGCTGCAGCTTCTTGTTTCATCTAAATCCCTCGAATGGAAACCCACGCCCTTTAGGGGTGGGAGGAAATTCGAGCATAGCTGCATAAACCTTCTCTGCCCTATAATTTCGGTTGGTGGCGTGAAACGTGCAATTCTTTTGCAGACCGAACCGACGGGGAGAAAGGAGACCGTGCTCGCCGAGTTCAACAGAAATGCAATTTCTGAATTCAATCGGCTTTTTGACGAAAGAAACCATTGCATGACATTCAGTGATTTCCACAGGAAAGTCTATGCGGTTGCAAAACAGAATACCAAGTTCAACGTTCAGGTTGTCTGCGACCTCGAAAGGAAGGTCTGGAAGAGCAAGGGAAAAGCAAGGCGACTGACTGTGCAATTCAATGTTCCAAGAAACTGCAAGACCTTCTCCACCAATTCTTTTGACTTCGTGGAACTTGGGCTGTATCCAGGAAAGAGGGTTGCAGTTCCCATCGTGCAGAACAGGAACTGGCAGAGATATAACGGCCTCCTCGCCAGTGGCTGGGCTTGCAAGACCTATGGGCTGACCTCCGACCTGCAGATTGTTGCCTACCTGTCCAAAGAGGATGCGCCCCTTCCGCAGAGGAAGAATGTTCTTGGCATCGACATAAACGCAAAACACTTTGCCGTCTCTGTCCTGTCTTCCAAAGGTGAGGTTCTGTATCAGACATATTTCGGCAGGCACATCTACGCAAGGCGAAAGAATATAATGGAGAGGCGTGCCAAACTGCAATCCTACGGTTCCGATGCCCTCCTCAAGAGGCTGAGAACCAGTGAACGTGATTTCGTAGAGACGAACCTCGGACAGGTCGTCAAGGAGATAATGAACCTTGCCCTGCGGTTCGACGCTGATATTGCAATAGAGAACCTCAGGAGGTTCAGGGGCAGGGGAAAGAGATTCAACAAGACAGTGATGAGAATCCCCTTCTTCAAGTTCAGGCAGATTCTCTCTTCCCGCTGTTTTGACAACAACATTGCGCTGAACATCGTGGACCCGTGGCATACGTCCAAATACTGCTCGCACTGCGGTGCTGTTGCGGGGAGCGGACACAGCTCTGGAAACTATGCCCTGTTCAGGTGCAAGGAATGCGGAATTGAACTCAATTCCGACAGAAATGCGAGCAGGAACGTCGCATTGAAATCCCTGTTGGAGCGGAACGTCACTAACCATGAAAT
>CAZJQO010000048.1:0-17621 GCA_964548595.1 Microcaldota archaeon | reverse complement strand
TCCTCAACCTCAATATCATCAACCTCCATCTCCTCAACCTCAATATCATCAACCTCCATCTCCTCAACCTCAATATCATCAACATCCCTATCCACCACCACAACCGTAAACTACTGCGCAACCAATACGTGCATGACCTCCAGCACATATGATAGGTGCACGTGCCCTTCAGGAACCTCTCTGATTACCGACAGTTGTACTAGCCCAGAAGCAAAGTGCGCCGCCGTATCCTCCACCAGCGTGTCTATTTCCTCTACCTCCATTAGCAGCACCACAACAATATTATACTGTACTAGTGGAGGCTATGAGGGATCAGCCACTGGCTGCGCCTATGACTGTGGCCACCTTGGCCTGTGCTTTAGTCCTTACTCTTGCTCTACTGGTGTGGAAGGGGTTGGCTGCTACGCTTCTATACCCAATAGCTGCGCGCCAGCTGGCTGTACTGTGGGATAAAGTTCTGTCGTACAATCCAAAGAATGGCGAATTCACTCCGTCTACAATAATAACTGTGGCCACATACCATGTGAATGATACCTACATATCCAATGGAAAGCCCAAGGCCGATGCTGCGGAACTTCTACACGTAAACGAGACATGGACTAGAGCCTCCAACGCGAAGATTGGGCAAATGCTATACGAACCGCTGCACGATAAGAGCGTAAAGGTGGCATCCCCCCACCGCTACTATATTGATTTCTAAAAGGGTACAATAGGTTGTTGTGTTGAATGAATCCTAATCCTCTACGCCTGTAACCTATTTATTGGTGCCCGTCATTTGACCGTTATTGAGGCGACCAAATGACCAGGCGACCGAACAAGTATGGGAAAAGAAGGTATAAAGATAGGAGGGACTGGAGGAAGTACAACGAGGAGCTCGTTGTTAGAGGGACGTTCTACCTCGACTTCAGTTTCGCAGAGAGTTGTGATGCAGAACTGAAGGAGATGAACGACGGGAAACGAGGTGGCCAGTACAGGTACCCTGATTCGTTCATGCAGTATCTGTCGGTCTGGCACCAGTGGATGGATTACCGTGGCCTCGAGGGTGTTGCACGGGCTTTGGAGAAGCAAAAGATCATTCCGGGGTCTGCGGATTATTCGACCGCATGGCACAGGATACACGATTTCGTTCCTGAAATCAGCCTGCCGTCGTATAAGGAACTGAATCTTGCAACCGATGGCACGGGCGCGAGGGCGAAGAACAGTGGCAGGTATCTCGAATTGAAATACGGGCGCAAAGGCAGGGACAGATATATCGTGGTTATCATAACCGTCGATGTAAGGCACAAAAACTGTTGAGAGTGGAGGCCCACGTGGAGGGCAAGGGGCCATCGGAACCGCAAGTCGCGATAAAACACGGGAAGGAACTTATCGGGAGGGGATATGAGATTGATAAATTCAACGGCGACGGCAAATATGACACGAACGACACTTTTGAGTTTTGGCGGAAACACAAGACGCGGTGTGCTATACCGCCACGTTCAAACGCCAAGATATGGAGTACGAGATGCAACTGGAGAAGACACGAGATTCGGAAGTTCAGGAAGTGGGGATACAAGAAGTGGAGAACGGCGAGAGAGTACGGCGACAGACTTGCGGTAGAAGGAGAGAATTCAGGGGTAAAGAGAGAATTCGGTGAAGATCTGCGTTCAAGGAACGATGATTCTATGTGTGCAGAGGCGGTTCAGAAATTCTGGGCGTATGATATGTTGAAGACCTATGGCGCGATGAAGGCGTAGGAACTGAGTCTGTATGAGTTTGAGGGAGGGATTATGCCAGTATTATCCATTCAACAGTGCAGATATTTTCAAAATATATGATGAGGTTTATTATTATGCAAAAGTCGGATTTGAACAAGGATGATTGCCGCAGGCCGGATTTGAACCAGCAACAAACCGCTCTTCAGGCGATCGCTCTCCCGGGTTGAGCTACTGCGGCACGCATTAGCCATTGTGTGCAAGTGACACGCTCCCACCCCTGAAGGGTGCGGGCTTCCTGCTTCAAAGAATACCCGATGGATTCTCGGACAGGCTTGCATTCGGGAGTGCCCCTCCCTATTCCACATCTGCGCTCGGCCAATTCGGCTTTACGTTCATTGACATACGCAGACATTCGTTTATGCGAGGTTTCATGGTGCCTATCGGGTTTGTGGTTGATACTCCTATCAACATGAAGATTTTTATCTTTTTCGTCGTCGTTATATGAAATCATGCTCATCTTCCCTTTCCGTCCTCGCTCTTGTCCCGCTGCTGTAGCGTGTGGGACTTCCCGCTTAGAAGAGTTAATATAAATCAATTCCATAGTCTATCGTTGTGATGCAGGTAGATGAACGCTGGAGCGGGCTGGGGTCTCTAGCGGAGATGCTGAACCTCGATGGCGTTGAGTTCCGCGAGTACCAGTTCAACATAATAGAATCTATACTGAAGCACGGCAGCACGCTTGTGGTGCTGCCTACAGGCCTGGGCAAGACGCTGATAGGCATCGCCATAGTGGCGCACGCGCTGTCACAGGGTAAACGCGCATTGCTGCTTGCACCAACGCGGCCGCTCTCGGAGCAGCACTATGCCAGCGCTGCAAAGCTGCTGAAAGTGCAGGAGAGCGAGATTGCGCTGCTTCTAGGCTCAGTCGGCAAGAAGAAGAGGCGCGAAGCCGAACAGAATGCAAAGCTGATAATAGCCACGCCGCAGACGATCGCAAACGACCTCAAATCGGGCAACTTCACACTATCGGACTTCGGTGCTGCTGTGTTTGACGAGTGCCACAGGGCGGTAGGCAAGTACGCATACACATACATAGCCAACGAGGTATCGGTCAGGAGCTCGCTCGTTGTGGGCCTGACCGCCTCTCCGGGCAGCAAGAGGGAGAGGATAAACGCTCTGGTTGACACGCTGAACATAGTTCACATAGAGGCAAGAATATCGTCCGATCCTGATGTGGAGAAGTACGTGATGCCCAGCTATCTGCGCATAGTCAGGGTTCCGCAGAGTGAGACGGTGAAGCGCATCTCCGGCCTGCTGAAGCCGGTGGGAGACGAGAGCCTTGCGAGCCTGGGCAGGATGGGACTGCTGCGCGCTAGGGACTTTGACCGCATACCGAGGGGCATGCTCCTGCGGACTGGCGACGAGATAAAGCGCATAGACGCGCAGGGCTTCAGGTTCGGCGCTTTCTTCAGCTACATAAAGCTGCTCAACATATCGCATGCCTACGACCTGCTGCAGACCGAGGGCCTCTATCCATTCATATCCTACATGGACTCGCTCGAGGCCAGAGAGAAGAAGAGCAGGGCCGTTACCAGTCTGTTGGCCAACCAGAATGTGAGGCAGGCTGTGCGCGTTGCCAAGGAGGCGATTGCGAAAGGCGAGGAGCACGAGAAGGTGAGGCAGGCGATAGACATCCTTGAGCGCCACAAAGGCACCAGCGCAATACTCTTCGCGCAGTACAGGTCTACCGTGAAGATGCTGGCGGAGAAGCTGGAGAAAGCTGGAATCAGCGCAATGCCATTCGTGGGCAAGAAAGAAGGCATAACACAGGATAAGCAGAAGCAGACAATAGAAGAGTTCAGGAAGCGCGCCTTCAACGTGCTGGTGGCCAGCTCTATAGGTGAAGAGGGTCTTGACATACCCAGCGTAGATCTGGTGCTCTTCTACGAGCCCATTCCCAGCGAGATAAGGAATATACAGCGCAAGGGCAGGACCGCCAGGTTCAGGGCCGGCGAGGTGTACGTGATGGTGGCGCAGGGCACGAAGGACGAGGTGTACCTGCACGTGGCCGTTGCAAGGGAGAGGAAGATGCTCTACCTGATACAGGGTATAAACACGGCCCTTGCCGTCCGGGCCAGGGGCCAGTCGAGCCTTTTCTCTAGAAAGATTCCATAGCCCTGCAGTATTTCAACAGTATGTTTAAATATAAGAAAAGGCAAAACACAGATTAGGGTGTAGTGGTGGGGAAAATGGCGACACTCAGTAGCGCAGGGCAGCGCATTATTGAAAGTCAAGTGCACTACGGCATGCGCGGCTCAAGCATAGACTGCATATCACTCCTGCAGGAGCTCGCCTTCGAGGAACCCTCTGAGAGGGGCGGCATAGTAAAGAGGCTGGAGAACTATGCATCTGGCAGAAGGGGCAGGGCCGGCACTGCGGCGCAGAGGGCTGCGGCAAATATAATAGCAGTAAGCATGATGGAAATATTCCATGAGCTGTAAACCGTGGCAAGCCCGCAGGAGTTAAATATTTTGCAGTCAAAGCATACCTGATTACCTTGGACAGGAAATATGTGTATGCAGCGATAGTGGTGGTGATAGTAATAGTGGCGGCAGCGCTTTTCTTCAGCGGCACGCCGAACAGCTCTGGCAGCGCGCTTGCTGCTTACGACAACCAGCCTGCCGCTGCCTCTGTGCTTTCGCTGCTGCACGTTGCCGCTTCTGTCAGCAACGCAGTTGGCCAGGGTCTGGTACTTACAAAGGAATTGCCGCAGCAGGTCAACGGCACCACGCTTTCTCTCAACGGCAAGCCTGAGATACTTTACATAGGCGCGGACTATTGCCCGTACTGCGCGCTGGAGCGCTGGGGCCTGATAATAGCCCTCATGAGGTTCGGCAACTTCACAGGCCTGCAGTACATGACAAGCAGCGCCGTAGACTCTTACGCTAACACGCCCACGTTTACCTTCTCCAATGCCAGCTATTCGAGCAGTTACGTCTCCTTTGTGGCCATCGAGGAGTACACGAACAAGATAAACGCGAGCACCAACTACTACCGGGTGCTCCAGGTGCCTACGGCCAACGAGAGCGCACTCGCGAACAAGTACGACACCAGCGGAGGCATACCGTTCATAGACTTCGCAAACAGGGGCATACAGCAGGGCGCGAGCTACTCCGATCCCACAGTACTTGACAGCATGAACTGGAGCCAGATAGCAGGCCAGCTGGACAACACCAGCGGTGTGCAGTCAGAGGTTGTCGTGGGCACAGCCGACGTGCTTACAGCGCAGATCTGCATGATAACTAACAACACGCCGGCAAGCGTCTGCGGCGAGACTTACGTCAAGAACATCGAATCAGAGCTGAGCTGATGCAGTACAGGCAGCTGGGCAAGCGGCTCGTCTATACCAGGTACGCCCTGGCCGCAATCGGCCTGCTCGTTTCCATATACCTCTCGCTCTACACGAATGTCGCATGCCCGAACAACGGAGTGCTGAACTGCGACAAGGTGCTAACCAGCGTCTATTCCACTATCTTTGGAATACCAAACGCCTACTACGGCATACTGTTCTTCGCGCTGGTGCTTGCGCTCGCCTTCCTGAAACAGAGGGGAGCGTTGCTGGCAGTAACAACACTTGGCATCGGCTTCGTGATCTACCTGGTTCACGCCGAATACCTGCTGGGCAGCATCTGCGTCTACTGCACCGTTGTGCACCTGGCAACGATAGGCCTGTTCATACTCTCGCTCTACGAACTGGGAGGCGGAGGCAAGATACCTAGCCAAGGAACTTGAAGCTGAGCAGGAGCAGCTTCACGCCGTCAAGCAGCTTCATCTGCTTCGAATTCCCGACCCGCGTACCGTATCCGATGGGCGTTTCCCTCACAACCAATCCGGCCCTGCTGGCTTTTGCGTCCATCTCGCTCTCTATCCCGAAGCCTGTCTCGGCGAGGTGCAGCTTGGAAATTGCACGCAGCCGCGCGGCCCTGAGACCGCTCTGCGAATCGTGCAGTTTGGCTCCGTAGAGCAGGTTGAGCGTGCCTGTAAGCACACTGTTGCCCAGCTGCACATACGCCGGCATTGCATCGTCGCTTATGGCACCGAACCTGTTGCCCAGCGCCATGTCAGCACCGGCACGCACGAGCGCTATCACGCGCCTGAGGTCGGTCACCCTGTAAGTGGCGTCTCCATCTATGAGACAGAAGATGCTTGTATTGACGTGGAGCAGAGCCTCACGCACGGCAGCCCCCTTGCCGTTGCCCCTCTGTTTCAGCATCAGAACGTTGCTACGCCCGAGGAGCTTGGAGAGCGATCCGTTCGATCCTTTGTATATCACTATGAGCCTTGCACCAGGCAGCTTCTCGAGTATCTCTTGGGCTACACTGCCCGCCGCAGGCTCGTCCTTTACCGGAAGCACGACTGTGGTATCTGAGTATCGCAAGGAAGCACCGGGCAGCGTGCTTTAAATTGGGTAATGCATTATAATATGTTTAGTTCGCTCCAACAGTCTTTCTTCAATCAATATATTCCTTGCCTGCAAATAATTTGCGTGGGTGCTATGCAGTACGTAGAGCTTGGGAAAACAGGAGAGAAGGTAAGCAGGGTGGGCCTGGGTACGTGGAAGCTTGGCAGGGACGAGAAGCAGGAGATAAGGGCGCTGCGCGCAGGCATGCAGGCTGGCATAAACTTCATAGACACAGCCGAGATGTACGGCACAGAGGAGCTCGTCGGCAGGGTGATAGCAGGGCAGGATGGCTTTTTCATCGCTACAAAGGTCACGCCAACCCATTTCAGGTACGAGCAGGTGATAAAGGCCTGCGACGCGAGCCTGAAGAGGTTGGGAACAAGGAGCATAGACCTGTACCAGCTCCACTGGCCGAATTCAGGCATACCTATAGAGGAGACGATGCGCGCCATGGAGAAGCTGGTGCACGACGGCAAGATAAGGCATATAGGAGTAAGCAACTTCTCTCTCGGTGAGCTGAAAGAGGCGCAGGAGGCGATGAAGTCAAACGAGATAGTGTCTGATCAGGTGGAGTACAGCCTGTTCGTCAGGGACGTGGAAAAGGAGCTGCTGCCGTACTGCAGGAAGGAGCGCATAAGCCTGATAGCGTACAGCCCGCTTGCGAGGGGCAGGCTATTCGCAAAGAGCAGCACGAAGCTGCGCCAGTTTCTTGCGGAGATCGGAGCCGCACACAAAAAGACTGCGACGCAGGTTGCGCTGAACTGGCTGATGTTGAAGGGCGCCATACCGATACCGAAGGCGAGCAGCAAGGAGCACGTGCTCGAACTTGCGGGCTCGAGCGGCTGGAGCCTTTCGCAGAGGGAGGTGAGCTCCATAGATTCTTTTTTATAGGGAGCGGCGCTCTGCCGCTTGCGGCGTTTGCGAAGCCAGCCATCAAGGCATACTCAGCATTCAGCAGGCTCTCCACCATTCTGCGCCGGAACACGGGAAAGCGGGAAGAGGGCAGCGCCTAGAGCTGCTTCATCGATTCATAGCTTCTTATCAGGAACCTGTTCTCTTCAGCGACCGGCATGCGCTGCTTTATGCGCTCCAGCAGCTTGCTAGGGTCTGGCGCCTTAGAGCAGAGCAGTATTGTGTTGCCCTCGAAGAAAGCGGTGGAGACGCTGAACACTGTAAAGCCGCTCAGCTTGAGCGCTGCAACGAAATCGTGCATGCGGAATATACCCATCATGCCCACCGCATAGTTTACCGCGAGCACGCCGTCGTCGCTTAGCACTTTGTATGCATTTCCTATGAAGCCCTGGCTCGTGAACTGGGCGGGTATGGAAGAGGCTATGTATGCGTCTACAATTATCACATCATACCTCTTGTTTGTGCCCGCGACATACTCTGCGCCATCGCCAACCATTGTGTTGACGCCCTCCGGCAGCGCGAAGCCCTTCGCTATCTCTATCGCCCTCGGGCTGAGGTCTATCGCATCCAGCTCCATGTCATCCTTGCGGAGCGACATCAGTTGGTATGCTACCGTGCCCCCGCCCACTCCTATGAGAAGCACCCTTGGCTTGTCGAAGGCATATGCTGCAGGTATGAAGAAGTCCCAGTACTCGCGCGTGTACACGCTGTTCTTCTTTATCTTCGAGTACGTTATGCCGTTGTATACAAGCACCTTCTCGTCGCCGCGGTCCACGACCTTGAAGCCGCCAGCATCTATCCTGTCCTTGTTCCTTCGCCTGAAAATGCTGGGCAGCTTCATGAGAACCAACGCCGGTCACTCTGCCTCTTCAGATTCCCCCTCTTCCAGTATCTGGAGTATCTGCCCCTGCCCAAGGCCGGTCGGGAACTTGTCGAAAGCGACAAGCACGTAAGTCTCCTCAACTCCTGCAACCCTGCCGGTCCAGATCCTGTCGCTATTATCCCTGTACCTGACCCTCTTGCCCACAAGCGAATTCAAGTCCACGTCGCTGTTCGGAGTCACTAGCAGCTTCTCCCTGTCAAGAGAGGTCACTATCGCATCTATCATCGTATCAATGCAATTTAGGGATAAAGTATATTAAATGCAGCAGCCCTCGCTGTCCGGGTGGCGGCGCGCAAGCGTGCTAACAAAGATTGATGCCAATACGCCTCCGATGGGAAAGGAGGCGGCCTATTCATCGGCTCGCTTTCATCCCGCGATTGAAATCGTGGGTTTCCCGCTTGCAATCTTATAAGCGCCAAGCAAGGGCGCAAGGCGCAATAGCAGGGGAAGGTAACGGTTGGCAAAAGCGCGCCGGCAATTAGCATGCTGCTTTAAAATGCAGGCCTGGACGGAATCTAATTTTTCTAGACAATGCTTAAATACAGCCAAACCTATATATGCCATGGGCGATGCATCATGGCAAGGGCTGGAATGGAAGGCGGTGAGGGATCAAAAAATGCAGAGCCGCAGCCAGCGATATTCGGGGTCAATGAATTCGACGACGCCATCGGAGGGAGCTTTAGGCGTGGAAACATCTACATGATATCCGGTTCTGCAGGCACAGGCAAGACCACAGCGTGCACCCAGTTTCTTGTCCAGGGGGCAAGGGACGGAGAAAGGGGAGCCATAATATTGACCAGTGAAAGAGGCGAGGAGTACATTGCAAACGCCAAAACATTCTCGTTCGGTTTCGAGAAACACTATAGGGAGGGCACCATAGAAGTGATAGAGCTGCAAAATGGAATCTGGGAAATGAAGAACAGGGTGAAAGAAGATGCAGAGACGGGCAAAGAGTACGTGTCAAAACTGACTTCGATGATAAAGAAGATTGCTGCCGAATCAAACATCAAGAGGCTTGCAATAGACCCAATAACCCCTCTGATTGTAGATGATTATGATTTCATGGGCGAGTTTTTCAGGGCGCTTGCAATTCCACAGACTTATATGATGGTTACAAGCGGCGTAACGAAAGGTAAGCTCAGCTTCTTCGGCTATGAGGAATACAAGGTTGACGGAGTGATGCTGCTTGAAGCAGAAGAGGGTGATGGTAGAAAATTCAGCGTTGTTAAAATGCCCTATGGCGCGCATAACAGCGAGCCAGTCCATTTCAGTATAACAAAAGAGGGCATGGTAGCTGGCGAGGCAGCCGAGGAGGGGCATAAACAACTATTCAGGCGCAGAGTAGTGTAATAGTAAGTAATAGTAAATACTAATATAGTCTTAGTATTTCTAACTGGTTTTAGGTAAAAGCGCATTTTGCGCTACGTTGCGCCTCAGCGCCATAACTAACCGCACATAATTCTTTACGCGCGGATTAGAATCGTTGCTTATAGCTCAACCTTGCGCAAATTTTGTCGTCGAGAGTTTGCAGGGGACGCATCTACTGGTCGGATGCAAAAGCCCATACAAATGATATACAAAGCGCTATTTCCATAGTTATAGCAGAAGAATATGCGCACGAGGAAAAGCGTTTTCTTCCGGCCTATTTTGGTGCTTAATGCGGGTTGCGTGACCCACAGGCCCCATTTTCCATAAATGCGGAACACAAGCCTTTGAAAGAACGCATTTTAGTTGCAGAAGCATGGAAAGGGCGTGCAATATGTTGCAAATGCTTCTGATTCCATTATCTTGGGGCTAATGCCTTCGGGCCTGCGCGGATCTTTCTCTGTATCTTGCATCTTTTAAGAAATTCCAACATAATCCTTGCCTGGTGCGTGAACTTGTATACCCTGCTCATCGTGCTTCCTTCTAATTGTAGGCTCATATTTCTTTCGTCGTTATATGCAACCACGTTCATCTGCCTTTTTCGCCTTCGCTTTCATCCCACCGCCGAGGCACGTGGGATTTCCCGCTCCGAAGAGTTAAATATTTTTCAGGCGGAAGGCGGTACTGTGGTAAGGTGGAGGGGAAGCCCAAGCTCAGGAAGCTGACCAAGCAGGAGGAAGATGTAATCGTGCACAAGGGCACGGAGGCGCCGTTCAGCGGCAAGTACGACAGCAACTTCAGGCCAGGCACGTATGTTTGCAAGAGGTGCGGAGCGCCGCTCTACAGTTCGGAGGACAAGTTCGACGCACACTGCGGCTGGCCCAGCTTCGACGATGAGATAAAGGGAGCAGTGAAGCGCGTACCGGACAGTGACGGGATGCGCACCGAAATAGAATGCACACGCTGCGGCGCGCACCTAGGCCATGTGTTTGTCGGGGAGATGCTTACCGGGAAGAACGTGAGGCACTGCGTCAACTCGGTATCGCTGATGTTTGTGCCTGCCGGGGCAAAGAAAGCAGAGGGCAGCGGGACTGGCGCACGTGCGACTATTTAACCGTTAGCGCTCATGTAATATGGTGGTTGCTTGAGAAAGGAGAGGAAGCAGGACCTTGACAGCGCCATGGAGGCGCTGGACGCCATGGAGCGCAGGCGAGTTGCAAGGGACGTTGACAGCAAGACTGCAATGCACACTCCGGTAGGCGTGGTGGAGCATTTCTTCGAGAGCATAAGCGTAGCAGCAATAAAGCTTAGCGACACGCTCAACGTCGGTGACATTGTGGAGATAGAGAACGGCGAGTACACGCTCAGGCAGCGCGTAGGCAGCATGCAGATAAACAGGAAAGATGTGGGCTCTGCGGCATCGGGGGACGATGTGGGTATAAAGGTCAGCGTTCCCGTCACTGAGGGCAGCGCCGTCTACAAGATAAACTAGCTGCTTCTTCCCCTCGGCCTCTTTGTGCGCCTGTTCGCCCTTCACCATCTGACACGCTATGCAACACTTTTATTTCTTGTCATTTCAATATGCGATAGGGCGCCACTGCGGCGCGTGGGTGGCAAGTTGAAATTGCACTATCTCTATATTCTCTACTTCATGATAGCGGTTGCTGCTGGCTCAGCGCTTGGCCTTTCCGCTGCTGGCATGCTAAGCCATTTTGGCATAAACGGCGCGGAATATGCGCAACCTGTCCAGGCTATAATCACAGTAATCTTTGGTTATACCGCCGTCTGGCTCCTCTCCCACTCGATAATCGAGTACGGAAGGGGCAAACCAAGAATGGATGAGAAGCCGCTCGCAAAGATGGTCAGCCTCATAGGATACATAATAATTGCACTGATAATACTTGCCAATTTTCAGATAAACATCACCGGCCTGCTTATAGGAGCCGGATTCCTGGGTGTAGTGATCGGTTTCGCAGCACAACCAACACTCGGGAACCTTTTTTCCGGAGTGTCGATGATGGCGGCCAAGCCCTTCGCGAACGGGGACCGCATCACCTTCTCTACGTGGCAGTACGGCATGCTGCCTCCTTCTTTCGCGCACGGCACCATACTTCCGGGCTATTCCGGAGTGATAGAGGAGATGGGACTCATGTACACCAAGCTCAGGCTCGACAGCGGCACCTCGCTCTTCGTGCCGAACGGCATAATGAACCAGGCCAGCATAATCAACTACTCGTTGTCTGAGACGATAGAGATAAGCCTGAGGGTGGAGCTGCCGCTGCACGCCGAGTTCGGGGAGTTCAAGAGAGCGATGATGCTCGACATAGCTAGGCACAAGAAGCTGAAGGGCGGGATAAGGCAGGGCCCAAGGATATCCATAACAGACATAGAGCTCTCGAATTACGGCGTGGAAATAAAGGCGGTGAGCACGATAAAGGACGAAAGCTATGTAAGAGCCGAACTCTCAAGCGCTGCCTTTCGCATAGCCGGCAGGCTCTCCAAAGCAAAAAAGTAGCCCGATTCAAACTGTGGCACGCTCCCACTCCCAGGGCGCTGTTTTTCCAGTTCCTGATAGGCACGCACACGGGTATTAGCTACGCCCGTTTGGCTCCGGCCCGCGTCCTCTTCGCGGGGGTGAAGAGCCTCAGCAACAGGAAGACGAAGAAGAGCGTGAGCGCTCCCATCGCTATCGCCGAATAGTACCTGTACGCGCTTATGCGCTGGTACTGCGCATTTGCAGCCGCTATGGACTGCTGCGACCAGTACAGGGAGCTCTGCGGCGACGTGTTGTAAAGTTTTTGGGCCCTTGAGAGGTCGGCGTATGCAGTGGTAAGGTTAGGGTAGAAGATGAGGTAGCCGCTTTCATTCACCTGCGCCACAGTACTCTCCGCCTGCTGAAGCGTCAGGTTCGCAGACGCCATGCTCGCTGTGAATACCTGAGCAGCCATCACGCTGCCCAGGAGCAGAAGCATGAGGACGGCAGCGGCAAAGACGCCTTTCAATGCAAGCACCGCTCAGAGGTTGACGTCTATGTTGAGCTCCTTCTTCAGCTCCCTGTACCTGTTCCTGATCGTTACCTCGGTGACCCCTGCCACTTCCGCCACCTCCTTCTGGGTCCTGCGCTCGCCAACCAGCGCGCTCGCTATGTAGACAGCGGCTGCTGATACGCCCGTGGGGCTCCTGCCACTCACGAGGCCCTTCTTCATCGCCTGCTTGAGCAGCTGCACAGCCTTCTCCTGCGCCTCGCCGCTCAGCTTGAGCGCTGCAACGTATCTTGGCACGTAACTCACCGGATCGGTAAGAGGTATGTGCAGGTTAAGCTCGTGGGCTATGACCCTGTACGTCCTTCCTATCTCCTTCTTGGGCACCCCTGAAATCTGCGATATCTCATCAAGGGTCCTTGGCATGCCGGCCTGCCTGCACGTTGCATAAAGGGCGGCGTTGACCACGGTCTCTATGGGCCTGCCCCTGATCAGGTTGTTCTTGACGCACTGCCTGTAGAGCAGCGCCGCGCTCTCCCTTACGTTCTCGGGCAAGCCAAGATAGCTTGCAACCCTGTTGAGCTCTGGAAGAGCCACCAGATAGTTTCTCTCACTAGAGCTCGCTATGCTGGCCCGCTTGTGCCACTTCCTTATTCGGTAGAGCTGCGCCTGCCTCTTGCTCGGCAGCTTCGCCCCCCTGATGTCCTTGTTGTACATGTCTATTTCGGTAACGAGGCCCTTGTTAGGCTTGATGTACTTTATTGGTGCCCCGGTCCTTGCCCTGGCGTTCCTCTGGTCTGCGTCGAAAGCCCGCCACTCCGGGCCTACGTCGGTAACGTTCTCCTCAATCACAAGGCCGCAGTTGTTGCAAACATACTCGCCCCTCTCGCTGTCGAATATCACGTCTGTGCTCCTGCAGCTGGGGCAACGCCTTACGCCTTCGGCTATCTTCGGGCCGCCCTCGCCGTGAACCACAGCAGGCGCTACCTCAGGCGCGGGATAGCGGTGTTGAGGAGCAGACTGACCAGCCATTATGCTCTCAGTATTGCTGGCCCTGGACTGGACTATGTGCAAGTTCCCTTTTGGGCTTGCGCGCGTTCGCGCATGCCCGGATTTAGCCTTAACCACGTTCTTTTTCTTTATCTTTACCAAGCTTCTCACCGATTTACTTTAATCGCAAAAATATCGAGTAGATTTTTAAACCTTCCTAAAACAAGCAATAGTTTTTGGGTAGGGCAATATATTTAAAGTTTTCGGTGGCGCGGCGCCAAGAAACGGCCCACAAACCTGGAATTTTTTACTAAGCAGGGCTTGCAACGTTTTAAATGCATTTATTTCCAAGCTACTGCGTAGGGTGTAGGCCTGATGCTGCAATCCATCGTGCTGGGGGTAGCTTTCTACATAGTAAGCATGCTCTTCGGCATCGCGGCCGTGGAGTGCTTCATTGGCGATTTGCTAGGCCTAAAGTTATTCAGGTACGCTGCTGGCATACCCGTGGGCTTCGCGTTCGCAACCTATATTGTGCTGGCGCTGGAGGCGGTGACCACCGTCTTCTCCGGTTGGCTTATGCTCATAGCGATAGCGATCGAGCTGGTTCTCTCGTACATCATGCTGAGGCGCAAAAACAACTGGAAGATTTTCAGCCTTTCCGGAATAGCAGCGGAGGGCGACAGCAACAGGGGCCTCTACATAGCGATAATACTGATAGCCGCATTCCTGATATTCCTGCAGTCGCACGGCATAACAACAAGCGCTGGCAGTCTCATGGCAAGCTTCAACTACGGAGGCGACCTCCTGTTCCACCTCGGCGTTGGCAATTCGCTCATCTATTCGGGATTCCCGCCCATGTACCTCTACTCATACAACGCAACCAACGTCTTCCCCTTCATATCCGACTTCTATTCCGCTATGCTCCTCTACAACGGCTTCGGGATAGCAGCGGCGTTCAACGCAAGCGACTACGCGCTCTGGTTCTCATTCACAGTGATGCTGATACTCTTCCTCACGCTGATAGGCAAGAACTACAAGGTTTCTGCCGCGTCAATATTCATGTTCCTCTTCTTCAGCCTCGGCTTCAACTTTCTGATCATAGGCTACCTTCACATACCGATCTACGGCCTGACGGTGCAGGGCATAACGAACCTAGACCAGAACTGGTTCAACCTCATCACATCTCCTTTCTTCAACTTCTCCGATCCGTTCGTCAGCAACTTCATAATACAGCACGACTACCTGCTCGGATTCCCATACGCGCTCGTGATACTGTCGACGCTCTACGTGCTCTTCCTTGAGGGCAGGAGGATAGAGGGCAAGCCGAGCACCAGGCAGGTTGGGGCCATGGCGTTCCTGGGCCTCATGGCCGGGCTCATGCCCCTCATTCATCCCTTCTCGCTCATATTCGTCTTCCTCTTCTCGCTTCTGCTCTTCATCTACTGGATTGCCAGGAAGCGCGGCACAAACGAACAGCGCAGCTCGCTGCAGGACAGGCTGAAGCCTTGGGCGGTCTACTGCTTTGTTGCGGTAGTGGTCGCTGCGCCGCTACTGCTCTACATGCACTCCCAGTACCTGAGGCCAAACTTCATGGGCTCGATACTGCAGCAGGGCTACTGGTGGCCGCCGGTGCCCAGCCTGACAAACATATTCGTCGCTCACGCGCTCTTCTGGCTCGAAACACTAGGCATAATGCTGCCTCTCGGCATAATGGGTCTCATATACTTCAACAGGAAGGCGCTGATAGCGTTCCTGCCGGCTGTTATCGCCTTCATCGCAGTGAACATCTACAGGCTGCAGCCCAGCGACGGCGACAACAACAAGACAACTATATATTTCGTGATGTTCCTCTCTCTGGCAGCAATGCTCCTTCTCTACAGGCTCTTCACCCTGAAGAAGGGCTGGAAAGGCGTGCCCTTCAAGGCGCTCGCTGTGCTTCTCTTCATACTTGCCACCTTCAGCGGCTTCGCTGCAGATTATCTCATATTCAACGGCAGCTACACCGTTGCGACCCCGCTGGAGCTCAACGCAAGCGCGTGGGTCATAAACAACACCCCAGCGCACGCCATCTTCCAGTCGAACTGCTACACGTACACATACGACTTTGTCTCCACCATAGCCGGCAGGGACTCGCTTCTCGACATATACACGTACAGCTACAACGTGGGCATATTCAACCCAGGCGCAGACCCTAACACGGTCAGCGGAGAGATAAGCAACTTCTTCGCAAGCCCGAGCTGCTCCCTCGCGGACGAGTACAACATCAGCTACTTCGTAGTCGAGAACATAAACCAGATAGGCACCTCCAGCTGCGTGAGCGCAAACACAACTGCGATTGCAAACACTGGCGAATTCGCGGAGGTGTACAACCACAGCGACAGCGCGGGCAGCAGCATCGAGATCTTCAAGAGTCTCTGCCGAGCCTGAACCTTGCAAACAGCCTCAGTATGCCCGTGCCGTGGAGCCATATGTCATCAGCCAGCCTGCGCAGCGGCGTCCTGCTCGATTTGATCTCCCGCCATCCTATAGGCACCTCGCAGACACTAAGGCCTTCGCGGAGCGCCAGAAGAATCACTTCGGTATCCCACATCCAGTGCTCTTCCCTTGATTCGCTGCGTATCAGTTTCGCAGCGCGCTCGTTGAAGAGTCTGAAGCCGCACTGATGATCGGTTATGCGCTCGTTGAAGAAGACGTTTAGGAGCCTGTTGTACGACCTGGAGACGAAAAGCCTGAGCGGTGGCCTGTGAAGCGAGCTTGACCCTATGTAACGCGATCCGAGCACAACGTCGCAGCCCTTTCTCTGCGCCGCAAGGAGCCTGCCGAAGTACTTTACGCTGGACGGAAGATCGGCGTCTACATAGAAATAAAGGCTCGCGTCAACTTTCCCCATAGCGTCGCGGGCGTCATAGCCCCGTCTTTTCCGCACATGGTGCTCTATGAGTCGTATGTGGCTGTCGCGCTTCGCTTCCGTTTCAACTATCCTCCTGGTGCCATCCACGGAAGCGCCGTCGGTTACCACAATCGCATAGGAGCTGAAGCGCTTGGAGACCTGCCCTCCTATGAGCCGAAGCATCTCGCCCACATACCTTTCCTCGTTATGCGTGGGAAGTATCACGGCGAGCCCGAGCTTCGTTGCACGTGCCATGCAAGCATATGCTACTTACATGCTTTTGAACCGCTACGTAGTCAGTGCACAGCACGGTTGAATAAACATTTCAACAACGTCAGCGGCTTGCCCCAAGCTTGGCGTATGTTGCGTTCAGCGTGCTTAGCAGCAGAGCGACCGCATTCTGCTGCGGCAGATTAGCGTTGGGGGGCAGTTTCAGGGTTACGGTTACTACAGAGTTCCCAAACAGACTAGACAAAGAGTAGAGTTTCTGCGCAGGTGTGGAGAGGTATACGCCCCTGGTGGAGTTGGGAAGAGAGTTCAGCTGGGTCAGGTTTGCCCCTGCACCATAACTCGAGCTTGCACCATACGCAGTCACGTTAGCATACTGCAGCGATGCCTGCGCAGTGTCGTTATAGGTAAGCACTCTTATCAGGAGGCTCTTTGTCCCGTTGCTGAATATGAAGCCTTCGCCACCGACAAGGCCGTTGCGCAGATATAACGGCGATACGTTGCTAGGGGGTGTTGAAGAGACAAGCGTGTAGCCTGGCACTGAGGGCGCAGAGGAATTAACGGCACTCTGGTTTGCAAGCAGGGTAGTGGTGGGAGCCACGGTTCTGCCAGAGCCAAAATACGCTGCCACCAACAAAATTGCCAATACTGCTATAACTATAATCAGCCCCGCCAACACACTCTTATTCATTTATATCACATAGTTTATCGTCAAGCATATCAGTTATCACTATGGAATGGTGCACCCGGATGGCGCACAGTTACTGGTACCTTGGAAGCCACACACTATTATTGGACCCGGACCTGTGCACGGTATTTCCTCATAGCACTCGCCAAGATAACATTCTGGGCACGAGCTATCGTACACGTAATCTGTCCCGCTTGTGCAGTAGAGTATACTGGTTGTTGTTGATGATGCTAATGTAGTGGTGCTGCTGGAGAGAGTTACCAATGCTGCACCACACTTTGCTCCAACCTGCGCGCAAGACGTATCTTGAACGGCTGGGCAGCTTGAAGGACACGTGCACCCATTGAGCACGCATGCGCCACAAGAGCAGTAGTTGATGGTGGTGGTGGTGGTGGAGACCGAGGTGGATGACACTGAAGTGGAGGAGACTGAGGTGGATGACTGGTAGGTGGTGGGGATGGTGGTGGAGGAAACAGAGGTGGATGACACTGAGGTTGACGAGATTGAGGTGGATGACTGGTAGGT
>CAZJQO010000047.1:0-8982 GCA_964548595.1 Microcaldota archaeon | reverse complement strand
GTCCAAAACTAAACCTGAAATGAGGCTGAGAAAGACACTTGGGATTCTTGGGTTTCAGTATCAGCCAAAAGGGATATACGGCAGTCCTGACTTTGCAAGGAAGAAAAACAAGATTGCAGTATTCGTAGATGGCTGTTTTTGGCATAGATGCCCAAAGCATTTTATCCTACCAGCCAGCAACGTATCTTTTTGGAAAGCAAAGATAGAACGTAACATAGAAAGAGACAGAGCAGTTAATAGAAAACTCAGGTCAGCAGGCTGGAAAGTAATAAGAGTATGGGAACACGATGCTAAAAGGCTGAAATGATTTTATCAACAACTTTGAGACTTAATCAACGATTTTGGACTTTATCAACAAAGCCATATTCTTTCGTTTGGCTGAACGATACCCAATTATGATTAACGAGCCAATAACCTACCATAATATATTTGTTGAGAAGTAGTTTTATTACTCAACCTGTAGTTTTATGGGTATTTAAACTACAAAGCCCTTTGGAAACGCACATATAAATATCTTTTCCTTCCATATTCAATCAACTTGTTTGCAACTTGGGAAGCCCACGAATTCATTCGTGGGAGGATGTCACACTGGTGTTCAAATGCCTAAGCCGATGCACAGGTCGAGGAGCTTCAGGAAGCTTGACAGGGTCACGCCGAGCGGCAGGCACGTGCTGCACTACGAGCGCAAGCGGCACTCTATGCCGCACTGCGGCATCTGCGGCGCAGAGCTGAACGGGATAAACATAGGCAAGAGTGCGAAGGGCAGGAGCAGGAGGAGCAACTCGCGCATGTTCGGAGGTGTACTCTGCGCAGGTTGCGCTGCAGAAGTGATCAAGCTAGCGAGCAGGATAGAGAACGGAGAGATGCGAGTGGGAGACATAGGCATGAGGCAGAAGGCCTACGTGCTGCAGCTCACGGCCCACTAGCCTTGTGCATGGGGCTGGAAATACCGCACGCTTCAGGGTCTGATGAGAGCGAGGTCGAAAGGGAAGATGAACAGGGCCTCGGATAACTACGGAACGCATAATAACTTTCCAGCGGCAGGAGGGGGCGTGGACATTGCAAGAGCCTACCTGCACAGGCTGCATCCCGATTCAAAGCGCCAGAAGGAGACGGGCGAGCAGATAGAAACCGCAGGGCTTCTCTGCAGCAAACTCCTCGAGAAGACAAAGGCGGAATACAGGCCTAAGCAGGAACATGCCCCAGAACGAAGATCAGCACTGTCAAATGTCGGGGAAGCCCACGGCCTTTGGGCGTGGGAGGGTGCCATTATTCTGGCTGTTGTTTAACTAGTGCAGCTGCAACGCTGCTCGGTGCGCGTGTGGAGGCTCTAATAATATGTGGCATGCCGGCGAGCGGCAAGACTGCAGTAGCAAGAATATTGGCCGGGATGCTCGGAGTAAAGGCATACGGTGGGGGCGACGTGCTCAGGGAGATAGCCAAGGGTAGGGGCTATATGGCAGACGGGGACGACTGGTGGGACACGCCCCAGGGCATCAGGTTCCTCGAAGAGAGATCTCGCGACCCAGAGCTTGACAGGGAAGCTGACAAAAGGATGGTCGCGCTCGTGAAGAACGGAGGCATAGTGGTAACAAGCTATACCCTGCCGTGGCTGTCGGAGCACGGCACCAAGTGCTGGCTCGAAGCGTCGCTTGAAACGCGCGCTGCCAGGATGGCAAACCGTGACCACATCAGCATAGGCGAGGCCAGGCGCGTGGCGGGGCTGAGGGACACGAAGAACTTCGAAGTGTACAAGGCAATGTACGGCATAGAGCTCGGCATCGACATGAAACCATTTAATATTGTTTTAGATGTCAACAATATGACGCCAGAGCAGGCGGCGAGGAGCATACAGGAACTCGCCGACGTGCACTGTCAAGGTGTTTAGATGGCATTGGTAGAAGTAGGGAGAGTGTGTGTGAAGAAATTCGGCAGGGACGCTGGCAAGCGCGCGGTCATAACGAAAGTTCTGGACAAGAATTTTGTTGGCATAGTGACCACCCTCAGGACCAGGGAGAGGAGGTGCAACGTAAGGCACCTTGAGTTCCTTTCAGAGAAGGTCGACGCCAATGACAGGGCGCAGCTTGCAAAGGTTCTGGAGGTAGAGCCGGCTAAGATGAAAGCGTGAAGGTGTTTGGCGTGGGGCAAGGGATGGGGAGGAAGGCAGGGAGCATAATAAGCAGGGACAGGCGCGTAATATTCACCACTACAAGGGAAAAAGTGCCTTTCGTGGTGCAGAAAGGCAGCGTGGACATCGTCTATGACGCAGACGGCAGAAGATACATAGACTTCACCAGCTTCGTCGGCATATACACGCTCGGAGTGAACGGCACCGCAAGCATACGCAACGCCGCCAAGAAGCAGGTAGACGTGCTCATGCACCCTGCCTTCCAGGATTTCTACGCAGAAATGCCGGTAAGGTTTGCAGAGGAACTTGTCAGCATGTTTCCCCGCGGCTTCGGCAGGGTATTCTTCTCAAATTCGGGCACTGAAGCAGTAGAGGACGCGATAAAGCTCTCGAAAATGTTCACGAAGAGGCACCACCTGATTGCTTTCTACAACGCGTTCCACGGCAGGTCGCTCGGTTCGCTGGCGCTTACGGCATCCAAGACAACGCAACGCGCCAGCTTCGGCCCGTTCATAAACGTCTCGCACGCTCCGTATCCCAATCCGTACAGATGCCAGTTCCACTCAGATGAGCCTGACGAGTGCGCAAAGGAGAGCATAGACTTCATAGAGCGCAACATACTCGGCAAGGAGGTGCCGCCAGAGGAGGTTGCAGCAATATTCTTTGAGCCGGTGCAGGGCGAGGGCGGCTACATAGTGCCGCCGATGAGCTTCTTCAAGCAGCTCAGGGAGATGGCTGGCAAGTACGGCATACTGCTTGTAGACGATGAGATACAGGCCGGGTACATGCGCACCGGCAAGTTCCTCGCGCTTGAGAACTTCGGCGTTACTGCTGACATATACACGATGGCGAAGGCGCTCGGAGGCGGGTTACCAATAGGCGCAACAGTGGCAAGGAGCTCGCTTGGCGACGTGCCTGAGGGTTCGCATGCCGGCACTTTCGGAGGCAACCTTGTGGCTGTGGCAGCAGCAAGGGCGTCGCTCGAGTATGTTAAGAGAAACATGCGCAGCCTTCAGGCGCAGGTGAAAATGAAGGGCAAGATTGCGATGAAGCGCATGCAGGAGATGAAGGAAAGATACGAGATGGTGGGCGACGTCAGGGGCATAGGGCTGATGCTGGGTATGGAGTTTGTGAAGGACAAGGAGAGCAAGGCGTATGCAGCGAAGGAAAGGGACGCGATAATAGGGCGCTGCTTCGCCAAGGGGCTCCTGCTGCTGCCCACCGGCGTTTCAGCCATAAGGCTGATACCCCCTATTCCTATATCGGTAGCTAACCTGCAGAAGGGGCTTGACATAATTGAAGAATCAATCCGTGAAACCTCAAAGTAAGGGGAAGCAGGAACGGCGCAGGTCGTTCTCAGCAGGAGTGATAGTCTTTGCCATAGTGGGTAAGGAGCCTCGCGTGCTTATGCTGCTGCAGAACAACGCCTACTACGCGCAGAAGTACGGCAGGAGAATGGACGAGGAAGTGATAGACATAGGGCCGAAGGGGCAGGTCATGAAGGGCGAGAGCCCGCTGTCAGCAGCGAGCAGGGAGACACGCGAGGAGATAGGGCTCAGGCTGCACATAGATACAGGCTTTGCAGACGAGGAGAGCTTCACAATGATGAGTAAGGATCCGAAGACGTCAAAGCGGGTGGAGGTGGAGAGGACAGTGAAATACTTTGTAGCGCTGATGAGTCGCAACGACCTGAGGCGCATCCATCTGTCCGAGGAGCACGTCAGGTACTATCTGCTCCCGGTCCGCGAGGCGATGGCAAAAACAAGGTTCGACGGGCGCAAGGCGATACTGCGGCGCGCTTTTGATTACGTTGAGGAAGCATACATCACATGAAGTTAACCAGGTTGAACTGCCCCCTGTTCTCCTCAGCGTTTATCTCGTAGCTCCCAAAAACGTTGTCTATCTCCTGCCTTATCAGCCTGAGGCGCTGCTTCGTATAGGTGTCTAGTCCGTACCTGTCCGCAAGCTTCGTGGCTGTATTCATGTATTTCTCTATGCTGCCCTTGCTTATTGTTAGCAGCAGCTTGCCTCCGTCGCGGGTGCACCTGCCAGATAGCGGCACGCGCCTGAACTTCGCGTTGCACGATACGCACCTGAACTGCTGCTTCGAGTAAGAGTGCAGGTTGCCCATAAGGTCGCGTATGAAGTGGCTGTTTATCAGCCTCTTGGCCGCATCGCGCTTGTCTATGGACTCGAGCATGTCCATGATCCTGAATTCCTCGTCAATCTTCTCCTCCATGGTCTTGAGCAGCGTGTACTCGCTCTTCTTCGGCGACATGCGTATGGCGCCTGCGCCCGAAACGTGAGTGAAGTTGAGGTTGTTGAACGGGTCGCCGCCCTTCAGCCTGTTCTCCACCACCTCCACCTTGGCCTCGGAAGGAGCGGCGCCAGCGAACGTTTTGTCGTAGAAGTCGATGCCAAAGCGTTTCTCCACCTCCATGGCGTGCACCTCGTCGTCAACTTCCTGGGGCATGACCCTTGTGACGAGCAGCAGCGGCTCGTCCATTGTGCCCCCGATGCTGGTAGGCAGGAAGTCGCGGGAGAAGTTAACAAGTACGTCAAGCAGCAGCATCACTGTATCCTCGTCCCCGTCCGCGTTCCTCCTCCTCGCTGATATTGTGTACGGATGGGCGAAGCCCACGTTCGCATCGGTGAAGCCTATCACCCTGTTCAGCACTGCGCACGATGTGTGCGGAGCCAGGGTTAGCACAAGCTGGCCTACCATCTCCTGGACGTTTGACATGTTGTAAAAAGGCTGCATGCCGTAGAGGCGCTGCAGCATCTCATCTACAAATCTCGAGACGTTGAGCAGGTACTCGGCGCCCCTCTTGTTGAGTATTATATCCTGGTGCCTGAGTTCGAGCAGCTGGCCTTCGCTAGTGAGCTCGTTGCCCTCGTAATCCTTTCCGTAGCCAAGCTCCCTGAGCTTCTCCACGCTTACCCCTATCTCGCTCGGGTAAAAGTGGGTCATCGGCGTGTCGGTGGCGTCGAACCTTGTGGTGCCGTCCTTGAACACCATGACGTTGAACATGGATCGCAGTATGCCCTTCTCCACTGGCTCCGCGGTCTTGTTCTTGTTCGTCAGCCCCCTAACCCCCTTTACCTGCTTCGGCGCCTTGGCATAGCCCAGCCTGGCAACTGCGTCTGCCATAAGCTTGCTGAAATCAACCTCCCTCTGGTCGTATGCAGATGTTTCGCCGCCGCAGTGCGAGCAGACGGGGCTGAACTGCGCTATGCCGCATTTCTTGCAGAAGTATTCGATGGAAGCGCTCTTCTTGCATTTGTAGCAGTATGGCGTGTCCAGCCTTGCGCCGCACTTCTTGCATCTGTACCTTGCTATTTCAACAATCACTCCGGCGCCCTGTCTGGAGAGGTGGTTCGGCGCGTATCGGCTTGTCAGGCTCCTGTCCCTTGCTCCCTGGAAGCCGACCGGGAAGAGCACGTGTGGCGCAGGAACCATAAGCCTTTCTCCGGCTTTCTCGGGCCTGCCTATCCTGGCGCCTATGAATGTAGACCTTCGCATGACCTTGAAAGGCGCAACCGTATTGACTAGTGCAAGAGTGTTTTCATATTCAGTCTCGTACTTCTCCAGCACGCCTTCCTTTGTCACGCTTGCCTCCTTGCCTGCTACGAACCCGAGCGAAGCAGCAAGGCAGCGTGCATAGTCGCCTTCTATCACTATCCTGCCCTCTTTCGGTTCTGCAGGAACCATCAGCAGCTCAAGCGTCCTGGAAATTCCTGTATCAGCTCCGCTCTCCAGTTCCAGTCTGCTTATTTCATCCATTTCTGTTGCGTTGCCGAGTGCATTGCGCACAGCAATAGCAACGCGCTTCAGTTCATCCTGCTTGACTCCCTGAAACTCGTAGAGGAATTTTGGATGCACAGGTATGCCGTACGTAAGCGATATCTCGTAGGCCTTGCCGAAGCCGATGCCATCGTGGTCTACCTGCTCGGCGAGCCCCGCTGCCGCAGCTTGCGCTTCCCAAAGCTCCTCCACGTAGCTGCTCGGCTGCAGCGGCGTGTTGGTCTTCTTGAAGTCGCCGTACGTTATGAGTATGTCGCCCAGAGCTATTATGCTTGCGACGTCGCCCCTCAGCCTGAGCGCTGTGGCGGTGTCGTTTATGCGCATGGTCTGTCCTGATTTCAGCTTCACGAACGGCCCCTCTATAGTGTCCACCGGCGCCGCTACGCAAGCCTTGCCTGGCAGCTCTACCATCACCTGCGTGCCTATGCCTATGAAATCGTTTAGTATCGCCATCGTCGCTGGGCTGAAGCCCTTTGCAGCTATCCCGGTGAGCCTGCTCCTGCCGTACCTGAGCCTGAAGCCTCCGAAATGACCAGGGTATGAGAGTATGGGTCTGCCAGCGACCAGTTTCTCCAGGAAGGCGGCTTTTGCTCCGCTCGCGTCGTCTCCGGCCTTCTTTGTCTTGCTTATAGTGATTATGCTGTCCAGCCAGCTCCATTCGAGATTAACCTTCTTGATTGCCTTGGATACGCTCCTTGCTTTCAGTGCCACGTTGCTCAGAACAAGCGCGACTCCGCTGCGTATTCTGTTCGACACAGCAATCTTGCCTGAGTCGAAGCCTGTTTTAGTGAGATTTATGTGGACGCTTGCCTCCACTTCTTCGGTGGGCACGCCCTCGATGCATATCGGGCAGCCTGAGACTATCGTGCGTATCTCCTCGGGGCTCGGCCTGTAGGGCAGCGGCGTGACCCTCTCGTGGTACGTCTCTATCTCCTCCACGTACCTCTCAACCTCGTTGGGCGTTGCCCTGTACTCGCCAATGTTGAAGAAGCGCCTTGCGTAATCAGCGAATGCGAGAGTGAGTGCGGCCGAAGTGCCTCCCGCGCCCCTTATAGGGCCCGCGTAGTAGATCGCTATGTAATTGGAGTTGTCCGGATTCTTCAGGTGCGATATGTACTGTATGCCCTCCGTGGGCGCCACCACCACCCCTTCTGTCATTATGGCCAGGCCCACCTTTACCGCCAGTTCTATCTTCTTCATGGTCTCGTAATCTCTGAAATCGCTGCCGGTGCATATCTCCTTTACGAGATCGAAAGCAAGGTCGCTCCTGCTCTTGTCGCCCTGCAGCCTGTTCACCATAGCCGCCAGGCCCTTGACGCCTATAAGTCCTTCGACCCTGCCGGCGATGTCTGGAGCAACCTTCACCTCCACCACCGGCCTCGGATCAAGGCCTACGGCCTTCGCTCTGCTCGCAACATCGTACACTTCGCCGAATCTTTTATCGAGCATCTCAAAATAGTCGTTTATCTCCGTTCACTCACCAATGTTGAAGTCCACCACGCTGGTACGCATGCTCGCCGTCTCATAAACAGGCAGGAGCGCCGGAGAAGGTATGTGCCCCTGCTTCACCTGGAAGCCCGTTCTGTCCTGCCACGTGCCGCTGTTTATGATTATTGTGCCGTGGTAGTTGTCGTAAGCGTTCTTGTGCACGTGCCCCATGTGCAGTATGTCAGGCACCTCGTCTATTACGAGCGGATCCGTAGCGCCGGGCACGAAGACGTTGCCGCCGTACACGGGCGACAGATGCCTGCGCTTCAGTATCTCCTTCATCGGCTCCGCCGGGTTGCTGTAAGTGCAGCCCGGTACATTCCTTATTATGGAATCGAGCGAAGCGCCGTGGTAGGTGAGCACTTTGACACCGTGCAGCGTGAGCCAGCACGGGTTTGAGACCATGTGCACGTTACCCATGCCCTTTGCGATGTTGTTGGCAAGCTTCGGCTGCGGCTCCGCTCGCTGCACACCGTCGTGATTTCCAGGGAGCGCGAATACCTCTATGTAATCGGGCACACTCTCCAGAAAGTTGAAGAACACATCATACTGCTTGTCTATGTCCTCTATCGCAAGCTCCTTCTGCTGCTCCGGGTACACGCCTATGCCCTCTACCAGGTCGCCGCCCAGAATCAGGTACTTTATTTTGCCAGCAAGCTCCTTCCTGCTGTCGATGCGCCCGTTGAGCCATTCGAGGAATTTGGTGAACTGGCGCTCGAGGAAGAGTTTGTGGCCCACGTGTATGTCTGACAGGAACGCTATGGCAACATCCTCGTTGCTGCTCTTCGGTTGGTGCACCGGTATGTCCGGCCACTGCAGCCTGTTCGCTATGAGCATGTTGTTCCATACCTTGCCTCGAATAGCGATTACATCGTCCTTGGCTATCTTGTCTGCCGAATCGAATGTGTAGCCATTGCCCCTTTCGTTCTCCTGGTGCGTGAACAGCACTTTCACCCTGCCTGTTTCGTCTTCAAGAGTAACCATGATGTTGCCCTTGCTGGTCGTTGTCCTATCGTATACGATGCCCACTATGCCCAGCTCCCTGCCCGCCGCATACTGCTTCACACTGTCTATGCTGTTCAGAGTGCCTCCGAATCCGTTGCCGTAGCCTTTTATTATGCCCTTAAGCTTGCGGAACCTGTCCTGGAAATGGGCAACGAAGTCGCTTACGCTTGACGAGGTTCGCTCATGCTCCGCCTCACGCACGGAGAACATCGGGGCTATTTCCTTTGCCTCGGCCCTGAAGTCGGTGGCCTTTATCACCTCAATCCGCACAGGCTCCTTCTTAGTCTCCGTCTCTCCCGCAAGCTGCTTTATCTCCTGCCTGTTCAGCACAGCTCCAGCGGCTCCGCTGTACTTCTCCATTATGCGCGCTATCAACGATTCTATGTCTATTCCAGATACGTCGGCTTCCGTAACATCGGAGCTAATCATGACCTTGCCGTTGAGTCTCGTAACGAGTTCAAGGAGATAGTTAGCCCCCACGAAGTAACCTTTGCAGCAGCAGAACTGTCTGCATCGGTGTTTGGCTTAGCTTTTATTTAATGCTTCCGCTGAGTCG
>CAZJQO010000046.1:0-3953 GCA_964548595.1 Microcaldota archaeon | reverse complement strand
ACGTGAGCGCAGTGGACAAGGAGCTGAACGAGCTTCTTGACGCTGCCGAAAAAAACGCAAGCGAGCAAACCAAACTGTGACATCCTCCCACGCCTAAAGGCTGCTGTCTTCGCCAGCATTCGACTTGACGTATTGCGCGTTGAAGAGCAGCCGGCTGATGCGGTTGTGGAACATCACCTCCGGGTCTATGATCTTGTACGCTGTTTCGTAGGCTGCTGCCGGGGGGATATAGGATAGGGGTACGCCGCTGCCCGCTGGCTGCTGCTGCTGCTTTGGCTGCGGCATTATGAAGTTCTGTTGAAGAGAAGGGGGCATATAGTCTTATCTGGATGGTTGCCTTATATAGTGATGCTGGGGCCACTGCAAGGTGTTAACATTTAGAAGCAGAAATTGAGGATGCGAACAAGAGCATAAAGCCCGCATGAGTTTATTCTTTAACTTCTTGGAGAGAAATTAACAATATAGAGATGCCCAAACTCTTTCAAGGTTATGGAATAGATTACAGTGGCTTCTCGCTTCAGGCCGTAAGGATTGTGTGATTACATGACATACATTCTATCGTAGTGCTATATTTGAATAAAGGAATCTCTTTACCTCCCCAGAGTTTGAAAATCAATCTATTATCAGAAGCGATTCTGGTTTTGTATGCGCACTTGCACGAACATTTGAAGCCAGTTCGAACTTTACAATATTCACACATCCAATCATGACTCTTGGGCGATGTAGCTGGTTACGGCAGCATGCCTGCTGCGGGCTTTAGGGTGAGCAAGGTGAGCAGATTGTCGCGCTTGAGTATCTGGTGCTGGTGCCTGATTGTGAGCCTTGCCTTCTGCCGTTTAGAATCAGGATACAGCCTGTATCGGTAGGCTCTTTGAACATCCACGTCTTCTATTGGTCTGGGAAAATTATTATGCGTTTTGTCGTTATATACAGTCATATTCTGCCTTTTCCGCCCCCTGCTCTCATCCCACCACTAAAGGGCGTGGGTTTTCCCGCTAATCGTAGATAAATATAGAAGCCTGTCAGTTAATACTAGTAACAAGAGGCAAACGCATGGCGGCTGGAAAGGGCAAGGCAGATGCTAAGCAGGTAAATGTGCCCACTCCTGAGGCGAAGGAGATCTACGACCAGGCAGGCAAGTTCTTCGAGGAGAACAAGTTCGACGAGGCAATAGAGGCATACACCCGTGCCATAGAGGCCTACGCCAATTATTCCAGCGCCTACTTCAACCGCGCGCTGGCATACGCGCTGATAGGCCAGTACGACAAAGCTACGAACGACGCCAATAAGGTAATGGAGCTGGAGCCTGACGCTGCCGACGCACCTTACGTGATGGGAATAATAAGCGAGTACCAGCACGACTACGAAGGGGCGAAGGAATGGTACATGAAGTCGCTCAAGAACAATCCGGGCTACTCGCAGGCGAAGACGCGAATGGACGGCTTGGAAGAGAAGATAAAGGCGGAGGCAACGCCTGCAAAGGCGAAGGCCAGCCAGGCAGCATCTACAGAGACGGTGATAGAGGAGGGGCAGATAAAGCAGGTGAAGTTGTTCACCTCAAACACAACTCTAAACGACGTTGTGGGAATGAAAGAGCAGAAGGAACTGATACACGACAACATAATACTCGCGCTCAACAAGCCGGAGCTGCTCAGGGCATACGGCAAGAAACTCGGGCTGGGCGTAATCTTCTACGGTCCGCCAGGCTGCGGCAAATGCGTCTCAGGAGACACTGAGGTGCTGCTGCCTGATGGGCAGCTAACGCCAATAAAGGAAGTGGTGGAGAGCAAGGAGCCGTACGTGCTTACGCTTACGCCGAAGCACAAGCTGGCTGTCGGAAAAGTAAGCGGCTGGTGGAAGCTCGAAGGAAAAAATCTGCTGCGCATAACCACTAAGCGGGGGAGGAAAGTCGAATGCACTCCGGAGCACCCGTTCCTCACGAAGGAAGGATGGAGAGAAGCCGGCTCTTTGAAACAGGGGGAGAAGATAGGGGTTCCGAGGCACGTTGCCGTATTCGGGAACCTGGTGATGAAGGAGTCTGAGGTTAAGCTGCTCGCATATTCAATGGCGGAAAAGGGCCCTGCTCAGGGAATGCCTGTGTTCTCAAACAAGGATCCAGAACTGCTGGAGGATTTCAGATCAGCCGTCGCACAGTTCGACGAAAAGTTGCACATGAATACAGAAGTTTCGTACTGCAACGTCGCAAACCTGCAAGTGGCGGGGAGATACATGACGGAACACGAGCCCGTGGAGAGAAGCTCCGTGCGATCTTTCCTGGATGAGTGCGGTCTCTCGTTCACCGGCTCTTACGACAAGAAAATACCGCATGCTGTCTTCTCGCTGCAGAAGCATCTCCTGGCCCTATTCCTGAACAGGCTCTTCTCGGGGGATGGTTGGATGTCAGAAAGCGAATCCCCAGGGGTACGGTACGGCGCAAAGAAATGCATGGAGATAGGCTACGGCAGCAATTCAGAGGCTTTAATCAGGCAGGTCCAGCACCTGCTGCTGCGCTTTGGAATACTCTCCAGCATATTAGGCCATTCCGGAGGCTTCCAGCTCCTAATCGGGGGAAGCAGGGACGTAGACATTTTCATAGACGAGATAGGCATGTTCGGCAGGAAGGCAGCGCTGCTGTCAAAGAGAAAAGGTTCTTGGAGCAAGATAAGGAAGAAAGTCGGGGACAGGGTTGTCTACGAGGAAATAAAAAGCATAGAGAGCATGGCTGCTCCAGAGTTCGTCTACGACCTGACCGTTGATGATACGCACAACTTCGTGGCCAATGACTTCTACGTTCACAACACATACATAGTGAAAGCGATAGCGGGAGAGACTAAGGCGCGCTTCATACCGATGCAGATAAACCAGATAGTGGACATGTGGTCCGGAAACACGGAGAAGAACATGCACGCCATTTTCGAGCAGGCCAGGAAGGCAGCACCGTGCATAGTCTTTGCCGATGAGATAGACGCGCTCGGGTCGAAGAGGGAGGGAGAAGGGAGCCAGCAGAACACGATGCGGCTTGCTGTGAACCAGTTCCTGCAGGAGCTCGACGGTCTTGAGGAGAGGCCTGAGGGCATATTTGTGATAGGCGCCACAAACCAGCCGTGGGACATGGACGCCGCGCTGAAGAGGCCTGGGCGTTTCGGCGATTCTGTTTACTTCCCGGCCCCTGACTACAAGACAAGGATGGCGGCCTTCAAGTATAACATGAGGAAGATGCCGCTAGTCAAGCACATAGGCTACGGCAGGCTGGCGAGGGCCACCATGGGCTTCTCGCAGGCTGACATAATGGATATCTGCGACAAGGCGGCGCTGAAAGTGGCGGTGGAGGAGGACAGGACTGGCAGGAAGAGGAAGATAACTACAGGCGACTTCATAGCCATAACAAGGAAGAGGAGCAGCTCGCTTGACGAATGGTACGGGATGATGAAGAAGGAAGTCATAAGCAAGACAGAGACGCAGGTGGTGGAAGGGAAGAAGAGTGTGATAGAGAAGGAGGGGAAGCTGACGCCGGAGGAGAAGCAGCGCTACAAGCCCATGGTCAGGGACATAAAGAGGAACCTGAACCCGATCAACATCTTCATTAAGAAGATGATGAGGTTCTGGGCAATCTACCTTTTCTAGATCTTGACGAATGCAAGCGCCTGCGGGGATTAATCTCCAGCTCAGGGCAAGGGTGCGTGAGGCTGAGCAGGGGGCGAAGGCCAGGATAAATAGGGTTTTTACTGCAGGTAAACCTGCAGACTTCTTCAGGCACAGCGTCGACCGGGTGGTCGAGATATCTGGCAGGATAGCCGGAAAGCAGCCCTGCCAACTGCAACCTGAGACGCACCGCACAATACCATAGACATTACAAGGCCAGCTCCACATAGTCAGTGCCAAATCTATGCACGCTGTTCTTCGCTGTCTTGAGTGAAACGTGCCTAACATTTTCAAGAGAGCCTCCCCTTCCC
>CAZJQO010000045.1:0-27626 GCA_964548595.1 Microcaldota archaeon | reverse complement strand
CTGTCAGCCACTATGGTGAGCGTGCCGCCGTCGTCATGCGCAGCGGTGCGCTCCGTGCCCTTCTCTGCCTTCTCCAGTGTCTTTCCACAGACCCCGCACCTGTATGTTATCTTGTGAAGCTCAAGGTCCTCGTTGATTATGAGCACTCCCGCCTGCTTCCTCTCCAGCGCCGCTTTTGTCTTCTCGTAGCCGAAGACGGCAAGGCCCGTATTTGCTATCTCGCCCATGAATCTGTCGAGCGTCTTACGCTCCTTCGTCGCTTCCTGCTCCTTCAGCAAATCCGATGCCTTGTCGAGCAGCTCCCGCAGGCCGGTCTCATCTGTGTAGCCTGTGTCGAAGACGCCAAGCACCTTTACCTGGTAGTTGAGCGCCTTCGCCTTGATGAAATTCTCCTTAGTAGGACCTGGGCCGCCGACTATGAGGCCCTTATCCTTGAAGCCGCTCTTCATGAACACGTCGTTTATTATTTCGCTTACTTCCTTGTAGTAGTCGTCTATACTCTCCTCTATGGCGCGCTTGTACCTGTTGGCTGACTGCCCGCCCTTCTTTATCTTAGCGTGCGCCATGCTCCTGAACTTCTTCACCGGCTGTATGTGCATGCCGCTGAGCGTGGCCACCGTGGCCTCCCTGCCGTCCAGCACCACAAGCACGTACGTGTCCTTGTTCTCCAGCATCTCGTCAAGCGGCTCGAGCATGAAAGTGGAGTCGCACCTGTAGATGTTCACCCTCAGCGGGTCAGGGGGTTCCACCGAGTAGAGCTCTATCTCCGTCTTGCCCGGGTCCGTAGACACGTTGCCCGCAAAAATGGCCATGCCGTTCTTCGGCGTCTCCCTGTAGAGCTTCAGGTACTGCATTATCTTCTCAAGCGCGCCCAGCACGTTGTTGCGCGTCTGCTTCGATTTTATGTTGCTGCTGGTGCTGTGCTCGTTGCGCAGCCTCGCTATCTCCTCGGCTATGGAGTAGCCCGCAGGTATGTAGACGCTCACGAGCTGGGTGCCGTAGCCCCGGATAGACCTCAGCCTCTTTATCTCCTTTGCTAGATTGTAATCTTCCCTCACGCGAATCAGCCTATGGCGGCAAGCTACTTGCCTATCTTCTCCTTGCCCATGTACTTCACAAGCACCCTAGGAACAGTTATAGTGCCGTCGCCATTGTAGTAGTTTTCCGCTATCGCCGCAAGTGTTCGCTGCATTGCAATCGCTGTTGCGTTCAGCGTATGCACATACCTCCTCTCGCCCTTCTCGTCGTACCTTATATTGAGTCTTGTGCTCTGCCAGTCAGTGCAGTTGGAGCAGGATGTTACCTCCCTGTACTTCTTCTGGCTCGGGAACCAAGCCTCCATGTCTGTCTTCGCCGCCGCCACAACGCCTATGTCACCGGTGCATATGTCTATTCTGTGATAGGGCAGCCCCAGTTTCTGCAGCAGCTCTTCCTCGTTGGCCGCAAGCTCCTCGTATATCTTCCACGAGTCCTCTTGCCTTGCAAACACGAACTGCTCCACTTTCTCGAACTGGTGGACGCGAAATATGCCCTTGCTGTCCTTCCCGTGGGCTCCGGCCTCCCTCCTGAAGCACTGGCTTATTCCGGCGTACTTCAGCGGCAGTTCCTTTGCCGGGAAAACCTCGTCTGCGTGCATCGCTGCTATTGGGTGCTCGGAGGTTGCTATAAGGAACAGTTCTTCCTCCTCAGCCCCTTCCTCCTCTCTGCCTTCCTTCGGCTTGGTTGCGAGGTAGAGCGCGTCTTCGAAGTCGCCCATGCCAACTACCCCCCTGTAATATGCGCGCTTGATCATATGCGGAGTCATGATTGGCGTGAAGCCCTTTTTGGAGAGCTCTTCAAGTGCGAAGGTCATAAGTGCCTGGCCCATGAGCACCAGGTCGCCCTTGATGTAATGGAACCTTGCTCCAGAAACCTTCGCTGCCCGCGCAAGGTCTATGAGCCCCATGCCTTCAAGTATGTCGCCGTGCCCGTGCTCCAGCGCCTTGCCTGCATCTCCCCATTTTTTCCTTTCCACGTTTTCGGTCTCGTCTTTGCCATAGGGCACGCTCTCGTGTAGCGTGTTCGGCATGTTCCAGACAAGCTGCTCCAAACGAATGGCATCTGCTGACATCTTGGCTTCCGTAGCCTCTATCTTGGACTTGACT
The DNA here is from genome assembly GCA_964548595.1 of Microcaldota archaeon. GTDB lineage: Archaea > Micrarchaeota > Micrarchaeia > Micrarchaeales > CABMGC01 > JAJYVH01. Next base: position 25,482 of record CAZJQO010000045.1, on the reverse strand, counting down.
TCTGCGAGCTTCTCCATCAGCGCTCTATCGGGCTCTTTGCCCGTTTTCTTGGCAGCCGCGACCCGCTCGCTGCCATCATTCCTCTCCTCCCTAAGCTTCTGGAGTTCCGCCCCCTGCTTCCTGGATTCGGCATCAAGCTGCAGGAGTTCATCCAACGGGTAGTTGCTGTGCCTCTGTGCGAGCGACTTCCTGATCGCTTCCACGTTTTCTCTCGCGTATTTCGCTGTAAGCATCGATCGCACTCTCTGCATAGACTGATGATAGAATAAATATAAAGGCTGTGTATATGCTCCGTGCAGGGGTGGCAGAGCTTGGCCAAATGCGGCGGGCTTAGGACCCGTTCCCCTAGTGGGTGCGAGAGTTCAAATCTCTCCCCCTGCAAATTCAAACCATATCTGCGTCTGCAAAGCGCCTAATTACATATCGTTTTGCATCGCTGTATCTGACAAATTCCTTTTCTGGAAGGAGCCTGCGCAGCTCCCTGTCCCAGATATCACCGATGGCATCCGCCCTGTCATGGAGTCTTTTCCCTGTAAAGACATGGCCATATTCTCTCATCTTCTTGTCGATCATCGCAACTTCCAGGCTAGTTCCTCGTTGCAGCAGGAAATAGGTATCGTATAAATCCCTCGCTTTAAGGTTATGCCTGTATAGGAGTGTAACGACTTTTTCGGCAAGTATCTCCCTATCATTCATGACTACTGCCACGTACGGTTTCAAGTCCGGATATACCGGATCCCTTCTGTAGACATTTACCCGGCTTATTACAGATGCATTCTTATCTATCTCTAATTTGAGGTGCTGGTATTTATTGGTCTTTCCAAACAACGGGCCCCTGATGCTAAGCTCGTACACTAGCATTCCTGGACTGTCCTTTTTTCTCATAACCTTGATCGGGTATTCGTTTGAGAGTCTGCCAACAATCTTATTCATCTCTGCCGGCACATCCATCGCATTCCTACGCCCATGTGCAATTGAAAAGTCAAGGTCGTCAGAAAATCTGACAGAGCCATAAAATTTGGATATCGCGGTACCGCCCTTAAAGACCAACCCGCTAGCCGAAGCATATATGCTTGATAAGAACAGTTCCTCTACGTAGTCTTTTTCTTTTTGATATGGCTGCTCGTACACTGCCATATCCATCAGTGCGTCCTCGTCAATCATTTCATCCACCGTGTTGCAATTTGTACGGTCTGTGGTCAATCAGCGTTTCAGCGTATATTTTGTAGCCATGCGCCCTCAGCAATCCGGCAATCCCCGTTATTACCGATTTCTTCCTGCTCCTTTGTGCGTAGCGTACAAGCTTGGCGATATTTATCCTGGCAGGCCTGTCAAGCACAGTCTCGTCAAGGTCGCTAACATCATTGAAATAGTATATGTCAACTATGGCTTTTTCAGGATCTGCAATAGATATGTTGCCTGCCGATTCTTTATGGTAGCCGAATAGCATCCCCTCTCTTATTTTTTTGAATGCTATATCGAATCCTGCTATTCCAGTCAGTGTTTTATGCCTCTTTGTAGACACCACGTAGACGACCCTGGGCATCTGCGTGGTCAAGCCGTAATGTGCAAGCGCTGACACCATGCTTATATAAGAGGGGCTCAGTATGTGCGACGCTATCTCGTATTCGTTATGCCTTTCCTTTAAATAGTATGTTCCCCTCTCTGCACGGTCTATAAGCCCTGCCTTTGCGCATCTGTACAGAAACAGCCGTGTATACTCCCTACTTTGCCTTAAAATTTTTACAGCGTCGTCCAGCGTGAATACAGGCATATGTGCCTCTTCCAGGAAGCCGATGAAATCCTTAGTTTGCATATTCCTATTGTATCGTCAAGGTTTTTATAACTATGTGCTATTAATTATCAAATGATAATTATTGGTTAATACAATCACTAACCGTCCCCTTTTCAAATAAAAGCTTATAATAAACATATTGTTTATCTATGAAGAGCGGGAAACCCACACCCTTCGGGGTGGGAGTGTGTCGCAAACAACCTGTTGGCGAGGCTCGAGAATTTCCGAAATGGCGGTTAGTGGCCTCTGAAGATGCAGGTCTTGGCTAGCGGGTGCGGGAGTTCAAATCTCTCCCCTGCACCAATTCGTCACGTTTAATAAAATACTAAGGCAAGTAGCAGCATGCCCAAAAGGCCGGAAATAAGCGTAGTAGTGCCCGCCCTGAACGAGGCAAAGTACCTGCACAACCTGTTCAGGGGCCTGGAAGCGCAGAAGTTCAGGGACTTCGAGATCATAGTGGTGGATGGCGGCAGCGGCGACAGGACAAGGGAGATGGCAAGAAGAATGGGGGCCAGGGTTATAGTGGAGAGGCGGAAGGGCATAGGGAGGGCGCGCAACGTTGGCGCCGCGGCAGCGAGGGGCAGGTTGCTTGTCTTCCTGGATGCCGACACGATGCCCAGCAGCTCTCTGCTCGATAGCTACCTGCACACTTTCGACACAGACTCTGTTGTAGCGGCAACGGGTCCTATACGGCCGCTCGAGAAGAGCAGTTTGCTCGTGACCCTGGGCTACCTATTTGTTTCCGTTCTCTTTGTAAAGACATCGATACTGCTCGGCAGACCATCGGTAGTGGGCCTGAACTTCGCGGTAAGGAAAGACGCATTCAGCAAGGTTCACGGGTTCAACAACGACTACATAACGTACGAGGACTGGGACCTCTCGCTGAGGCTCAGGAAGCTGGGGCGCATAACCTACATAAACGACGCTGTGGTGTGGACCAGCACGAGACGCATACGGGCTTGGGGAACGTCAGGCTTCTTCGCTTTCCACGTGGGAAACATGTTCAGGTACAACACAGGCAGGAAGCCAAAGGAGCACTACGCGCCAATACGCTGAAGCAGTTCTGGAAACGCTTTATTAAGCTTGCGCAGGTAAGGTATAAGCTATCAAGCACACCAATGCAAATGCTTGCTGTTAGCTGGTACGATGGAATACACAAAGTTTGAAAAAGCAAGGGTAATAGGGGCGCGGGCTCTGCAGCTCGCATACGGTGCACCGCCTCTGATAAAGGTGCCCGAAGGCATGGTAAACCCGCTCGACCTCGCTGAACTGGAGTTCGAGGAAGAAGTAATACCCATAGTTGTTCTGAGAGAGAAGCACGCCTGATACAGGGTATGCCCATGCGCGATTCCTACGATGTCATAGTTGCCGGAGCCGGGATAGCCGGAGCGCTGGCAGCAATAGCAGCGGCGAAGAAGGGAGCGAGCGTGCTGCTGCTGGACAGGAACGACGCTAAGGAAGCAGGCAAGAAGACCAACTGGGGCTGGGTCTGCGGCGACGCGGTCGCGAAGTCGCACATAGACTTCATACACGACAGGCTGGGCATAAGCCTGTCGGAACCGGAGCTCGACACCACGGTCAAAGGCGTGTACGTGCTGAGCCCCGATATGAAGAGCAGGTTCCTTTTCGAGGGAGAGGGCTACACGCTCGACAGGCCTAAGTACGCAAGGAAGATGGTTGGCATTGCAGAGAAGCAGGGAGCCGAGTACCTGACGAAGCACGAGGTGGAAGGGCCCATACTGGAGAACGGCGCGATTGCTGGCGTCTTCGGCAAGGACGACCAAACGAGGCACTTCGAGGCAAGGGCAAAGGTGATTATAGACTGCTTGGGCGTGGCTACCACGCTGAGGCGCAAACTGCCCGATAACGGCTTCGTAGACAGGGAGGTAAAGATAGACGACATAGAGTCCACCGGCAGGTACATAGCGAAGTTCGATTTCGTCAAGGAGGACCTCAACTATTATGATAGGGACAACGCACTTATACACCTGAACCAGCAGCTGGCCCCAGGCGGCTACGGCTGGGTGTTCCCAAAGAGCCAGGGAAGGGTGAACATAGGCATAGGCGTGGAAAAGAAGAGCCTCGACAAGAGGAACGAGAAGCTGGGCAAAAGGGATACGCTGCACAAGCTAATAGACGAGTATGTGGAATGGAACCCTGTATTGAAGAACATGCGCGTGGACGCTGATGACAACAACGGCAGGGGCTACTGGTCGGTGACCGTAAGGCGCCAGCAGGACAGCCTCGTGTACAACAGCTACATAGGTGCCGGAGACTCGATGTCGATGCCCAACCCGATAAGCGCAGGTGGCATAGGTCCTGCCATGATATCCGGCGTGCTGGCTGGCAGCATAGCCGCTGAGGCGGCAGCTTCAAACAACACGAGCGTGGAGGCGTTGTGGAGCTACAACAACGAGTTCAACGAGCTCTACGGGAGCAAGACGGCAGCGCTGGAGGTGTTCAGGGTATACCTGCAGTCGCTGAACAACGACCTCATCAACTACGGCATGTCTCATTTCCTGACAAAGGAAGAGGCGACCGCGCTGAGCTACGGCCTTATACCCGAAATAACTATAGCCAGCACATTCCAGAAGGTGGTCAGCGGCATCTCGAACCTCAACGCTTTCAGGAACCTGCTCTTCGCAGTTTCGAAGATGAAGCGCCTGCTCGAGGTCTACAAATCATATCCTAAGGGTCCTGCGGACTTCGCGAAATGGAGAAGCGTTGTGCAGGTGGAGATGAAGGAGGTAAAGGACAGGTTCCAGGTCAATCCGGTATGATGAGCAATCCTTCTGCGCAAATAACAGCTGACTATCGTTTGCACACCTTGCCATGGCCTGCGTAATCCCCTATAACAATGGCTTTTCTGTTTCTTCGATTGAACGGGTAAGCGCGGAACTCCCAAACCGGATCCCATGGGTGCCGCATAGAGCGGGCGTGGAGCGGTCTGAATGGTGACAGTTATGCGACCTTTTGCAAAAGTTAAGCTGTTAATCAGCGCAGCAGCCTGTCGGTTCTGCCTATAAGTTTGCCGTCGAGACCGTAAATCTTTGCGCTTCCGAATTCGAACACGTTGTTCCTCAGCAATGGCAGGTACTGTTTAGACTCGTGGCTAAGAGCGCTGCCTGGTATCAGCTCGTTGAATGCCGGCGCAACTATCAGCGTGCGTCTGTTCCGTTGCGCCCCATGAGCCTGTTTGGAGACGAACCACACCTTCTCCCTGATGCCGTTGCGTTCCAGTGAGTAGTGCGCATGGCTCACAACAATGAGCTTCTTCATCATCGCAGCGCTGGAAGGCCATGCGTTGCCATGGAGCAGCGCAGCATCGCCGAGCAGCACTTCCTTCTGCACCGGTATAGGTAGGCCCATGCCCTTCAGCATGCGCTCCAGTCCGGAGTCATGGTTGCCCTTGGCGATGCTTATCTCCATGCCGTGGAGCGCTTCGAAGAATATTCTTAGCTCCTTGTAATCAATGAAGCTCGGGGCGCTTATGTTGTCTTTCACGTCGCCGAGCAGCACGATGCGCTTTGTGCGCGCTTTCCTGCAGGCTAGGAGCACGCCTTCCGCAAGACGCGCCGTGGCGTTGACGAAGTAAAGGCCCTGCTCCTTCAGCTTGAGGTGAAGGCCTATGTGCAGGTCGCCAACCACAAGCGCCCTCTCGCGCTCCAGCAGCATGGTTGGCGTACCCTTGACGAAGGAGTAGAGCATGTTCCTAATTCCTCTTATTGATTTATTATAATTAGCTGCCCAAGACTCTCTGGGAAAACAGATGCCGGGCTCTTACAAGATAGGCAGCGTGTGGGGCATAGGCATAGAGCTCCACTGGACATTCATAGCGCTGCTGCTCGTCACCTTCGTGCTAAGCCTGCCGAGCGGCTTCCTGTTCATAATCATAGTACTCCTTTTCGTCTGCGTGCTCATACACGAGCTCGCGCACTCGTACGTGGCGCTGCGCAACAAGGTCAGGGTCAAGCGCATAGTGCTGCTTCCGCTGGGCGGTGCCTCGATGATAGAACAGACCACGATGCCGCCCGGGCTCGAGTTCAACATCGCTGTGGCTGGCCCGCTCATGAGCGTGCTCCTCGGCTCTCTCTTCGGCTTCATTGTGGTCTTCGCTCCTGCGGGTATAACCACCGAGCTTTTCCAGTTCCTCTTCGAGATAAACGTACTGCTTGGAGTCTTCAACCTCCTTCCCGCATTCCCCACCGACGGCGGCAGAGTGTTCAGGAGCTATCTGCAGCGCAGGTACGACTCCTACAAGGCAACGATGCTCACAATAAGAGCCGGCAACATAGTAATGGCGCTTTTCATGGTCTTCACGCTTGTCTACGTGATACTGATATCGTCTCCAGTTTTCTACAAGGAGTTCATCTTCCTCTGGGATCTGCTGATAGTCTTCTTCCTCTATAGCGGTTCCCAGGCCGAGAAAGAGGCGGTTGAGCTGAAAAGGTATACGAAGGGCATATCGCTCAGCAGGGTAGTCAGCGAGAACTTCGTCGAGGTCAAGCCCGATGCTAGGCTGGAAGAGCTCTACGATGAAGTTAGGGAGAGCAAGGAGCACATGTTCATTACAAGGCTGGGAGGTTCCTATGCTTTCGTGGACCTTTTCAAGAAGGAGAGGCTGAGATCTGGAGATGTTACCGCATCACAGCTGGCCACGAAGATACCCGAAATAAAAATAAGCACCGAGCTTGTTGACGCACTCAGCATCCTTGAATCGGGCGGCATAGGGGTTGCTGCGGTGGTGAGCAGGGGCAAGCTGGTTGGCATAGTCACGCTCTCGCACATGCAAGTTTTTCTCTCGCTGCACGTGCTGCAGTGCAGGGGGCATGGTGAAAACAAGCCTTCCGCAAATCGGTGACAAGCCGATACCCTTTAATATTGTGCTGAAAAAGAAGTATTGCGACCAGTGGTATGAGTGCTCCACATTAAGTCTGCGAGCATAGGCAGGTTCAAGTCCTTCAAACGAGTAGACCTGCTCTTCAACAAGGGCTTCAACTGCATAGTAGGGCCCAACGGATCCGGCAAGAGCAACGTGATAGACGCGCTGCTGTTCTGCCTCGGCGAGAATTCGCTGAGGCGCCTTCGTGTTGACAGGCTGCAGTACCTGATAAGAGAGGCATCGGCGCGCGGCCGCGGCTCAGGCTCGAAAGCATTTGTCAGGCTCGAGCTCGACGGCGACGCGCAGGTCGAGCTGGCCAAATGGGTGCGAGCAGACGGCAAGACGCTCTACAAGCTGAACGGCAAGCGCATGACCAGGCAGGAGGCCCTCGAGGTGCTGAAAAGCCACGGAGTGCACGTTGACGAGACCAGCACTATAGCGCAGGGAGAGATAAACAAGATAATAGAGGCTAATGCTAAACAGCGCAGGGAATTCATAGACGTGGCTGCGGGCATACAGGAATTTGAGTCGAAGAAGGCTGAGGCGCTTTCAGAGCTGGACAAGGTGGCTGCGCGAACGGGGGCAGCGCAGGCGATGCTCGACGAACGTCTTGTCTTCCTGAACGAGCTCGCGAAGGAGAAGGCGGCGGCCGAGAACTATTCGCAATTGACAAAGAAACGGGCATCGCTCCAGTACAGCGTGCTTGTTGCAAGAAAGAAAGCGGCAGAGCTGTCGGCAGCGTCGTACGCTAAGGAGCTGCAGGCGCTGGAGGCATACAAGGCGGGCGCAGCCGAGAAGCTGAAGGAGCTGGCTGCAAAGGCGCAGAAGCTCGAGGCGGAGCGAAAGGAGCTGATGCAAACGCTTGCGGAGCATTCAAGTTCTGCAGACAGCACGAACAAGAAGTTCAGCGAGATAGGCAACGAGCTGAGCGCGCTTGAAGTAAGGATAGGCAACTGGAAGAGCTCGGCGGGCTCTGCCGGTGCTGAGCTGCTTGCGATGCAGGGCGAGCTGGACTCGCTGCAGAAGCAGGTGGAGACAAACAAGTCCGAGCTTCTCAAGCAGAGGGGCAGGCAGGCGGAGCTGGAGGCTGAGACCAAGAGATTTGGCGCGAGCGCACCGGTGCGCGACGAGCTTGGCAAGCGGGTCTTGGAGCTTGACGGCCTTGTGGCCGGCATGGAGAAAGAGCTTTCCGAAGCGAAGGAGCGCGCCGCCAAGGCGCAGAGTGATGCAAGGCTGTTTGACGCTGGCATAAGGAGCAGATGCAGGGAGCTTGGCGAGCTTGGCGAGAGGCTTGCCAACGAGAATGCACAAGTTGATGGCGCAAAGGCCAAGGCGCAGGATGCGCTGACGACCAAGCAGAAGCTTGCCAGGGAGGCGCAAGAAGCGAGCGGCGAGTCTGAGAGGCTGCGCAACGAGCTCGGCTCCATAGACACGGAGCTGATAGGCCTTAAGGAGCAGCGCGCGATGTCAAGGTCCAGAGAGCAGATGGCACAGATCAGGCTGAAGGATGCATTTGGCAAGTTCAAGGGCTTCTACGGTACGGTCTCAGACCTCTGCAGCTACGACGACAAATACTCCGAGGCGATAGAAGCGGCAGCTGGCTCGAGGTTCAACTACCTGGTTGTCGACTCGATAGACGTGGCAAAGGAGATGATCTCGTACCTCAGGACACACAACATGGGCAGGGCCACGTTCATACCTTTGCGCGAGCTGCGCGTCGACCGGAGTGAGAACGGCAGGGGGCTGCAGCAGGTGGTAGAGCTGCTCGATTACGATGACAAATTTGAGAACGTGTTCTCTTATGTATTCAGCAACACCTGCCTTGTAGACAGCATAGAGGAGGCCAAGCGCGCCGGCATAGGCGCGCACAGGTGGGTGACACTGGAGGGCGAGCTGATAGAGCGCTCTGGCACAGTCTCGGGAGGCAGCAGGAGCAGGCCCGCATCGCTTGGCGCTCTGGAGAGGCGCCTCAGGGAACTGGAGGAGAAGAAAAATACGCTTTTCGCAAAGGCCAAGGAAATCGACAGCAACCTGTTTGCCGCGAGGGGCCTTGCCGCAGAGGCGGAGACGCGAGCCGCGAATTACGCTTCGCTTGCGGCAGAGCACGGTGCAGCTTCAAAGGAGCTCTCCGCCAGGCTGGAAGCGCTTAAACGGGAGCTGGCTTCGGCAGGGGCGGAGAGGAAAAGCGCCGCAGACGAGCTCAGGGCCCTGGAGGGAGCTGCAGCCGCGGCTGCGGGGGAGCTGGAGAAGCTTAAGCAGGAGCGCACCGAGGCCTATGAGGCGAGCATGCGCGAGAGTGCTGAGCGAGCCGGCAAGGGCATAAGCAGGGCAGAACGCGAGAGGCTTGAGAAGGCCCATTCGGAGCTGCGCGATGTGAGCAGCAAAATAGCCGAGCTGCAGAAGGAGAACGAGATGCACATGGCCGCGATCGTGCAGAAGGGCAAGGAGCAGGCACTCAAAAGGCAGGCACAGGCAGAGGCCGAGGCAAACGCTGCCAAGGACGCTAAGAGGAAGGAGCAGCTGCTCGCGCTGCAGAAAGAGACGGAGACGAAGATGATGAGCAGCAGCAAGCGCAGCAAGCAGGCGCTGGAGAAGCAGGAGGCGATAAGCAGGGAGCTGGAGGAGCTAGCAGGCAAGACAGCCTCCTCAGAGGCGTTTGCCAATGATTTGGAGCGCAAGGCGAGCGACGTAATGGTGAAGCAGGGGCAGAACGCGACAAGGCTCAACGACCTGTCGGCTGAGCTGACCGTATACGAAGGTGCCGAGTGCACGCTGGTTGTCGGAGACCCGGAGCAGCTGGAGAATGAAGCAGGCGTTGTGGCTGCGAAGATAGAGGCCATGGGCAACGTCAATCTGAAGGCGCCAGAGGCGTACGAGGAGAAGGCGAGGAGCGTGAAGGAGGCGAAGGCGAAGCTCGATACCCTTGAAGCGGAGAGGCACGCTGTGCTTGCGATGATAGAGGAGATAGAGACAAAGAAGATGAACACTTTCATGACCACGTTCAACGAGGTCAACAGGAACTTCAGCAGGCTCTACAACTACATATACCCTGGCAAGGCAACGCTCGCGCTCGAGGATCCGAAGAAACCGCTCGAGTCCGGCATGGTGGTAAGCATAGACGACGATAACTTTGTGGGCAGGAGCAGGGGCATGTCCGGAGGCCAGAAATCGCTTCTGTCTATGATGCTGCTCTTCTCGATACACATGTGCAAGCCCTCGTCGATCTACCTCTTCGACGAGATAGACACCGCGCTCGACAAGGAGAATTCGAAGAAGCTCTCGCAGCTGATAAAGCAGATGAGCAGCAACGCGCAGTTCATAGTGGTGAGCCACAACGACACGCTGATAGTGAGCGCTGACGCGGCGCTGGGGGTGGCGAAGAGCGCCGGGGACTCAAGGGTATACGGCATAGAGACTTCTAACGTCTCACAGGTCGGCGGAGGGGCAAAGCAATAATAAGTGCGCCTGCAAAAAGTATCGCGTGGAAGACAAAAGGGAGAAGCAGAGGAGACGGGAACAGAAAGGAAGCGCAAAGGGCGCAAAAAAGAAGACAGGGCAGCTCTATATCTGGCTGCTATACATACTGCTGTTTGCGCTTCTCGCGGTGTACGCGCTCTATGGCGCAGTGCTGGTCGGCGCGGCCGCTGTCCTTCTCATAATAGTGCTGGTAGTGCTTGAGGTAAAGGCGAGCATAAAGTCTGAAGGCACTAAGAAGGGGCTGCTAGACATAGGCCTTGCTGTGGGGGCAGCGGTACTGGTCTGGGTTTTGCTTGCTGTATTTCTGCAGACCGCAGCTCCGCTAGATGCTGTATCGAGCTGCAGCATGCTGCCTACGCTGCACAGAGGGGACCTGATCGTGCTCCACGGAATAAGCAACTTCACCTCGTTTGTTGCCCGGGAGCACATACCTGTAGTTCGCATGAGCACCGCAACCTTTGACACCATGCAGCTCAACATGTCGAGCGAGTTCCTTGCCTTCTACGCATACTACAACAACGCATCTGACATAACATACGCGCTGCCAAACAGCAGCGCATACAACGTGGGGCTGTACAACACGATCTGCGTATCTGACGCCGACTACTACAACAAGCCCAACGATATAGCGGACTGCAGGGTGGGCAGCCAGTCAGGCCTCCAGATACAGTACAACTATTCGCTGGGGAACCTGTCGTACGAGGGGCATGTGTTCAAGGCGCTCTATACCTCGAGCATAAAGGTGCTGAACACGAGCATAACAGAGAACTACAGCAACCCGATAATAGTCTACAAGGCGGCTAGCAACGACGCGTTCAGCGGAGACATAGTGCACAGGGTCTATGCCGCGCTCAACGTCAGCGGCAGGTACTACTTCCTGACGAAGGGCGACAACAACCAGGCGCTGGACATGGAATTCGGCAACTATCCCATAAATCAGAACGACGTAGCGGGCTATGTTGTCGCTGACATACCTGCGCTCGGCTACGTGAAGCTGCTGCTGAGCGGCCAGTTTGCCACGCCCCCAGGCTGCAACACCACGCTTACTGGAAGCTAGTCACCAAATCCTGAGCAAAAGTTTATATTGGCGGAATAGTAAAATCCAGTTATGGGTGAAGTGGGGGTAAAAGACAAGAGCGCGGATAAGGTTGGCGCAGGCGTAGAGGAGCAAAAAGGCACAGCGGCTGCAGAAAAGTATACCCGGGAAACCGCTGAGGCAAAGGCGCGGTCTGATGTAGATAGCTACGTGTTAAGGTTCGCTTACAACGTCTTGAATCCTGCCGGTGAAAGCGTCAAAGGTTCGTTTGCAAAGTTGGAAAGGACGTTCGAGGTGTGGAAAAGGGCTTATGAAAGCGATCCTAAGAACGTATTCAGGAGAGGCAAAGAGGTATCTGATTCCCTGAACGCATTCCGGAAGAAGGCAATATCAGAGGTTATCAGGCTCTCGTTGGAAGCGCCTGTGAACGAAATTGTTTCGGAGAGGATGAAGGCTGCAATAGCATGGGCGGGCGAAGAAGTAACGGCAAAAGACGCGCTCGACGATCTTCTGGTGCAGCTGCTGTCGTACAGATACGTGCCGGAGAAAGTGCAAAATTACATAAAAGACCGAATATCGAATTACGCCTACAAGGAGCAGTTCGATTTTTGGGGAGGCGGGTACGCGCCCTCGAAGGAGATATAAGCAAAAGTTTATATTCAACCGTGGCAAAGCCTATCTGTGATAGCAATGGGTAACCTATGGAGGAGACCAGAAGATGAACTAAACGTGTGGGAATCTAAAATATTTGGCACTGTTAAACCGGAAGTAGTGAACGATATCAAGGAAGAGATCAAGGGTGTCGCAAGGAAACCTAGGGGAGAGGAGTACGCGCCTTACACGCCTTTCGTGGATGCTGTGCTGAACAGCAGCAAGCCCGTGTGCAGAGTGTTCAAGTCATTCGAGGATAAGCTCGCAAATCCAGAGCTACTCAAAGATTACTCTCCGCTCGCAGAGATGCTATCTGCTATGACCAAGGCTGTGCTGGGAACCACTTCGCCAACCCAAGGCGTCTATGACCGTGTTGACAGGAACATGAGGGTAAACGAGTTCACCGACTTAATAGCGTGCAGCGTGCTCAAGAACCGCAGTGGTGGGGAAGCTGCGCTGGAAAATGCGTTTCAGAATCTGGGAACCTACAAACTTGATAAGTCTGTTAGGCTCAACCTCGACCTCATCAGTGCAAATGTCAGCGTTATAAAAAAGAACATAGACTACCTAATGAGTGGGCCTGATATAATTGCGAACATGGATACGCTCATGGCCGAGATAGCGAAGAGCCAAAAAACGCCCGTGGAAGCACTGCCACAGATTAGGCGCGACTAGAAGTGGCCCAGCAGCGTTCTGTAGCCCCGTGTCAGGCGCATTTTTATATACTTTGAGGCAATCATTATACTGCGGTTTCTTCGGAAAGCGCTTTATTGTTAGCAGGCAGGTTTGATGGCTGATTTGAACAGTGACATAAGGCTGGCCATAGGCACCGGGCGAGTTGCGCTTGGCACAGGCGAAAGCATGCGGGCCATAAGCGGTAACACAGCAAAGCTCGTCATAGTAAGCGGCGTGGGCAAGAAAGGCTCCATAGCCGACATAGAGCACGCGTGCGCAATAGCAGGCATACGACTGCTCAGGTTCAGGGGCAACTCAATGGAGCTCGGCACAGTATGCGGAAAGCCTCACTCTGTCAGCAGCCTGGCTGTCATCGAGGCAGGCAACTCTAAGATACTCGAGAGCGAGTACAAGGAATGATTACATGGCAAAGGGTGAATTCGCCGCATTGAAGCTTGTAAAGAAGCGCAAGCGCGAGCGCCTGCTCAAGAAGTGGTGGAAGAGGAAGTATTTCAAGCTCAAGCAGAAGTACGATCCGGTCGGCATGGTGCCAATGGCGAGGGCGATAGTGCTGCAGAAGTTTGTGCTGCAGCAGAAGCAGCCGCACTCCGGACTGATAAAATGCGTGCGAGTGCAGCTTGTCAGGAACGGCAAGGTGGTAGGCGCTTATGTGCCCTACGACGGAGCGATAAATTTCATAGAGGAGCACGACGAGGTAATGATACAGGGCATGGGAGGCTCGCAGCGAGGCCAGATGGGAAGCATAGCGGGCCTCAAATACAGGGTCATAGGTCTGAACGGCGCTGACCTGTACCAGATAGTGAAGGGCAAGTTGGAGAAGCCGAAGAGATGATCGCATGGCAGAGGATACTAGCGGAGACGCAAACAACGCGGCCAACAATACACAGAAGGCAGAGGAGAAGGTGGAGGCGACTGCAAAAACGCAGCCTAAACCAAGGGCGGTGCGCAGCAGAGCACAGAAGAGCGCTACAAAAACGCCTGGCGCTACGCTGCTCGAACCTCTTTTCTTCGGCAAGTACGACTCCAGAAGCGTGACTGTAGACGACCCCAGCCTGGCCAATTACATAACGCTATCCCCGCGCGCGTATCCGAACACGTTCGGCAGGCGCAAGCACAGGACTTACTATGCTGCGCATACGAACATAGTGGAGCGCCTCATAAATAAGATGATGCGCGGCGGTACAGGCGCAAAGGTGGGAGGCAGGGTGATAAGGACAAAGGGTGCGCTGCAGGGTAAGAAGCTGAAGCTCATGCACATAGTTGAGCAGGCGTTCGACAGCATAAGCAAGCGCACCGGCAAGAACCCGCTGCAGGTGCTCGTTGAGGCGCTCGAGAATGCCGCGCCGATAGAGGACACTACGAGGGTAAGGTACGGAGGCATAAACTACAACGTGGCGACCGGCATAAGCGCTGCAAGGCGCCTTGACGTCGCGCTGCGCAACGTGGCCCTTGCAGCGCTGATGAGCGCTTTCAAGAATAGGAAGAGCCTTGCCGACGCGTTGGCTGACGAGCTGATGCTTGCCGCTAACAAGGAAGCGAGCAGCTACGCGATAAAGAGGCGCGTGGAAGCCGAGCGCATAGCAAGGAGCGCAAGGTAGTCTTATGGTAAGGAAGGAGCTTGTTGCCGAGGAAGTAGCAAGGATAATGAAGAACGTGGACCAGATAAGGAACGTGGCCATAGTGGCTCACGTGCACCACGGCAAGACAACGCTAACAGACTCACTTCTAGCCAAGGCGGGAATAATATCCAAGACAGTAGCCGGAGAAGTGCTCTACACCAACTACGAGGAGATAGAAAAGGACAGGAAGATGACCATAAAATCGGCAAACATATCCCTCGCTTTCGACTACCAGGGCAGGGAGTACATAATAAACCTCATAGACACACCGGGCCACGTGGACTTCGGGTTCCACGTCACAAGGGCCATGCGCGCCGTTGACGGAGTGGTAGTGGTGGTGGATCCGGTAGAGGGCATAATGCCGCAGACGGAGACGGTGGTGAGGCAGGCGATGAAGGAGCGCGCCAAGCCGGTGCTTTTCATAAACAAGGTCGACAGGCTGCTCACCGAGCTCAAGCTGGATCCGCAGCAAACTTACGAGCGCCTGCTGAAGCTGATAAGCGACGTCAACAAGCTCATAGACAGCTACGCGCCAGAGGAGTTTGTTGGAAAGTGGAAGGTAAGCGTAGAGGACGGCAGCGTCTGCATAGGCTCGGCGCAGGAGCGCTGGGCGATATCGAAGCGCATAATGGACAAGTACAAGGTCACGTTCAAGCAGATATATACGCTGACGGAGGCCAACGACATAGCCAAGCTCCAGGAAGTAGCACCCATAGACGAGGCCACGCTTACTATGATAATAGAACACCTGCCAAGCCCCAAGGCGGCGCAGCCGTACAGGGTGCCGCACCTCTGGAAGGGGGACATGGAGAGCGCAGATGGCAACGCGATGCGGAACGTGGACAGCAACGCGAAGGCGAACGCTGTAGTGATAGGCATAAGCTACGACCCGCACGGCGGGGAAGTGGCCATAGGCAGAGTCTTCTCCGGAGTGGTGAAGAAGGGGACCATGGTGTACATATCAGGCAGGCCCGAGCCCGAGAAAATACAGCAGGTCGGCCTCTACATGAGCTCCGACCGAGTGCAGATAGACGAGGTGGCCGCTGGAAACATAGCCGCAATAGTAGGTATAAAGGACCTGATGATAGGCGACACGCTGAGCGAGGGCAACATACTTCCGTTCGAGCAGATAACGCACTACGCCAAGCCTGTCGTCACCAAAACGATAGACGCGAAGGAGTCCAAGGACACGCTCAAGCTCATAGAGGCGCTGCGCGAGCTCTCGAAAATGGATCCGGGCCTGGTTGTGAGCCTGAACCAGGATACGGGCGAGCATCTGGTGAGCGGCAACGGCGAGCTGCACCTGGAGATAGTGGAGACGAAGATACGCAACGAGTTCAAGATACCGATAATAACGAGCGAGCCGATAGTGCTCTACAAGGAAACGATTGAGGCGCAGACCGCAGAGATAGAGGGCAAGACGCCGAATAGGCACTCGAAGTTCGAGATAACAGTGATGCCGCTGGAGAAGGGCGTGATAGCGCTCATCGAAGATGGCACGATGAAGGAGGGCAAGCCCAAGGGCAAGCAGTATCTGGAAGCGCTCGTAGAGGCTGGCATGCCGAGGGATGAGGCCAGGGGCATATGGGACGTCGGCACCGCAAGTGTGCTAATAGACGCAACTCACGGCGTCCAGTACCTCAACGAAGTAGAGGAGCTTCTTATCGATGGCTTCGAGGAGGCGGTGCGCGAGGGTCCGCTCGCGAAGGAGAAGTGCTACGGGGTCAAGGTGCTGATCAACGACGCTACTATACACGAGGATCCTGTGCACAGGGGCCCTGCGCAGATAATGCCGGCGATAAGGCGCCCGATCTGGGCTGGCATGCTGCTGGCAGGCGTGCAGCTGCTCGAGCCGAAGCAGATATTCACGGTCAACATACCGCAGGACTACATGTCTGCTGTGATAACGCTGCTGCAGGGCAGGAGGGGGCAGGTGCAGGAGGTGTCGCAGGAAGGCGAAGCAGCAACCATAGTCGCAAAGATGCCGGTTGCCGAGGTCATTAAAGGGTTCTCGAACGAGATGAGGAGTGCAACGGCCGGCAGGGCAATCTGGTATTCTGAATACGCCGGCTACGAGAAGCTGCCCAAGGACCTGCAGGATCAAGTGGTAAGGGAGATAAGGAAGAGGAAGGGGCTGAAGGAAGAGCCTCCGAGGCCGCAGGAATTCATGGACTGAAAGCGCAAACAAAACAGTTAAACGCAGTTAGCTAGAATGAAATTCAGAAGCCGCAAGAGTACCTAGATTGATGATCGGAAACAGTGCAAAAACAGAACATATTTAAATCATTAGCTCCACAATGTAATTGCTTTTCGGTCAGCGAAATGAACGTTACGCTAAGGGGCAAGGTGGAGCAGATACTCAACGGCATGGTGAAAGAAGGCTACGCCAACACCAAGTCAGAAGCAATAAGGCTTGCCATAATGAATTTCGGGGAGAAACACATGGCAGAAGAGATTCTTGTAAAGAAGAAACTGGATAGAATTAACAAAGAAATCAAAGAAGGGAAAAGAAGGGTACTGAATTCAAAAGAGGCTCTGGGTGAATATGCAAAATATGTCAAGGGATAAGCACGTGCCTGGCGGAATACGACCAAGAATGGCCGAGATACTTTCTGAGCCTAGACGAAGGCATCAAGATCAGAATTTCAAAGAAGATAGGCAAAATTCTTGCCTATCCGCATAAGAGACATCTGAGGAAAAGCCCCTATTTTGTAGACGAGGTAGGGCGGTACAGAATAGTATATGTGGTTTTTGAAGAAACTGAGAGGGTACGGTTATTTTTTGTTGGCCCACACAAAGAATACGAGAGATGGTACAAGCAAGGATAGTGTTTTAAAGCCTTGTTGCTCATTATTATCCTAACCCGGTGCGCATGCACGGGCGCGGTGCTTATTTTTCAGCACCAATGAAACGAGGTGTAAATATGGCAAAAGGATATGTGAAATTCGAAGTACCAAAGGACATGGTGGACAAGGCTCTCGACGCGCTGCGACTCGCAAAGCAGGGCGGCTCGGTGAAGAAGGGAGTCAACGAGGTGACGAAGAGCATAGAGCGCGGCACGGCTGAGCTTGTCATGATAGCAGGCGACGTTGAGCCCGAGGAGGTGGTGATGCACCTGCCCACGCTCTGCGAGCAGAAGAGGAAGCCGTTCGTGTTCATACCTACAAAGCTGGACCTTGGCAAGGCAGCAGGTCTGGGAGTTCCGTGCGCAGCGGTAGCGATAGAGAAAGCGGGGGAGGCCCAGGCCCAGGTAAAGGAGGTTGCGTCGTGGGCATCGACCAAGCAGCAGGCCGGCGCAAAGCAGGAGGCGAAGCAGGAGCAGAAGCAGGAAGCGGCTCCGAAGGAGCAGGCGAAGCCAAGGCAGAAGAAGGAGAAGGCACCGAAGGAACAGCCCAATGAGCAGCCGAAGGAAAAGACAGAGGAGCAGCAGCCGCAGGCAGAAGCACCTGCCAGCTGATCGCGGACTTTTTTCATTTATCCGGTGAGTCGTTTTGGCCGAAGAACAGGTTAAGAAATTTGACGGGTTCATGGCAGAGATAGTGGAGATAGAGCCGGTGCGCACCGGCATGTTCGGCTCGATAAGGCAGGTAATGTGTAAGATACTCGAGGGCAAGGACAAGGGAAGGGTGCGTAGGAGGAACATAAGCGGCAGGGTAAAGGTGGGCGACATAATAAGGGTATCTGACACCAGCAGGGAAGACAAGCGCATAATGGTTAGGTGATGGCGTGCGTTGCTCTTACTGCACTCGGGAGATAGAGAAAGGGACCGGCCTGATGTACGTCAGGAAGACGGGCGCGCTCAAATACTACTGCTCTGACCGTTGCTATAAGTTCGATGTGCTGCAGCGGCGCAAGCAGAGGGGCAAGGAGATTAAGGAAGTAACAAAAACAGGCAGGTAGCAATAAGTGTCATGAAGGTGCGCAAGATTCTGAAAGCAAAAAAAATTAGCGAAGCCCAAGCAGCGCGCGACGCTCGCGGCAGCCTCATAGTGCTCAAGTTCGGCGAGCTCTGGCTCAAGGGCGGCAACAGGAACGGGTACATACGCCTGCTTGAGCAGAACATAAAAGCACAACTGGCCGGTGAGAGCTTCTCACTGAGCAGGGATTTCGACAGGCTGCAGCTTCGCTGCGGCGCAGACAGCGGTGCGATAATAGCCAAGCTGCAGAAGGTCTTCGGGCTCAGCTCCATAGAGCCGGCGCGTGAGGCCAGGCCCACGCTCGACTCGATAGCTGAAGCTGCGTCTGGGCTGCTCAACTCGGCCCTGAAGCCGGGCAGCGTGCTGATAAGTTCGCACAGGGCATACAAGCAGCTGCCATTCGATTCCAGGGATGTTGTCGCGCGGCTGCAGGAGGTTGCTCGGTCGTCGGGGATAGAGACGACAACGAAAGGCTACGAGAAGGAGCTGCGTGTCAGCGTGAAGGCCGACGCAGCGTTTGTCTCGCTGGACAGGTTCAAGGGTGCAGGAGGCCTGCCGGTAGGCTCGTCGGGAAAATGCATCGTGCTCATTTCTGGCGGCATAGACTCTCCTGTCGCGGCGTGGTACGCGATGAAAAGGGGCGCCGAGCCTGTTTACGTCCACGTGCATGCGTTCGCAACCAACGGAAACGCTGAGCACGGCAAGGTAGCGGAGCTGATAGGTCTGCTTTCCGGCTACTGCCCCAAACAGAAAGCATACTTCGTGCCTTCGCACGTCTTCCAGGCTAAAGCGGCGAGGTTCGGCGGCTATGAGCCCGTGCTGTTCAAGGCGTTCCTGCTTAAGCTGGCTGAGAAGGTTGCTGAAAAAGAAGGGGCAAGCTCGGTTTACACTGGCGACAGCCTGGGCCAGGTCGCGTCACAGACAGCTGTGAACCTTGTGGCAGAGCAGCGCGGCATAGAGCTGCCTATAATGAGGCCGCTGATAGGCTTCGACAAGGAGGAGATAGTGGCCGTAGCGAGGCGCATAGGCACCTACGAGGAATCGATAAAGCAGTATCCTGACGTCTGCTCGATCAACGCCAGGCACCCAAAAACTGCAGCGAAGCGGGAGGTGCTGGGGCAGATGATGAAGCGCATGGGTATGGCAAGCGTAGTGACGAGGAGCCTCAGATCTGCAAGCGTGGCAGCAGCCGACGCTAAGCAAGCATTAAATATCTGAATACTATAGTGTAAAACATGGAGTTGCTCGCAAAGACTGTAGTATCGGCAGTAGTGGTAGTGGTGTTGCTGCTTGTCATCTACTACGCGCTGCAGAGCACAATACTCAGCCACGTCACCGAGCAGCAGGCGGCCTCGCTCGTCACCGCGGACCTTCAGGGAGAATACCCCGGCGCGATCGTCAACATAACCAATGAGACCGCATCCAACTACACCGGCAGCTGGGACATAACAACGTCTGTTGTGCTAAACGCCACATCGCCGTGCCCATCCTACTACGCCTATACTTTCGATTACCCCAAGTTCGGCTTCGTTTACCTGGTGCAGAACAATTACACGCAGGGCTGCCGTATATACGGGCTGCAGAAAAACAGCACGTTCATACTCTCGTCTTTCCCTGCCGCCATAACAAGATCGTACACGCTCGGCATACCCAGCGTGCTCAGTTTTGTTGACCAGTTCGGCTTCCACAACGTAAGCGTGAGCTCCCACTTCTACCAGAGCACAAGCATAGCGGGCATGAACTACACGAACGCGTGGCTGGTGCGGTACTCCTACCCTGGGGCAAATCACACCGTAAGCGTGCTCCTGTCAGAGGTTAACGGCACGCTGCTGAGTGCATACAACTCAAGCAGCTGATGCGCTCCTTGCCATGACCACTATCTCTCCGTCTAACCGCTTCTCGAAACCGCAGGTTGTGAAGAAAGCAAGCGCAGGCCCGTTCTCCTTCCTTATGTTGGCATATATTCTGGATACGCTTATTCCACCGGCGAGCTCCAGTGCCCTTGAGATGAGCGCTTTGCCTATCCCCTTCCTCCTGCTTCCCGCCTGAACTATTATGCCTATCACGCCCGTGCCCATGCCGGTGCCAACAAGCTCGCACTCCGCCACTATGCGTCCGCCCTCTTCGGCAACAAGGTCGACAACGCCCCCCGACGCTATGCCCTCGAGCTTCCTGCCTATGAGCCCATCGAGCTCCGCGCCGCTTGGCTTCTCGTCGAAAGTGCTCGATATCGGGTTCTCATCGTAGAGCTCGAGCATGAGCCTCTTTATGCCTGCCGCATCCCCGGCCTTCAGTCCCCTTACTCGCATGCTAGCATTGTTTTAAGTTTTACTATATAATGCTACCCATGGCCATCTCAGAGCAGGCTGCAAAGAAGATACTAAAGAACGCCGGGGCCGCGAGGGTCAGCGACAGCGCATCGAGGGAACTGGCCGAGGCGCTGAACAGCATGGCCTATTCGCTCGCGCAGAAGGCAGTAAAGCTGGCGAAGCATGCGGGCAGGAAGACGGTGCAGAAGGCAGACATAGACCTTGCCAAGTGACCGCGTCAGACAGGCATTCCCAAAAGCTTCAGTATTATTATAGTACCCACGCCTCCCACGCCGAAGACCACGGTGGACACTATCACCGGCAGGCTGTACGGTATTGAGAGGCCGAAGAAGGAGTTGACGACAAGCAGCGTGATGAAGCCCATTATTATGTTGCTTATTATGCCGAAGATGACTTTTAGTATGAGCTTGCCCAGCTTCCACACTATCACTACCACTATGACCAGTGCGACGATCAGCCAGATTCCAGAGAGAGCAGCGCCTTCCAAACCAAGCATAACATCAGACTTAAATATGCGTCAGAAAGAGTAATATACGAAGCGGTGTGCGGGTGGCTCACGGTCTATATGACTGAGGAAGCTCTCCCCACGCAGAGTGCGTGTTGGGTCCAAGGCCCGATCCGGAACAGAAACGCAAGCATACGTGTGCAATTGCAATGACGCTACGAGCGTGCGCGTATGCATGGAACGGCCGGTGTGCGCACGATGAGCGTGCAAGGCATAAAGCCGCTTAGTCGAATGCCACCTAAAACAGAAGGGAGGCTACGGCACGCCGCTTCACCCATGCCCTGCGCTGAAGCCCGCATGCTTCAGCGGTGGCATTAATTGCCGGGCAACATTGATGGAAAACTGCTCCCTTCATGGGTGGACAGTTCGCGGAAACTAAAACCGGACCCTGGCGCAGTTACTTTAAACAGCGCTGCGTAATTAGCTGCATGAGCGCTACGGGTACACTCGCAAACATTATGGTGCTGATCGCCGTTCTGCTTGTGATATCGTTCCTGCTGGTAGGCTACATAGGCAAGACCGGCCCCATACCCGGGCTTTCCAGCTTCCTCAACGCAAACACGTCGCCTGGAATCGGCAACGAAAGCACAGCAAACGTTACCGTCGGCACCAACGTTACGCAGGTCAGTGCCCAGCTTGCAGCATACGCGCTGAGCCTGATAAACAAGGATAGGAACGCGTACGGATTGGGCAACGTCACGCTCTCCAGCGAGCCGTCGGCGCAGCAGCACGCATCGAGCATGCTTGCGAACGACTACTTCAGCCACTGGGACATGTTCGGCCTGAAGCCCTACATGCGCTACACGCTGCTGGGCGGCACCGGGGCAGTAAGCGAGAACATAGCCTACAGGTACAGCGCGGCGTGCGGCCTGCTCGGCTGCAGCGGCGACATAAACGTGACTCAGGCGCTGCAGAAGATGGAGTACAGCATGATGTACAACGATTCGCTGTGCTGCGACAATCTGCACAGGGCGAACATACTGAATACCTACCACAACCAGGTCAGCATAGGCATAGCCTACAACTCCAGCACCGTCTACTTCGTCGAGGACTTCATAGACAACTACATAGCGTGGAGCAAGTATGGTATAAATCAGAGCAGCGACGAGATGTTCTTGTACGGAACAATTGCGCAGCCCTACTCGTTCTCCTCGGTGCAGATATCCTACGACGCGCCGGTGCAGAACATGACAAGGGCGCAGCTCAACAGCACGTCTTCATACAGCTACGGAAACACAATAGCCGGAGTAGTAGGCAACCCGGCGTACTACTACCCTGACATAAAGACCATAGTGGCAAACCCGTATTCCGTCAGCGGCAGAAAGCTCGGTATTGCGTTCAGCATGAAAGAACTGATAGCGCAGTACGGGGCTGGCGAGTATACGGTGCTGGTCTGGCTCAACAGCACCAACCAGACGGGCTTCGTCGGCTCGGATTACACTGTTTTCGTCAACGCGAGCGGCGAAGTCCATGCGCCCACCAATGTGTAGTTTGCAGAGCGGGTCTTTTGGGTGCCGCCTGCCGTAATAAAGCCCCTGCAACCCAGCAGGTATTGCGAGCAGTGCCGCAGGCGTATCCCTCTCCAAGACCATTGCTGGGTTCGAAATCGGCGATTCGCAAAGGAATGACTCTATCTAGAGCCCTTTGCCGATCAGCTCCTGGGCCTGTTCGAGCTCCTTCTGCGTGTTTATCTGCAGCCACGAGTCCGGGGGTATGGGTATGGCGTACACCTTGCGCTGCGCTGCCATGGCGGGCATCACCGTCTTCTCGAATTCTATCGGGCCTGGCTTGTTGAGGTCTATGAGGTCTATGAAGTACTTGTATGCAGCGGGCTCGAAAATGCGCATTCCGGTCGATGCTCGTATCGGGATGAGGGGCTGCTCCTCAAAGCTGGTCACGATGCCCTTCTCGTCAACATTGACCACGCCTGCGGGCAGCCTAAAAGCCGATGCGACCACCTCGCTTGCTATGGTGCCGAGGTTGTGCACCGCCTTCACGTGCTCGCCGACAGCTGTTTTTGGCAGGTTCCTGTCGATAAATATGTCGTCTGGCCAGGCAAAAACCGACCTCCTGCTGCTGTCTATCTTCCCGCTCTCGAGCGCGTACTTCACTGCCTTGCCCTTTGCTATTCCTTTGGTATAGTCGTAGGACCTGGCAAGCTTTGCGTCCCCGAAGTCGGCCTTGTCGAGGTACTCGGTTATGCTCTTGTCCCCGTGCCCCAGCAGCAAAACAAAATCACTGAACCCGCAGCCAAGGAACATGCCCATGCACCTGTCAAGGAGCGTGCTCCCGCCAAGCGGTATCAGCGCCTTGGGTATGTCTAGGCCCATGCGCTTTGCCTCTCCGCCTACGGCAAGCACCACCTGCGTCCTCTCTATCTCCGATTCCATGGACTATTCCTACGAACCTGACAAATTAATAATCTTCTTGTCGTCGTCAATCCGATCCCTGCCAGAGGGGCAGGTTTCTCTTTTCGACGGTAAACCCCTGCAGACAGTAGGAACAACGTGATAAACATGAGATTAGGCGACAGTGACATCCTCCCACGAATGAATTCGTGGGCTTCCCGACATGCAAACAAGTGGTTGAACATGGAACGGAAAAATAGTTATATGTGCGTTCCCAAAGGAGGCGGTCTCTTCATCGGCTCGCTCTCATCCCACGATTGAAATCATGGGGTTTCCCCTCGCATCTTATAAAGCATCCCGTAATGAAATCGTTACGCGCACACAAAACTTTTAACTAGCAGTTGGCATATACTATAGTGCTTATGGTGTCAAATTTTTTCGGGTAAGTGGGATGCAGGGACTTTTCGGAACCAGCGGAATACGCGGTGTGGTGAACAGGGACTTCTTCCCAGACTTCTACCTGCACATTGGCCTGGTGATAGGCAGCGTAATCAAGGACAAGGAAATCGCCGTGGCTGCTGACGGCAGGGTGACCATGCCTATCGTGAAGAGCGCGGTGCTGAGCGGGCTGACAGCTACAGGCCACGATGTTGTTGACATCGGCGTGCTTCCCACGCCTGCGCTTCAGTACTACTGCAAGAACAAGAAAAGCCCAGGGGTGATGGTCACCGCTTCGCACAACCCTGTTGAGTACAACGGAATCAAGCTGATACTGAACGACGGCACAGATACATACAGGAAGGAGCACAGGCTCGTAGAAAAAATGTATTCCAGGAAGCAGTTTTCGGAGAATGCATCAAGCGCGAAGACAGAGATACGATACGCGGGCTATGCAAAGGCCGGCCAGGTGAGGCAGGACACGGGTGGAAGAGACCTGTATGTCAACGGAATTGCTAAACACGTGGATGTGGGGAAGATAAGAAGGGCCAGGCTCAGGGTGCTTTTCGACTGCGTCAACGGCTCGACCACGCAGACCACGCCGTGGCTGTTCAAAAAACTGGGAATAAACGCTGTGCCTCTGAACGAGAGGCTTGACGGAACATTCCCGGCGCACCCTCCCGAGCCTACCGAGGCAAATCTCGAGGGCACCATAAGGGCTGTGAAGGAGAGGGGTGTCGACTTCGCGATCGTCTTCGACAGCGACGGAGACAGGTCGATCTTCCTTTCGCCTTCGGGCTCATACATAGACGGCAATTTCTCAGTGCCCATAATAGCGAGGGAGAAACTCAGGAAGGGAGACTCGATAGTCATGCCTGTAAATACCGCCGACACGCTCCAGATAATGGCGGAGGAGCTTGGACTGAAGGCCTACATGACCAAGATAGGCAGGCCGCACGTGGTCAGTGAGATGCTGAAGAGGGGCGCGAAGCTCGGCGGCGAGGAGAACGGCGGGGTGATATTCGGTCCGCACCAGTACTGCGGGGACGGGGGCATGGCGCTGGCGCTGTTCGCAGAGGCGGTGGCGGCTCACGGGCTCGACAGCCTCCTTGACGGCTTCCAAGGGATATCGTACCTGCGCGACAAGGTCCAGAGCGATATGGGCTTCTCGAGCATAAGGGCCAAGATGCTCAGGCACAAGCACACCGAGGTTGACGAGACAGACGGGCTGAAGATGAGGCTCGACAGCAAGAGATGGATCATGGTGCGTAAGTCAGGCACAGAGCCGGTATACAGGATCTATGCACAGGCAGGAAGCAGAAGGGAGGTAGGCTCTCTCATATCGTCTTACAAGAAAGAACTGTTTGGAAGGTAGCGCGGTCAGCCCCGCACTCCCCCTACCAGCCGCCTGCTGGCATAGTCATACCGACTTGCCTGTTGGAGTGCCTTCTTCTTGGCAGCAAGTTCCTGCTCCTGTCCTCTACCTCTGCCAGCGCATCCAGGCGGAGTGGTTCAGCCTTCTTCCAGTACTCATAGCAACTTTTAAGGAACTTCCCGATGCCATCGGTGTTCGCAAGCCACTCATCTGCCATACCGTGAGGCTTCTGCTTCTTAATTGGTATGCCCACCCGCTTATCTCCTGCCTTTTCCGCATCCTTTGCTATTCCGTCAGATCCACTTCGTTGAAGTAGATCACAACCCGAAACAAACCCTTGTCTTTCATTTGATTTAAACGCATCTATGAGGGGTTACTTGAATTTCCTCGAAATGAATATAAGCCCCAGGAGG
>CAZJQO010000044.1:0-4681 GCA_964548595.1 Microcaldota archaeon | reverse complement strand
ACCTACAGCATTGATGAAAGAGGTCGTTCCTGGGCCGTCGGGTCTGTAGACTTGGCACGATCCTGGTGATGCTTTCGGCGCGAATGTGGTCGGGTTGAAGACGTGCAGGCTGTAGAGTGCGCCCAAGACTACCGCGATTATGAGTATCGCCCAGCCGTAGGTCATCAGGTACTCCATCGCCGACTGCGCGCTCTTGCTATGCAATCCAATGCGCCGCAGCCGGCTGCACCATGCGTGCCTGTGTGTTTGCACCTGCTCCCTCTCCACAACTCCTTCACACTTTACTGTTAAAAGCTTTTCCTCAATAGGCTTCCACGTTTGTGCTGCCGCTCTCTTCCTTGTCCCTGCCAAGCACATAGACCTTGGCGTTCGCCACCTGCTTCAGCGTCTCGTCGTGCGTTATTATGAAGACCTGCTCCACGAGCCTTGGCAGCACCTCGTTTATCGCCTTGACGAACTTGTCCAGGCCGCGCTGGTCTATGTTGTGCGTCGGCTCATCGAGTATCAGCCAGCGCAGGTTAGGGACCAGCACAAGCGCGAAGGCGACGCGCATCGCAAGGCACGCGATGCTCTTCTCGCCTCCGCTGCCTATCGCGTCCACCTCCTCCCAGCCTGTTCCAGCGCGCGACGTCCTGACCTTCAGCACGTAGTCTTCGCTCGTGGGCTCGAGCAGTATGCTCTGGTAATCGCCATACGGGTACAGCTCCGGCCATATCTCGCGCATTATGCCGTTTATGGAGCCTATCAGCTTCGTCCTTAGCGCGACCTGCGTCTCCTCAAGCGCGTCCTTGAACATAGCTATGCTTGTTAGCATTCCCTTCTTCCTTGACACGCTGCGCTGCAGCGCCTCTATCTGCTTTACCTGCTTCTCCTTCTCCTCCGCCTGCTTCCCCTTCTCCTTTGCCATCGCTTCCAGCGCCTCCAGCCTTGCCGCTGTCTCCTTCACCCTGCCGCTCATGCCTGTCACGCTGCCCTGAAGCTTCTCCACATCCTGCTCCGTCACCTTTATCGCGGCAAGCTCGGCCTCCCGGGCCTCCGCCTCAGCCTCAAGCTTCCTCTTCTCCTCCCCCTGCCTCTCGAGCCTCTCCGCCTTCTCCATTGCGGACTCTAATTCAGCAACAGCCTCCTTGGCCTTCATGGTTGCTTCGCTTATTGTTTCCTTCTCCTTCTTCGCCTTCAAGTTCGCGCTGTGCGCTCCCTCCAGCTTCGTGTCCAGCTCCGCGATGCGCTTCTCCATGTCGCCGTAGCCCGCTACCCTGGCCTCCGACAGCTTCAGCTTCTGCACCTCCTTCAATAGCGAGTCAAGCTCCTTCTCCATGCCTTCGGAGCGCAGTTCCTGCCTGCCTATAGCCGCATCAAGCAGGCTTATCTGCTGCTTCTTGTCTGCTATTATACTGCCCCTCATCTCCTCGCTCAGCTCCCGCTCGCATATCGGGCATTTCGCAAGGTGCCTCTCAAGCTCGGCGAGCCATTTCCTGTTCTCGTCCCTCTCGGCCCTGCTTGCCTCGAGCTCCTTCCTGGCGTTGCGCGCTTCCTCATTCTTCTTCTCCAGTTCCGTTTCCTTTGCTCTGGCGCTCCTGCCGCCAAGCTCATTCCTTTCCTTTGTCATCTCATCCAGGTCGCTGCCGGCGCGCTTCCGTTCCGATTCCAGCCTTGCTGCAGTTCCCAAAGCTTCCTTCTCTGCTTCGTAAGCCTTCTGCTCTTTTTTCCTTAGCTCGTCAAAATGCTCCTTTGCCTCTTCAAGCCTCTTCATCACTCTTTCCCTGCCTTCCTTCTCCTGCTTGCCTGCGCCGCCTATCTCCCTGTCGAGCATCTCCAGCCTGCTCCTGAGCCCGGCTACGACCTGCCTGAGCGCTATTTTTGCGTTGTACTTCGCCTTGGACTCGTTGAGCCTCTTCTCCTCTTCCTTCAGCTCGCCCATGCCCCTCTTCGCATCCTCCGACAGCCTCTTCCTCTCCGCCTCAAGCCTGCCGAGCTCCTGCTTTGCCGCCCCGCTCTGCTCCCTGAGCTTCTCAAGATCGAAGCCTGCCACCGTCTTCTCCTCCTCCCCCGCTATGTCCTTTATCCTGTTTATCAGCGTAGTGGCGTTCTCCTGCGCGGCAGCGAACCTGTCAAGGCCCAGCAGCCTGTCTATCTGGCTCTTCCTCTCTGCTGGCCTCAGCTCCAGGAAATAAGTGAGCCTGTTCTGTTCCGAGTAGACAGCTCTTGAGAAGAGGTCGTAGTCTGTCTTCAGTATGCGCTCTATCTCCTCGTTGACTCGTTGCGGCTGGCTCTGCAAATATGCCCCGTTCACGCTCAGCGTCGCCTTCGGGGCTCCGCTTAGCTGGAGGTCTCTCTTGACCACATACGATGCTCCCTCATTGCCGAACTCCAGGCTAACGCTTGCTTCCCGCGCCTGCTCAGGCCTGTTTGTTATTATCTCATCGACTCCGACGCGCCTGTGCTGCAGCGCCGGGTATGTGCCGAAGAGCGCGAATGAAATGGCGTCCATTATGCTGCTCTTGCCAGCGCCCATCTGGCCCACCAGTATGTTGGTGCCCCTGGCAAACCTGAGTTTCGTGTCCCTGTGCGTCTTCCAGTTCCTGAGCTCTATGGCGTCTAGCATTCCCCCACAATCAAGCTGATGCCTATTGTGTTTAAAGTATAAAAGAGTTCCTTGGGCAGCCTGAACAATCACGTTAGGCTCTCTTCCAGTATCTCAACTTCCTTGACGCCTGGTATGTGCTTCAGCTTCTCCTCTATGCCAGAGCTGCCCTCAGCATCTGCATGCACGAAGAGCACCTTTATCGCCTTTATGCCAAACGCTATCTCCTCGAGCTGCGAGCCCTTCGGGTTCAGTTGCTTAGTTATCTCGTCGCGCACACTTTCTTCCTTGCCCTCTTCAGCGTAGACTCTGAAGAGCACTGCTACTTCTCCCATCAAGGCCCCTCGAAGCCGCACTCGCTGCACTTGTACTTGTTGTATGTCTTCCTGCACTCGCTGCACCTTACTATGGTGCTCTTGCCGCATCTGGGGCACGTGAACTCTGTGTATGCGGAGGTTAGCCTGCCGCACGAGCTGCAGACTTTGCCTGCTAATTGCGTCATGTTGTTCACTGAGGAATGCAACCTTATTTAAGAGGAAAAGGTATAAAAGGAGCGCAGGGCACGTGGTGTAGCTTGGATAGCACGCCAGCTTGCGGAGCTGTTGGTCGCGGGTTCAAATCCCGCCGTGCCCGCTTTCTGGCTCACCGGCCTGACAGATGTTGTAGTTTCTGTTCGATTTGTCGAACAGACAGTAACCCGGCAGAACAGCGTAGCACGCCGTGCAAACACCAACTGGCTGCCCACCTTCGTGGGCAGCCAAATTCAGAAACTGATCTGCAGGATTATCTCCTGCCCTTCCTGTTCATCTTTGTCCTTGCCACATAGCCCGCCTTGTCTATGTAGTAGAGGAACCCGTCCTCTCTCCTTACCTTCTCGCTTCCTATCTTAGCCTTCCTCCCCCGCGAGTTGCTCTTCATGGGAGTCCTCCAGACGTAGCCGTCCTTACCAAGGTAGTAAAGGTAGCCGTCTTCTCTCTTGACCTTTTCATCAGTCATTCTTTCCGCCATCGATTTCACCGAGAATAACATGCCTCTCTATATTTTTAAGCTTATCGTCGGTGCACCGAGAGTAAAATACAAGCACCGGCGCCAGCTCTGCTTTTTATACTTTGTTAACTAATCTGTTTTTATGATGAGCATAAAAATAAGCTCTGAAAAGAGCCTGAAGGGCTACACGCTGATAGAAGGGTTTCCAGGCACTGGCCTCGTCGGACCCATGGTCGCCAGTTACATAATAGAGAAGCTTGGCATGGAGATGGTGGGCTACATATACAGCGACAGGTTCCCTCCGATAGCCGCGGTGCACGGCGGTTTTCCTATGCACACCGCCAGGCTCTACGCAGATCCGAAGAGCAAGCTTGCTGTTGTATTTTCTGAGTTCATGATACCTGTGGATGCCATCTATCAGCTTACCGATGAGCTGATTTCGTTCGTCAGGAAGAACGGTGTAGCAAAGATAATATCCATCGGCGGTATGCCTTCCCAGAATCCGTCCAGCACAGCATACGTGATTTCTTCCCAGCCTGGCCTGCTCGGCAAGGGCGGCAAGCAGGGGCTCAAGCCTGTGAACGAGGGAGTTATAGCCGGCGTGAGCGCCATGCTGATGATCAGCGCCGCTGAGCTGGGCATACCTGTAATGGACCTGCTCGTGGAGGTAAACCCCGAGGTAATGGATCCCAAGTACGCCGAAGTAGCGATAAAGGGCTTAGGAACACTGACAGGAATAGAAATAGACACGAAGGAGCTTGAGGAGGAGGCGAAGGAGGTGGATGCAAAGGTAAGGGACATGCTCAAAAAAGCAAAGGATTCACACGAGCATTATGCGAAGAGCGCACAGGATTTCGGTCCGCCTTCATACGCGTGATTGCGCTTTCCTAACGCAGGGGTGGCAGAGTCTGGAATGGCTTCAGCCACGGAAAATGCGCGGGACTTAAGATCCCGTGGCCTAGTGCCTTCGAGAGTTCAAATCTCTCCCCCTGCAATGCGGTGAAGAAAATGAAGGTGATCGTCTACATGGCTCCGACTGTAAATGGGCTTATCGCAAAAGAGGGCGATGACGTCAGTTTCGTATCAGACAGAGAGTTCCAAGGCTTCTTG
>CAZJQO010000043.1:0-13128 GCA_964548595.1 Microcaldota archaeon | reverse complement strand
GATAAATCCTTTTAATTAGAGGGCTCCATAGAGAATCCACAAAAGTGACTTAATGGCAAAGATGCGCCTACGGACCATAAAGGATCTGAAACTGAGGAAAGGTATGAAGGTCAGCGAGCTCATCGACTCGATGAAGAGCATGGGCGGCTTCTCCGCACAGCACATGGCGCAGGGTACAGACATAGTGCGCGAGATGCTCGACGACAAGGAGTGCTTCAACTTCCTCTCTTTCCCAGCAGACATAGTGGCTACAGGCCTTCGCGGCGCGCTGGCGCAGGCGGTCAAGCACTTCGATGCAATAATAACAACATGTGGCACGCTAGACCACGACCTTGCAAGGGCGCACGGAGGCAAGTACAGCTTCGGCAGCTTCTACGCCGACGATGCCGCGCTCCACAGACAGAAGATCTACAGGCTCGGCAACGTTTTCATAGGGCAGAAGGAGTACGGACTTGCTTTGGAGAACTACTTCAACGAGATAATGGACGACATCTACAAGAGCAAAGACTACAAGAAGGAATACAGCCCGAGCGAGCTCGTACACGAGTTCGGCAGGCGCATGACAGACAGCGGATCGATAGTAAGGCAGGCGTACCTTCACAATGTGCCCATTTTCAACCCTGGCATAGTCGACGGCGCCTTCGGCACGCAGCTCTCTATCTTCTCACAGACGCACGACTTCAAGCTCAACATGATTCGCGACGAGCTTAAGCTCAGCGACATAGCGTTCGAGCACAGGAAGACTGGCGCACTGATGGTCGGCGGCGGCATAAGCAAGCATCACGTGATCTGGTGGAACCAGTTCAAGGGAGGCCTTGACTACGCCGTGTACATAACTACAGCTACGCAGTTCGACGGCAGCCTCTCCGGCGCCAGACTAACAGAAGCTGTTTCATGGGGCAAGATAAGGGAGAATGCCAAGTACGTAACCATAGACGGGGACGCAACAATAATAATGCCTGTCATGCTTGCGGGTCTCGGTATAGTCTGAACTACTCAAAGGTGCAAAAATGACAAGATACCTAGTAACGGCGGAGAGCGTCACAGAGGGGCATCCTGACAAGGTAGCCGACATAGTTTCGGACTCGGTGCTAGACGCCATAGTCAGCAAGGATCCTGCGGCGCACGTAGATGCTGAAACGCTTATAATGCAGGGCATGGTGGTGATAACCGGCCAGATAACAACCAGCGCATACGTGAACATACCCAACGTGGTAAGGAGCGTGCTCAGGGACATAGGCCTGGACAACGCGAAGGACGGACTCGACTGGGACACCTGCGGGGTAATAACTTCTATAGAGGAACAGTCGCCGGACATAGCCTTGGGCGTAGATGAGAAGAAAGGCCTAGACATAGGAGCCGGAGACCAGGGCTTCGTCTTCGGCTATGCGTGCAATGAGACCGACGAGCTAATGCCCCTGCCGACAATCCTCTCGCACAAGCTTGTCATGCGGCTCACTGAGTGCAGGAAGAAGGGCATACTTCCGTACCTCAGGCCTGACGGTAAGTCGCAGGTCACGGTGGAATACGTCAACGACAAGCCCAAAAGAGTGGACACCGTGGTTATCGCGGCGCAGCATAGCAACGGGACGAGCATCGAGCAGGTGCGCAGGGACATAGCAGACAAGATAATCAAGTACGTGATACCGAAGCAACTGCTTGACAAAAACACGAAATTCATAGTTAACGGCACAGGAAAGTTCACTGTTGGCGGCACGCTGGCAGACTCGGGGCTCACTGGAAGAAAGACTGTTGTCGACGGCTACGGTAGCATAGGAAAGTCAGGCGGAGGGTGCTTCTGCGTAACCGGAGATGCTTTGATCAATTATAGCGGAGGCCTATCAAGGTTAGAGGATCTGAAAAACGAAGTCGGAAATTCGATACTTGTAAAGACAGACGTACATCCTGCTCCTGCTGAAAAATGGTACGATAATGGGGTCATGGAAACCAGAAGGATAAGTACCGCGGAGGGCTACGCCCTTGAAGGCTCTACAAATCAATTGGTTAGAGTGCTGGACAAGGGAGGGAGCTACGTATGGAAAAGGCTGGATAACATTGCTATAGGCGATTGGGTAGCGCTACATAAAAAGGGAAGGCTGTTCGGAGGAAAATATGAGATCAATGACTTTGAATACAAATACAAAGAGGGTACTGCGGAAGGCAGGAAAAACAAATTTGCCTTACCCATGGAGCTAACCGAGGATTATGCATATTTGATGGGCCTGCTGGTTGGAGATGGAAACTGTATGATGGAAGGCGGCATTGCCATATGCGTATGCGAGCCAGAGCAAATTAGGAACGTTCAGAGCCTATACAAGAGGCTCTTTGGCAGAGAAGGAAAAATATTTGGCCATTGGGCTTTTATGGGAGGGGTAGAACTTAGAGCATACCTAAATCACCTGGGACTCGGGTTCAACAGATCTTGGGAAAAGGATATTCCACACAGCATCTTCCATGCGCCAAAGGAGGTGGCTGCGGCTTTTCTTAAGGGCCTTTTCGATACAGATGGACACACCATTGTCGTTGGAAGACATAGAAATTCCCCAGAAGTATGCCTCTCTTCCACTTCGCTTTCGCTTTTGAGGAACGTTCAGACAGTCCTGCTCGGATTTGGGATCGTTTCTGCAATCCAGAAACTCAATAGCGTTGGGAAAAAGTTCCATCTCAGAGGAAAGGACTTGGAAACGAAACACACCGAATTCAGGCTTAGGCTAAAGGGCTCGGCAAGCGCAGAGGCTTTCTACCGAAGCGTAGGGTTTGGATTGCCAAGAAAGCAGAAAATACTGGAATCGGTTGCGTTTGGCAGCAAGCGAGATTTGGCTTTGATACCAAACCAAAAGGACAGGATAACAAAACTCTATGGGAAGCTTGCAAAGAGGGAGCAGATAAATGACAAATGTAAAATAAGAAGGTTTACTAGAACAAGCGGGGGCAAAGCTACCAAAGAGCTGACTTATGAAAAATTAGGCGAGTTTATAGAAACATACAAGGACAGCTTTCCAAAAGATAATGACTTCGTGTATCTCAAATTCTTGCATGGGATGGGCCATTACTATTCGCGGGTCGCGTCTGTAGAGCCTTCGTTGAACCATGTCTACGACATTACGGTGCCTGGCGTGCATACATTTACAGCAAACGGCTTTGTGTGCCATAACTCCGGCAAGGACCCAACGAAGGTCGACAGGTCCGGCGCTTACTACGCGCGCTACATTGCAAAGAACATAGTCGCCGCGGGGCTTGCGGACAAGTGCGAGATACAGATAGCGTATGCAATCGGAGTCGCAAAGCCGGTGTCGTTCTACATAAACACGCTCGGAACCGGCAAGATAAGCGATGAGAAGCTCACAGCCTTGGTAGAGAAGAACTTCGACATGAGGCCCGGATCCATAATAAGGCAGCTGGATCTCCGCAGGCCGATTTTCAAGAAGACGGCTGCGTACGGGCACTTCGGGAGGAGCGAGCCGGAGTTCACCTGGGAAAAAACAGACAAGGCGGTTATTCTGAAGCGCGAAGCGGCCGGGCTCTAGGCCATCAGTGTAATCTCGATCTGCACCGCCTCTGGCACAGGTATGCGCATCACCTGGCGCAGCGCCTGGTCGCTGCCGTCTATCTCAACGAGCCACTTGTGTATGCGCATCTGCCAGTGGTCGTAGGTATGCGAACCGTCGCCGCAGTTGGTCTTCCTCGTCGGTATCGTCATGTGCCTCACAGGAAGAGGTATAGGACCTTTGCACTTGACATTTATGCTCTTCGCTATTCCCACTATCTGCTTGGCTATCTCTCTTATGGGCTTAGCGTCCTTGCTTATCAGTTTTATTCTGGCCACCGGCATTTCAGACCTGCTTCTTGGTTACTTCAACTACTACTCCGGCTGCCACTGTCTGGCCCATGTCCCTTATGGCGAACCTGCCCAGCCTGAGAAAGTCGCTTGACTTTTCTACCACAACAGGCCTCGAGGGCTTGACCCTTATAACGGCCGCGTCTCCAGTCTTTATGAATTCAGGGTTCTTCTGCAGTGTCTGGCCCGTCTTCGGGTCCTTCTTCTCTATTATCTCGGTTATTGTACCGGCGACCTGCACTGTGTGTATGTGGAATACAGGAGTGTACCCTGGCGCTATTGCTGTGGGGTGGTTGAGCACCACTATCTGGCCCACAAACTCATCCACTACAGTTGGCGGGTTAGAAGCAGGCCCTATGACGTCGCCTCTGTGTATGTCCTTCTTGTCTACGCCCTTTATGTTGAAGCCTACGTTGTCTCCGGGCTCCGCCTTCTGCAGCTGCTGGTGGTGCATTTCTATGCTCTTTATCTCAGTCTTCACTCCGCCGGGCATTATCACAACCATGTCGCCTGGCTTCATTGTTCCAGACTCCACTCTGCCTACCGGCACAGTACCGAAACCTGAGATGGTGTAAACGTCCTGTATTGGGAGCCTCAGCGGCTTGTCAGTCGGCTTCTCAGGAGGCGTTATTGTGTCGAGCGCCTCGAGCAGTGTCGGGCCGTTGTACCATGACATCTTGTCAGACTTCGCCTTGACGTTGTCCCCCTGTATGGCAGAGTAGGGCACAAAGAGCATCTTGCTCGTGTTGTAGCCTATCGTCTGCAGGAAGTTGGTGAGCTGCGCCTTTACAGCGTTGTACTTCTCGCTCTCATAATTCACAACATCCATCTTGTTCACGCCGACTATGAGCTGGCTTACCCCCAGTATCTTTGCAAGCTGAGCGTGCTCCCTAGTCTGCGCCTGCACGCCTTCCTGGGCAGAGCAGACCAGCACAGCAGCGTCAGCCTGGCTTGCGCCGGTTATCATGTTCTTCACGAAATCCCTGTGGCCCGGTGCGTCTATTACAGTGAAATAGTATTTTGGGGTCTGGAAGTCCTTGTGCGCTATGTCTATCGTTACTCCCCTCTCCCGCTCCTCCTTCAACTGGTCCATTACGAACGCGAACTCGAAAGTGGACTTGCCCAGAGCCTTGGCCTCTTCCTTGAGCTTGTTTAGCTCCTGCTCGCTCACCGCTCCGGTCTCGTACATGAGCCTGCCTACCGTTGTGGACTTGCCGTGGTCCACGTGACCTATGAAGATTAGGTTCAGGTGCTGTTTCTCCGCCATTCAAATCAACCTATTAGCATAATTGCTAAAAGCGGGCACTCATGCTTAGAAAGCAGGATACGCGCCCCCTTTGAGCACTTAGTATCGGCAACCAACCTATTTAAATGTTTGCCTGAAAATCGACGTTAATTGACTCTGAGCATCAGCAAGCATCGGAAAGATATTTATGTTTTTACAACAAAGCCTACTTACTTCTTTTCCCGAAATCACTGCAGGTTTGCAGGAGGGGTTTGGATGCTGGAAAAAGTATACGGAGAATTCGAGAAGTTCTTGGCTGAGAACAAGAATGCAAGGAAGTTCGAGCAGAGCGTGGAGCTTGCGATAAACTTCAAGGAGATAGATTTCTCAAAGGCTGCAAACAGGCTCAACCTAGGCATAAACCTGCCCAACGGCACGGGCAGGGGCAGCAAAGTGGCGATATTCGCGAGCGACAGGAGCTACCTGGAGCAGGCCGCAAAGAGCGGCATAGAAGTGATAGACGGCAACTCGCTTGCCACGATAGCGGACGACAAGGAGAGGCTGAAGCAGCTTCTCGACTACTCGCTTCTTGCGCAGCCAAGCCTCATGCCGAGCATAGCCAAGCAGCTCGGCCCGTTCCTCGGTCCCAGGAACAAGATGCCGAGGCCGGTGATGAACGTGCAGGAGATGGCCAAGGCTGGCGGCGAGTTTGGGAACAAGATAACTGTAAGGAACAAAGGCAGGATGCTGCCTACCGTGCACTGCGTCGTAGGCACGGAGAAGATGGACGCTGGCAAGCTCTACGAGAACATAAAGGAGGTTGTTGAGCAGGTAGCGAAGATAGTAGGCGTAGGCAGGATAAAGTCTGTTTACGTGAAGCTTACTATGAGCAAGCCCCTGAGGCTGGTGTGAGCATGGCGAGAAGCAAGCGGCAGAAAGAAGAGTATGTTGCAAAGCTGCAGAAGGAGCTGGGCTCAGCAAAGACTGTTGCGATAATGCCCATAGACGGCATGCCAGACAGGCTGCTGCAGAAGGTGAGGAACGATCTCAAGCCCGACTCGAGGCTGATAGTGGCAAGGAAGACGCTCATCACTAGGGCCATGGGAGAGAAGTTCCTGCCAAAGCTCGAGAGCGGGATGGGCAAGAACTTCGCGCTGGTGCTCAGCGACAGTGAACCTTCCGCGCTCTACAGGAGCATAAACAGCAACAGGCTGAAGCTAATGGCGAAGCCCAGCCAGATCGCGCCGCAGGACATAGTCATAGAGCCTGGCGATACGGGCGTTGCGCCTGGCCAGACGGTGACTGAGCTGAAGAACGCAGGCATAGACGTGCAGATACAGAAGGGCAAGGTGGTCATAGCGAAGCGCAGGGTGCTTGTTGAGCGGGGCAAGAAGATAAGCAAGGCGGTGGCGAACGCGCTCAAGATACTGGAGATAACGCCGTTCGAAGTGGCGCCGAGGCTCAGCGTTGCTTTCTCGTCGGGCCTGCTGTACAGCGAGGCCGTGCTGGGGATAGACGCTGATTACGTTGCAGCTGAGCTTGCGAAATCTTTCGCTGAGGCAGACATGCTGAGCACAAGCATAGGCATGGTGACGCAATACAACGCCACGCGCCTGGTTGTCAAGGCCTACAGAAACGCCATGGCTGTCGGCCTGGAAGGAAAGGTATTAGAGCCAGAAGTTGTAAGCATACTTATGGCAGACGCAGCTT
Source organism: Microcaldota archaeon (assembly GCA_964548595.1). Taxonomy (GTDB): domain Archaea; phylum Micrarchaeota; class Micrarchaeia; order Micrarchaeales; family CABMGC01; genus JAJYVH01. The sequence continues at coordinate 6,355 of CAZJQO010000043.1, read as the reverse complement.
CAGCTGCCAGTGGCGTGGCGAAGCTGGCGGGAATTGACGCTTGAAAAGGTGTAATGAGATGGAGTACATATACGCGGCTCTATTGCTTGACGCAGTAGGCAAGGATGTAACTGAGGAGAGCATAAAGAGTGTGGTCAAGGCAGCCGGCAAGGAGCCCGACGAAGCTATGGCCAAGTCTGTGGTAAGCGCGCTCAAAGGGGTAAACATAAAGGAAGTGATAAAGAACGCGCAGACAGCGCAGGCTGTGGTACAGACGCAGGCGCCCCAGGCCGCAAAGGCTGAGGAGAAGAAGAGCGAAGCTGACGAGAAAAAGAGCGAGGAAGCGGCTGCAAGCGGCCTGGCAAGCCTCTTCGGCTGAGCCCATGCTCGACGAGTCTGCAGCACTGCAGGCGCTCGAGGCAGCCAAGCGTTCAGGTGCCGAGTACTACGAGGCATACCTTGAGCAGTCCTACTCCAAGGGCTTTGCCATAGAGCAGGGCAAGGTCAACGCCACCGCCACAGGCCAGGAGACCGGACTCAGGATAAGGCTGATAAAGAAGCGGAGGCTCTACACGCTCTCTACCGACAAGACTGACAAGAGGAGCGTGTCTGAGCTCATAGCGAGGTTCAGGCATTTTCCAGGAATCGGCACGGGCATGTCCGCAGAAAGGAAGGAGAAGGCCAGCTACAGCGTAGCCGAGAAGGAGAGCGTAGACGACGCAAACATGCTCAAGGATCTCGGCAGCATAGACAAAGAACTGGCAAAGCAGAGGCACATAAAGTTCAGGAGCGTCTACGGGAACCTGGGCAGGAGCGTTTCGTATTATGCCAATTCAGACGGCAGCGAGATACACGCTAACCTGCCCTCCATAGGCGCCTTCATACCGATAACAGTAGGCATAGGCGCTGAGACCAAGCAGAGCATGACACAGATAGGCGCCACGGGAGGCTACGAGCAGTTCGACGCGGGGCTCGTTGCCGACCGACTGCTTGAGACGGCCAAGAGCCTGAGCAAAGTCATAGAGAGAGGAAAGACTCTAAACGCCGATGCGCTGCGCTCCGTCAGGAAGGCGGTCATAGCCCCGGAGATAACAGGCATAGCAGCTCATGAGAGCGTTGGGCACCCCAACGAGGCAGACCGGGTATTCGGGAGAGAGGCCGCGCAGGCGGGCACCAGCTACGTGACCAAAGACAATCTCGGGCTCAGGATAGGCAGCAGCCAGGTAACCATAATGGACGACCCAACTATAGAGAATAGCAACGGCTTCTACCTCTACGACGACGAGGGCGTCAAGTCCAGAGCGAGGGTCATAGTTGAAAAGGGCATGCAGAAGGAGCTGCTGCTCAACAGGGAGTATGCGTCTATGCTGCGCAGGAAGAGCAACGGGGCTGCAAGGAGCGATTCGTACACGCACGAGCCAATGGTGCGCATGGCCAACACGTACCTGAAGCCTGGCAGAGCCAGCCTTGATGAACTCATTTCAGAGGCCAAAGAAGGCGTTTACGTCAAGAGCTTCAACAGCACAGAGTGGAACATCGACGACACAAGGAGCTTCGCAAGGTACTCGGGCAACGAGGCGTACATGATAAGGAATGGCAGCCTGGCAGAGCCGGTGAAGAACTACAAGATAGAGATGCAGACGCTTGACTTCTGGCGCTCAGTAAAGCTTGTGGGCAAGGATACCGAGCTGTATACAGGCACGTGCGGCAAGGGAGAGCCGATGCAGGGCGTTCCTGTCACGATGGGCGGAGCTGCAGCGCTGCTCGAGTTCGGGTGATTGCATGGGTCTGGCTCTTGAAGCAGTTTCGGCTGCGAAGGGAAAGGGCTTCGACGAGGCCGTGGTGAATTTTTCAAGCGGCATAAGCAGCTACCTGAAGATAACAAACAGCAAGATAGACTCTGTGGCGGAGCAGTACGACGAATCGGGCGGCCTCTTCGCGGCGAAGGACAAGAAGGTGGTATTTACCAACATAGAGAAGCGCAGCGGAGAGAGCGCGGGAGAGGCGCTGGGAAGGGCGAAGGATGCGCTGCGCTACGCCATACCCAAGGCCGACTACTACGGCATAGCGCAGGGCCCGTTCAGGTACGCGAAGCACATGGGCTACGACGCAAAGCTGTACGATTACGGAGTGGACACGCTTGCAGACATGGCAGAAGCGTGCATAAATGCAGCTATGGAAAACGGGGCTGAGAAAGTGGCTGGCACTGTCTTCGCATTCAGGGCAGCTTCTGAGATGGCCACAACGAAAGGGGTGGCAAGCGAATGGAAGAGCACCCGCATCAAGGTATCGCTGCGCATGTTCCGCAAAGCGACCTCGTTCCAAGACGTTACAGCATCCAGCTTCCTCAAGGACATAAAGCCAGAGGCATTTGTGGGCAACGAGGCGGAGCTGATGCGCAGGGTTGACAAGACAGGGAGCATAGGAGCTGGCACCTATGACATACTCTACCTGCCCTCGCCGGGCGGCAGCCTCATCGCGGAGCTCGACGCGATGGCAGCCATGGGCAACGTCGAGACAGGCAGCGTCTTCACCGGCAGGCTCGGCAAGCGGGTAGCTGGCAGGGATGTGAGCCTCTTTGATGACGGCAATGCTGCAGGCTCGGTGGACGCGATGCCGTTCGACCAGGAGGGCTATCCCACGCAGAAAACAAGCGTGATAAAAGAAGGCGTGCTGACAAATTATCTGCACAACTACTCCACAGCAAGGAAGTACAAGACAAGGAGCACCGGCAATGCCGGCCTTGTTACACCAGGCCCCAACACGCCAGTATTCACGCACAGGAAGCAGGTCAAGGACATCAACGAGCTCATAGGCAGGATGGAAAAGGGCATAGTCATAACAAACACATGGTACACCAGGTTCGCCAATTACGTTACCGGAGACTTCTCAACTGTGCCCAGGGACATGGCGCTGTACGTGGAGCGCGGGGAGCCCAAGTTCGTGATAAGGAAGATGAGCGTGAGCTCCATGGTAGGCATAAGGATAACTGACAGCGTGCCGCGCATGCTGAACAACATAGAGTGCGTGGCCAGGGACACCAGGCAGGCAACATCATGGGATGCAGGAAGCTACTACTTCATGCCAAGCATGCTGGTCAACGGTGTAAGGGTCAGCGTAGCGTAGCATACAAGTGCAGCAGCAAGACATATATTGTTTAACGCGCAAAGAAGAGCATGAAGTGGGAGGAGAAGCACGAAAGCATGACCAGGAGCATTGCTGACCTTCTGGAAAGACTGAGGAAGCACAATCCTGCGAACCTGCCCGACGAGCTAAAAAGGAAGCTGCAGGAGAGCAACGAAAACATATATAAAAATTACCACCTTAGTCTTGTGAGAAACGAGCAAACGCAGTAAGGTCAAGCGTGCAACTGCGGACTGGATCAGCGGCGAGGCTGGAAATATGGACACGTATGTGGAGAAGGAGAAGTGCACAGGGTGCCAGCACTGCAAGGACGTCTGCCCCGTAGCTGTCTTCGAGATGCATAACAGGGACAGCGCTGACGCGAACAAGGACACGGCGCCGGCCGAGCACCAGTGGAAGGGCCAGACTCTGCCAGACATTGTTCAGAAATGGCAGAACGTTCAAGACGGCCACAGGCACTTCGCGCCGGACAACGACGGAACGAGCGGAGGCATGTCTGTAGGTGTCAACGGCTCGGCATGCATCCTCTGCCAGGCCTGCCTGATAGAGTGCGAGGGCGAGTGCATAGTCATAACCGACGACAGCAACAACGTCTACAGATCGATATACAAGTAAATTACCCGCTCTGCACGAACGATGCCGTCAGCGTGCCGGTGCCCGTACCGGAGACTGTTGTGGACTGCGAGGAGCCTCCGAGCGTGAGGTTGCTGCTGTAGGACCACGAGCCGAATGCATACGGGCCTGCAGGCGGAACCGCATATATCTGGTGCTTTATCCCATAGACCCAGACAACGTTAGCGCCGTTGGCATACTCTGCACCATCTACAGAGATGTTGCCTGCAGTCGGGCTTGTCACCAGGTGCACGGTAAACAGCAGTTGCGCATATGGAACAGCTGTAGAAATGGCCTCGCCGCTGGTTTCGTATACAGGGGCGGTGCACGTTGGCGAACAGACCTGGTATGAAAGTGAAAACCTTGGATTGAGCTGCGTGCCGAAGGTCACGCCGCCTGGCACCGTGGCCGTGCAGGTTATGAGCGCCCCCGAACCTGCATTTTGCGGGGTGCAGATACCGTTGTATGTGGCGCTGCTCGAATAGGAAGGCACCACGCTGAAGGAGTTTGCGCTTGCAAACCCTATGCGTGTGCCGAGGTTGTTGTCAAGCATTGCAACGAACTCAGTGGAGATCGAGTTGCTCATGATGAGCGCCTGCACGCAGTAGAGCTGGGTGGTTATGTAGCACGATTGCGGCGCGTATGTCAGCGTGCCGGTGCTTGGTATAGATACTATGGTGGCTACAGAAACGACGAATATGCCCAGTATCAGGAACGCCCACGAGTACGTAGTTAGGAACTCAAGCGCTGACTGCGACTTCATCGCATATTGTTAGCATAGTAAAGGATTAAAGTGCTTTCAATGCACCAGCGCATCCAGCACCACCTCCACTTCCATGGCGGAGTAGGGCCTTACCACGCGCCAGGAAAGGAGCCTGAAGCGCCTGCCAGCCGATTCCACTGCTCCCTTTACTCTTTTTATTAACTCTGGAACGCCGTCGCGCCTGCAGAATGCATAGTAGTGCACTACGCAGCTGCTCTTGCACATTCCGAGAGCGCTCTTAAGGAACCTGCCGGAGCTAGCCGGAAGCGGCATTACCACCCTGTCGGCAAAGCGGGCGTACTTGCCGGCCAGCCTGCCCGCATCTCCCTTTTCCACAATCACGTTGCTCACCTTGTTGAGCTTCAGGTTGTCCTGCATATACCTGCACGCCGCCGCGTTCAGCTCCATCGCGACCACGCTGCCGTGCCTGTCGCGCTTCGACATCTCTATGGCGAACGGCCCCACGCCTGCGAACATAACCACTATGTTCTCGCCATCGCTTACCAGCTCGCTTACGCGCTTGCGCTCGAACGCAAGCCTCGTGGAGAAGAATACCCTGGCTATGTCGAACCTGAAGATGCAGTTATTTTCCCTGTACTCGGCCAGCGTGCTCCTCCTGCCGGCCACGTAGACAAACCTTCTTGTTCTGTACCTGCCCCTCACCGCCCCTCCCTTCCTCAGCACAGTCTTCACATTCCTGTTCTCCAGCATCAGTTTCCTCGCAATCGCCTTAGCCGCGCCGGGCATAGCCTCCACTACCGCTATGTTCCCGTAGAGGTCGTAGCCCCTGGCCGCGTATCGCGATGGCACCATAGGAATCACCTAGACAGCACATTAATAAATGAGCTACTCAAAATAAGTATGGTTGCTCTAGGGCAAGCCTTGTTTTCATTGTTTTGGGGCTTCAGCAGAGCAGAGTGATTGCGTGTATTACATAGTAAGGGTAACATCGAGCCAGGAGCGCATAACAGCAGACATACTCCAGAACAAGGTAGAAAAATCAAGCATACCTGTTTACGCTATAATACTGGTGGAGGGCATGCGCGGCTACCTCATACTCGAGGCGCAGGACGAGAACGCGGCAAGGGAGATAATACGCGACGAGCCGCACGTGAAGGGCATACTCTCCAAGGCGCTCAGCGACGAGGAGCTGGAGAAGATGCTCGAGGTAAAGAAGGTAATAGAGGAGATAGGAGTGAACGACATAGTCGAGTTCAGCGGAGGTCCGTTCAAGGGTTACAAGGCCAAGGTGATAAAGGTGGACACCACAAAGGAGGAGATGACGGTTGAGCTGATGGACGTGGCGGTGCCGATACCAGTGACTACAAAGATGAGCACGGCCAAGATACTCCAGAAGGCAGAGAAGGTGTAGAGATGGCAGAGACAACGATAAGGGGACTTATAGAGGGAGGCAAGGCAACCGGAGGGCCGCCTTTCGGGCCCGCGCTCGGACCGCTTGGAGTCAACGTGGCAAAGATAATAGAGGACATAAACAAGCAGACGGCAGCGTACGCTGGCATAAAGGTGCCGGTGAAGATAATAATAGACACTGGCACGAAGGCGTACAGGGTTGAAGTGGGCTCGCCGCCTAGCAGCGCGCTCATACTGAAGGAGCTTGGCATACAGAAAGGCGCCAAGACAAAGGATGAGGTGGTAGGCAACGTAACGATTGAGCAGCTTAAGGAGGTTGCCAAGGCGAAGGAGCACTCGCTCTACGGCCATTCGCTCAAGGAGAAGATAATGCAGCTCGCGGGCACGTGCAAGAGCATGAATATTACAGTTGAGGGAATGCCGGCTCGGGAAGCGATTGCAAAGATTGAGAGCGGGGAGCTCGGGATCTGAGCTTTACTTCTTTTA
>CAZJQO010000042.1:0-12280 GCA_964548595.1 Microcaldota archaeon | reverse complement strand
GATCTACACGGGCTCGTGGGAGAGTGGCTACACCACGCCTTGATCACAGCATGCCAAGCCCGAAGCCCTTGTCCTCATCCGGCTCTTTTCCAGTAACCGAAGCCCCGCCCACTCCGGTGAATATGCCTATTATCTCCACCTTGCCCATGTAGTTGGGGTCAAGCCTGGCGCCCCAGGTGACGTTCGCGTTGCTCGCTATCCTGTCAGTGAGTCTCGTGGCTATCTCGTTCGCCTCGCCCAGGGTGAGGTCAGGCCCGCCGATTATGTGCATCAGCACGCCACCGGCCTTGGAATAATCCACATCGAGGAGCTTGTTCTTGAGCGTGGAGTTCACCGAGTCTTCGACCTTGTTAGAGCCCTGGCCTGTGCCCACGCTTATCATGGCAAGTCCGCCTGAGGACATTATGTTGCGCACGTCGGCGAAATCGAGGTTGATGAGGCTCGGCTGAGTTATTGTCTCCGTTATGCCGCGCACCGCCTTGGCTGTTATCTCATCTGCAAGAGAGAAAGTCTTCTCTATAGGCAGATTGGGGTAGAGCTCCACCAGCTTCTGGTTGTCTATCACCACCACTGTGTCCACATTCTGCTTCAGCTTCTCGAGGCCTCTCCTTGCTGTGTCCAGCCTGACGCGCTCGAGCGAGAACGGAAGCGTCACTATTCCTATTACTATAGCCCCTGTTTCCTTTGCTACCCTGGCAACAACTGGCATCGCGCCTGTTCCAGTGCCGCCTCCCAATCCGGCGGTGAGGAATATCAGGTTCGCGTCCTTGAGCAGCAGCTGCAACTCGTTCCTGGATAGCTCTGCTGCTTTTTCACCTATCTCGGGGAAACCGCCGGCGCCGAGACCGTGCGTGAGCTGGCTGCCCAGCATAAGCCTAGTTATCGCCGGATTCAGGGTGCCTAGCTGCTTTGCGTCGGTGTTGAAGGCAAACAGGCCAGCGCCCTTTATGTCCATTGTGCTAAGCCTCTGCACTGTGTTGTTGCCGCTGCCCCCGACTCCCACGACGCTTATCTTTGGCTTGAAATACTCATCCTGCTGCGCAGCAGCCTCCTGCGCTGAATTCTGCTGAACCATATCGTCGAACATGCCATCAAGAGTATAGGCATGCACAGAGATAAAAGGTTTGCTGGTCGGCATGCAACCATGTTAATCTGCCTTTTCCGCCCTCGCTCTCATCCCACCGCCGAAGCGTGTGTTGTTTCCCGCTCCGAAGAGTTAAAAATATCAGGTTCCAATCCTGTACGTGATCAACTCCAGGCTCGCTGAAATGCTTGAAGAGATAGCTGACATGCTGGAGCTTGAAGGCGAGAAGTACAGCAGGTTCGAGGTGCTTGCATACAGGAAGGCGGCGATAACGATAGGGGGCCTGCAGGAGGACGCCCAGGACATATACAGCAGGGGCGGGACTGGCGCGCTCATGGAGCTGCCCGGAATAGGAAAATCGATGGCCGGGCACATCGAGGAGTACATAAAAACAGGCAGGCTGGCCAAGTACGAGAGGCTGAAGAAAAAGTACCCGCTCGACATTACCGGCCTGACCAGGATCCAGGGAATGGGCGCAAAGAAGGCTTTCAAGCTCTACAAAACACTGGGGGTGAAGAGCGTGCAGGATTTGAAGAAGGCGCTGGCGCAGCACACGATAAGAGGCATCGAGGGCTTCGGGGAACAGAGCGAGGCGCAGATGCAGAGGGGCATTGATTTCCTGGAGCAGAGCGGGGGCCGCATGCTGCTGGGCACGGCTCTGCCAGAGGCCGAAGCAATAAGGGACAAACTGCTTGCATCGGGGCTTGTTGGCAATGCAATCATCTGCGGTTCCACGCGCAGGATGCGCGAGACCGTTGGCGACCTCGACATACTGCTGGAATCGGGCAGGGGAGATGCTGTTATGGACTTCATAACAAAGATGCGGGAGGTCGAAAGCGTCATAGTTAAGGGCCCAACGAAGACCAGCGTAAGGCTCTCCATAGGGCTGAACTGCGACTTCAGGCTCGTCGAGCGCTCCAGTTTCGGCGCGGCCGTGCAGTACTTCACCGGCAACAAGGATCATAACATTAAGCTGAGGGAGATAGCGATACGCAAGGGCTACAAGCTCAACGAGTACGGCCTCTTCGACAGGCGCAACAGGAACGTGCTATCCGGCGGGGGAGAGGAGGAAATATACAAAAGACTGGGCATGGACTGCATGGAGCCTGAGATGCGCGAGAACAGGGGCGAGATAGCGCTGGCGCAGCGACACGAGCTTCCAAAACTCGTGCAGCTTGGCGACATGATGGGCGACATGCACGTGCACAGCAGGAACAGCGGCGACAGCTCCAACTCGCTCGAGGAGATAGCGGCAGGGATGAAGCGGCTGGGAAGGAATTACTCAGGAGTGACGGATCATTCGAAGAGTGAGTACATGAACGGCGGGCTTGACGAGAAGGGCTACATGAAGGTGTTCGCCGAGATAGACAAGGCGAACGACAGGCTGGAAGGCTTCACGCTGCTCAAGAGCGGCGAAGTGGACATACTTAGGGACGGCACACTCGACATAAACAGGAAGACGCTGGACGAGATGGATTATGTGCTGGCCTCGGTGCACAGCGGCCTGAAGGACCCGAAGGAGAAGATGACTAAGAGGATAGTCGACGCGCTTAACAGCGGGCGGGTAGACATACTCGGGCATCCGACAGGCAGGCTGATAAACGAGCGGGAGCCTCTGCTGGCAGACATGGACAAGGTGTTCGAAGCTGCAAAGGAGAACAACGTTGTCATGGAGATAAACGCGCAGCCCTCAAGGCTCGACCTCAACGACGAGAACGCGATGAAGGCAAAGAGGTACGGGCTTAAATTCTCTATAGACACTGATGCGCACCGCGTCTCGCATTTCCAGTACATGCGCTACGGCGTAGGAATGGCGAAGCGCGGCTGGCTGAGCAAGGAGGACGTGATAAACACGCTAGACGCTAAGCGTGTTCTGAATTTTTTTGAGAAGTAGATCAGTGCACCTGACGGGCCTGCTGCTGCCTCTGCTCCTTTCCGCGCGCCACGGAGAGCATGCCGGCGACCGCCAGGATTGCGAGCGCCACCAGGAATGCCTCGTGTATGCCTGCAAGGAAACTTATTGAAAGGCCGCCTATCAGTTTCGATGTGCCGATGAACACTCCGAAGGCTATGTCCCTGGGCACCGCGATAGTTGCGGCAGTTATGGCTATGACAAAGCTGCCCAGCGTGCCTATGCTGGACATGAACCTCAGCAGGCCTGAGATGCTGCCGTACTGACCAGGCTCTGCGTTGGCCATTACAGCGCTGTTGTTTGCAGGCCAGAACATTGAGCCTCCGAGGCCCGAAAGAATGGACGCAAAAACAATCACATAGAGCGGTGTGGCGGCTCCTATGGTCAGGTATACCAGCACGGCTGCGATGAGGAAAACTATGCCCATCGTTGCTATTATCCTTGAGCCGAACCTGTCAGAGAGGCGCCCCATGAAAGGCGAAGTGAAGCTGCTTATAACATAGCCCGGAACGAGCACAAGCGAAGCTGTGAATGGGTCGAGGCCTCTTATGCCCTGCAGATAGAGTATCACTAAGAATGCTACCGAGAGAAAACCGAGCGCCTGGAAGAATGATGCAAATATGCTGGCACTTAGCACCCTGTTGGCGAATGCACGCAGGTTGAGCATAGGCGAGCTTGAGCGCTTCTCCCAGGCAATGAATGCGAGCACGAGCACAGCTCCAAGTGCTACAAGGGACGCGTTGAGCGCGCTTACTCCCTGTGACGCGAAATCGACAGCGCCGTACGACAGTGAGGAGAGCGCGAGAGCGAAGAGCAGCATGCCTGCAATGTCGAGCTTCGCCTCCACCTTGGGGTTGTCGCGCAAATATTTAATGCCGAGGAAGAGCGCAACTATGCCTACGGGCACGTTTATGTAGAATATGTACTGCCAGCCGAGGAATGTGGTGAGCACGCCGCCCAGTACTATGCCAAGCATAGCTCCCATGTTCCAGCCCATGCCAGTGTAGCCGTAGGCCCTGCCTCGCCTGCCGGCCTCAAACGTGTCTGCGATTATTGCACCGGATGTTGCTGTAAGGAAGGCTCCGCCAACTGCCTGCACCGCCCTGAAGCCGACCAGCATTCCGGCGCTTGTCGATAGACCGCAGAGCGCAGAGCCTACTGTGAAGATGAGGAAGCCGAGGTTGAACATTCTGCTCCTTCCGAAGAGGTCGCCGATCCTGCCGAACTGCGTCGTGACCACCGTGAGCACTAGCAGGTAGATGAGTATAGTCCAGATGGTGGCTGAGAGGTTTGAGCTAAGCCCCTGCGTTATTGCAGGCAGCGCCAGGAGCACCACTGTGGTATCTACGGCGCCCATCAGCGTGCCGAGTATTATTATTCCTAGCACTATGCGTTCATGCTCCATCCAGAACTACCCGCAGCTTGCTTTTAGTCAGTACCAGCCCCTCGCTTTCATAGCAGCCGCCACCCTGCCTACGGCAATTATGTAAGCCGCTGTCCTTGGGCCTATCCTCTTGCCGGCTTGTGTGTACTTCGCCTGAGTCGCGACAACGTCTGCAAACGACTTGGACATTATGCCTGCCAGCCTGCTGTACACGTCATCCTGAGTCCAGTAGTAGCCCGCCTTGTTCTGCGCCCATTCGAAGTACGACACGACTACGCCGCCGGAGTTCACCAGGAAGTCTGGCAGGTCGGGTATGCCGCGTTCGAGCAGTATAGCGTCTGCTTCTGGCGTTACCGGGCCGTTGGCCAGCTCCAGAACAAGCTTGGCCTTAATCTTGTCGGCGTTTGCATTCGTTATCTGGTTCTCAAGCGCAGCTGGAATCAGCACGTCTGCGTCGAGCTCGAGCAGCTTGTCGTTGCTTATCTTCTCCCCACCGGGATAGTTGACAACGCTGCCCGTCTTCTCCTTCGTCTCCTTGAGCCTCGCGAAGTCAAGGCCGGATTGCGAATACACGCCACCCTTCGAATCGCTTATGGCCACCACCTTTGCGCCGAGCTTCTGCGCCAGCTCAAATGCGTAAGAGCCCGCGTTGCCAAAGCCCTGTATCGCTATGCTGGACCTGCTTACGTCTATCTTGTAGAGCTTCGCGGCCTCTCGGAGCACGTCCATGCCGCCCTGCGCAGTGGCGTCAAACCTGCCCTCGGAACCCCACACCTCGAGCGGCTTGCCGGTTATAACGGCGAAATCGTCGTTGCTGCCTACAAGCTTCGAATGCTCGTCCATCATCCACGCCATTATCTGCGGGGTGGTGTACACGTCAGGGGCCGGAACGTCTATATCCGGGCCTATGAACCTGCCAAACGACCTCACGTAGCTGCGCGATAGGTTCTCCAGCTCGACCTCGTTCATCGACTTGGTGTCGCAGATCACGCCACCCTTGGCTCCACCCATCGGTATGTTTGCCAGGGCGGTCTTCCACGTCATCCAGGCGGCGAGCGCCTTTACTGTGCTCAGGCTCTCCTGTGGATGGAACCTTATTCCGCCCTTGCCTACTCCGCGGGCGTTGTTGTAAAGCACCCTGAAGCCAGTGAACGCGCGCACAGTGCCGTCGCGCATCTTCACCGGTATGTTGGCCGTAACGCTTTGCATAGGCTCTCTCAGTATCGCATGCGCCTGCTTGTCCAGGCCCATGATCTCGGCAGCCGTGTCAAGCTGCTCCTGCGCTATCTTGAAGGGATCCAGTTCTTCACTCATCTACTCACTTAGCGTCAAACCACAGGATGAGAAACCAGGCGCTCGCAGAGCTCGTCTATCGCCCTGTCTATCTGCTGCCTGCTGTAACCAGAGGCTATGCCCTTGATTATGGAGTCGGCAAGCTTCCGCTTCGCTATGTACTTCTTCGCGCTCGCTATCTGCCTGGAGTACCTGCCGCGCAGGTACTTGCTGACAGCAACCTGCACCACTCCGAGCTTCGCCGCTATCTCCTCCTGGTTGTATCCGAAATTTGCGTGCATCGACTCGGCTATGGATGCTCGCACCGCAGGAAGCATCACTCGCACTATACTTTTGCATTCCAGATCTTCCATCACTTGACCTTTGTTCCTAAAGTATTTATAACTGAATTATCAAACGCTGGACCTGCTAGACTATGCCAAGGTAGTCCTTCAGTTTGCCCATGATGCCGCTGCGCGGCTGCTGCTGCGGGCGCTCTTCTTCGGCGTCGCTCTGCTGTCTCCTTGCGCGTTCCTGCACAATCGCCTTCTGCGCTTTGGGATCCGGAGCCTGCTTTGCCACCGGCTGCGCCTGTTCCCTGGGCGGCTGCACCTTTGTGGCTATGGCCCCTATCCTCTTGAGCACGCCTGAGCCTGAAACAGCAAGCGCAAGCACTTCGTCGAGCCTGTCGCGCTCCATTACAGCCAGCACAACAGCGTTGGCGCTGTTCTGCCTGGCGAGCTGCGCCTCCTCTGCCGAATTGCAGACGACAGCAGTAACACCATCTTTCTTGTTCAGCGCAAGCGAGACGGCCACGGGGTCCTTGGCTATTATGACAGCCATGGCGTAGGAGCCGCTGGAAAGCTGCGCTCCGGCAGCGTCAGCGAGTTCACGCGATGTCATCGTCGCTTCCTTGGCGGTCACGCTGTGCTGGCTCTCGAGCAGGCTGACGGCGTTGTCAACGCCGCCTGGCACGTTGCTCAGGACAAGTACCTTCATGCAGGTCAGAGGGGAATTGGGTGACAAAGGTATAAGATATTATGCTGGGCATAAAACAAGACGGTGCTAGATTGAGAGGAAGAGAGATAGCGGTTACGTGCGATTCCTGCGGCAGGAAGGTGCCAAGGAACAAGGCTGTTGTATACGAGCGAGCGGTGCGGTTCAGCACCGACATGCACACCGCCAACGACGTGAAGTTCTTCGCAAGGAAGAAAGTCTATTACTGCATAAGCTGCGCGAAGCACAGGGGCATATTCGAGAGGAAGCGCGAAGAGGCCGCAAGGGCCAGGCACTTCTGAGCCGGTGCTGCATTGCCAGTGGACCCAGGTGACATACTAATATTCAAGATGCGCGGCGTCAAAGCGAAGAAGAGGCAGGTCGCCCGCGCTCCTGCTCCTTATCCGAAACAGGAGGCTGCACCTGTTGCGCAGGCCCAAAAAAGGGAGAGGAAGCCTTTTTTTGCCCAGAAACCAAAAGCTGCAAGAGTGCAGGCAGAGTCTCCAGCTCCAGCACGGGCAGAAGCACCAGAGCAGATACAGATACCAGAAATGCCTGAGCCGCAGGAGGAGACTATGCTGAGCCAGGACGAGGCGGAGCGCCTGCAGGAGATAAGGAATCTGGAGGAGATGGCATTGTACGCGGCTCCTGACACGGGCCCAGCCACTGGCCATGTGCAGCACAACGCATTCATAAAGATAGGTGGCGTGCTCTTTCTGGTCAATGCAATTCTGTTCGCGTACTTCATACTGCCGCAGTCTTCTTTCGTGCTAGGCTACATGTCCAAGATAGGCCTGGGAGCTTTCCTGGCATCGTGGAACTACGAGTATGGCTCTGCGGTGGTGAACATGGTGCTCGTGCTTCTGAGCGCTGCGAGTGGCGCACTGCTGCTGGTAAACATGAAGAGGAGCCACCTGATGGGCGGCACCGCTGGTGCACTGCTTATGTTGATAGTTAGCTATGAGTACCTTAACAGCGGTGCAGCGTACCTTCTGATGATAACGCTGCTCTCTTTTGTCTGCATCGTCTCTATAGTTTACGCGAGGATGAGCGCTGTGATTGCAACAGAGACAGAGACGGAAACACCCGAGAGAATCAACTGGCCCAGGATAGAGACATTCTAGGGCGAAGAAAACGCTTGCCTCACCGCCTGCTGCGTCTTTTCCTAGACTGGTGCTTCTTGGAAACCTTTGGCCTGGTACGAGATGCGGATTTCTCCTCCGCCTCCTCTCCTTCAAGCAGCTCAGCCACATGGGATTCATCAGTGGGCCTGCTCTCTCCGGCGCTGTCAAGTATCGCCTGGTTCTGCATGCCGCCGAGCTTCAGCATCTCCCTGAACCTCTGCATGCGCCTCAGCGCCTTGAGCTTCTTGCTCTGCGATTGCCTTGATTTTTTTGACATTGTAATCGGGCTTAAATAGTTGTAGTAGCAACATTTAAATTCTATCACTTGTCGGTTGTTTTTGATGATACAACGCTGGGAAACGCCTTTCAGCAAGGAAGAGAGCCTCTCGAGCCTCAACTTCTACATTAAGGACTGGTTCGTCAAGCACTATAAGGAGCCAACTCCGCCGCAGCTCTACTCCTTCAGGCTGATAAAGGAGCGCAGAAACCTGCTTATAACAGCCCCGACCGGCAGCGGCAAGACGTTCTCCGCATTCATGAGCATACTCAGCGAACTCATGGACATGGCAGAAGCGGGCAGGCTTGAGGACAAGATATACTGCATCTACATATCGCCGCTCAGGGCGCTGAACAACGACATATACAGGAACCTGAACAAGCCCCTGGACGACATATACGCGAAGCTCGGCGGCTCGGTTCCGAGGATAAGCGTGGGCATAAGGACTGGAGACACAACGCAGAAGGAGAGGCAGCAGCAGCTCAGGAAGCCGCCGAACATACTCGTGACGACCCCGGAGAGCCTGGCCATACTGCTCAACGCAGAGAGGTTCTCGGAGAACATGAAGAGCGTCATGTATGTGGTGATAGACGAGATGCACGAGCTTGCAAACAACAAGCGCGGCGTGCACCTCTCGCTCTCGCTGGAGCGCCTTACGGACCTGGTAGGCGCCGATTTCCTCAGGATAGGCCTGGGGGCAACCCTGTATCCGCTGGAGCTCGCGGCGAGGTTCCTCGTGGGCTACAAGAATGGCACGGAGGAGAGGGACTGCTGCATAATAGACGCCACATGGGATAAGAGGATGGAGTACAAGGCGATGTGCCCTGTGCCGGACATAGTCAACGCAAGCGACAGGCGCATAGACAGCGCCATCTACTCAACTCTGGACAGGATAATAAAGAAGAACAAGACGACGCTCATCTTCACCAACACCAGGAGCGGCACGGAGCGCGTGGTGTACAACCTGATGCGCAGGTTCAAGTACGGCGAGGAGCACATCGCTGCGCACCACGGCTCGCTCTCCCGCGAGGCCAGGCTCGGCGTGGAGGAGACGCTGAAGAAGGGCAAGCTTAAGTGTGCAGTGTCGTCGACGAGCCTCGAACTCGGGATAGACATAGGCTCGATAGACAACGTGGTGCAGCTCGGCTCGCCAAAAAGCGTGACGAGGGCCATACAGCGCATAGGCAGGAGCGGCCACAGCTTCAACGACATAGCTACCGGCGAGATAGTGGCGATCAACCGCGATGACCTGGTCGAATGCGCAGTGATGCTGAGCTCCGCCAAGGGAAGGAGGCTCGACTCGTTCTCGGTGCCTATGAACGCGCTCGACGTGCTCGCGCAGCACATAGTGGGCATGGCGCTGACCAAAAAGTGGAAAGTGGGCGAGGCCTTTGATCTGGTGAGGCACGCATACCCGTACCACAACCTGGACAGGAAAGATTTCCTGATGCTGCTCGAGTATCTCTCGGGCAGCTACGTGGGCCTGGAGAGCAGGCACGTGTACGGAAAGATATGGTACGAGGCCAATGAAAACGAGTTCGGCAGGCGCGGAAAGCTCACAAAGCTCATATACTACCTTAACCTGGGCACGATACCCGACGAGGTGTCTGTGGGCGTCTACGAGCCCAACGGCAATAGAATAGGGAGCATACAGGAAGAGTTCCTGTCCAGGCTGAAGCCTGGTGATATCTTCGTGCTTGGAGGCAAGCTGTACAGGTTCGAACATTCCAGGGAGATGCGCGCCTTCGTGACAAGGGCGGAGAGCAAGATGCCAACGATACCGCCATGGTACTCGGAGCAGCTGCCGCTGAGCTACGAACTTGCCCTGGAGATAGGCAGGTTCAGGCGCGAGCTGTCTGAAGCGCTGGAGGAGCGCATGCGCAGCGCCAAGGGGATGGCGAAAATAATAGGCAAGAAGGCGATAGAACCGGGGGAGAAAGCGGAGCGGATCCTTGATGCTCTTCCGGCAGACGCAAACACCAGGAATTCTATACTTCAGTATTTCCAGGAGCAGCTGCTGTTCGCGAAGCGCGTGCCCAACGACAGGCTGTTGCTCATAGAGAAGACGGTAGACAGGGAGAAGGAGAGGCTGTACCTGATCTTCCACAGCCTCTACGGCAGGCGCTCCAACGACGTGCTCTCGAGGCTCTTCGCGCTGGAACTTAGCGACACACTGAACACCGACATCGGCATATTCGTCAACGACAACGGTTTCGTGCTGACCGTTGACTCCGCCACGAAGATAGGAAAGGATGACATAGAGAAGCTGGTAGCAAGCGTGGCGTCGAGCGACGCGCAGCGGATAATAAAAGGGAGCATAAGGCGCAGCGAGATGATGAAGCGCAGGTTCAGGCATGTCGCGGTGAGGAGCTTCATGGTGCTCAGGAACTACAAGGGCAGGCAGATAAGCATCAAGAAGCAGCAGATAAACTCTGAGGCGCTGCTGCGCGCCGTTGAGGAGATAAGCCCGGATTTCCCTGTGCTGAAGGAAACGTACAGGGAGATAATGGAGGACGTGATGGACATGCAACGTGCGAAGGAGATACTGCGCAAGCTCAGGGAAGGAGAGATAAGACACGAGACGATCGAAACGCCCATGCCGTCGCCCTTCTCGCACACGATGATAACGTTTGGCGAAGCTGACGTGATTATGATGAAGGACAGGCGAAGGCATCTGCGCGAGCTGCACAAGCACGTGCTGGAGCAGATAAGGAAGAGGTATGCGTGATGCGACTGACGGACGACCTGGAGCTCGTGGACGGGCTGCCTGTCATGCACATAAAATCGCTGAGCGCGCTGGCGTGCGCAGACCTGCACCTGGGCTACGAGGGAGTGATGGCCAGCAGGGGCGGCTTTTTGCCGAAGATAAACCTGAAGCAGATACAGGACAAGTTGCGAAGCGCAGCGCGCAAGACGGGAGCGGAGAACGTGATAGTAGACGGAGACATAAAGAACGAGTTCGGCGAGGTGCACGTGGAGGAATTCAACGAGTTCAGGGAGTTCATGCGCTTCCTTACTGAGGAGCTGCAGATGAAGAAGCTCTTCCTGATAAAGGGGAACCACGACAACTTCATAGACAGGCTGAGGCAGGCGCTCGGCTTCGAGCTCTACAGGCAGGAGGCAACGATAGGGGACTACGTCTTCTTCCACGGAGAGGAACTGCCGGCCAGCAGGAGCAGGAAGACGCTGGTTATGGGGCACCTGCACCCCGCCATAGCGGTATACAACAAAGTCGGGGTGAAGGAGAAGCTTCCGTGCTTCCTCTCGGGCAGGATGAACGACGGCAGGAGCATAGTAGTGCTGCCGGCGATGAACTGCTTCGCAGGAGGCGTGGAAGTGAACCACGACGACCCCGGAGACCTGGCGCCAGTCTTCAACAAGCTGCTGGACGTGGATGGAATGCGAGCCTACTGTTTCGGAGAAGGCGAAACCTACGATTTCGGAAGGGTAGGGGAGCTAAGGCGCCTCTAACTGCTAACTTCCTGCCTCAACTCCGGCCTTTGCGCTTTGCGTCTCTTATAGCACTAAGCACATCTCTCTCTTCATCAGTAAGATAATGCTTTTCAAGGCCTCTCTGCGCCAGTTCCTTCAGTATCTTTTGGAAGAAGACGGCCCGAATATCATGTGCTGGACCTCTTCGGTCTGGCTGCTCTGCCCCCTCCCATACGCTCTCCGACGCTAAACTCTGATTTGCTAGGCATAATGTCGCCTAATACCGCTAAGTTCGCACCACATATTAATATTTCGCTTGAACAATTTGCACTCGCAAGTGGAAGAATGAAGCTGCACGCATACACGGATGGCGCTGCAAGGGGCAATCCCGGAAAAGGGGCATCCGGATACCTGATAGCGGACGCGCAGCACAAGGTGCTTGCTCACCACGCATTTGCAAACGGCACATGCACCAACAACGTGGCCGAGTACAAGGCCATAATCGCCGCTTTGAAGAAGGCGCTGGAGATGGGCTGCGACCGGATTGTGCTCTCCTCTGACAGCAGGCTCGCTATAAACCAGCTGTCAGGGAACTACAAGGTGAAGGATAGGGTGCTGAAGCAGCTCAGCAGAGAAGCCATGGGGCTTCTGGCGAGGTTCGGGAAGTACGAGCTGCTGAACGTGCCAAGGGAGAACAGGTACGTGAGCGCAGTGGACAAGGAGCTGAACGAGCTTCTTGACGCTGCCGAAAAAAACGCAAGCGAGCAAACCAAACTGTGACATCCTCCCACGCCTAAAG
>CAZJQO010000041.1:0-1785 GCA_964548595.1 Microcaldota archaeon | reverse complement strand
GGCACAGCAGCTCAAAGGGCGTGCCCGCGTTCACCGCCCATTCTATGGGAAACTGGTCCGGCAAAGCCGAACTTGGCGGCAAGCCAAAGGAGCTTTCAACAGCAGCGCCTTTGGCCATGCTCGCATCGCTCCTCGCTTTCGGGAAAATCGATGAGCCCGTAGAGAAAAGCTACGAGGCCACGCACCACGGCCGGCTGCTGCGCACTCCTTCGCTCTTTGTAGAGCTTGGAGGCAACGACGAAACAAGGGCGAACAAGGGGCTTCTGGAAAAGCTGGCAGCGTCAACCTACGATTCTGCCATGCGCGCCGCTGAGCGCAGCATCGACTTCACGAAGGTAGTGATCGGCATAGGCGGAAACCACTACCCGTCAAAGTTTTCCAAGCTTGCATTCGAGAAAGGCTACGCCTTCTCGCACATAATGTCAAGGTATTCGATAATGAACGACGATGGCACTGACAATCTGGATGTGCTTGAGCAGACCACGGCGAGGGCTGCAAACGTTCCAGAGGCAGCAGTTTTGGAGTGGAAGAGCGTTAGTTCAGAAGTTAGAGCTAAAATCCTTTCAAAACTAAATGAGATAGGTCTGGATTATGAGAAGATATGAGTTTTTGCTGCTCTTGCTTGTAGTTTCAATGCTTCTTTTCCAAAGCGCAGCAAACGCGCAATACTGGTTCCAGTTCGGCGCCAGAGGCGGCAGCGCCACAAAATTCAACTACGGCGCAGGCGCAACAATACAAACAGTCCTGCAAAACGTCTCCACAGGCTCGCTGGGCTTTTGGGTGGGAGAGACGCTCTCCAATGGCGCATTCCTGCAGGTTGGCTATACAATAGAGAACCAGTCAGGGAACTACCCCTCGCTGTGCACCATTTCCATCTGCACAAATGACACGTACATAACTGCCGGCAGCGCGGAGTGGTTCTATGAGTACTTCCCCCCAGGCAGCAACTCAAGCTTCTATGGCGGTCTTGGATCTGACGGTTCTGCCGGACCTGATGGCTCATTCCATACCTACTCCTTCTATTCCGTGGGAAACACCTGGTACTTCCTGTTTGACGGGAAGGTGGTGGGTAGCGCCAATCTGGGCGCATCCTTCTCAGGACCTGACATGCCAGTGGCATTTGGCGAATTGGCAAACGCGAGTACAAACAACGAACACATCAACCCCGTAACATTCCGGAATTTCTCAGTTTACCTGAGTACAAGGGAGACCGAAGTGCCGATAGGCTATTCCTACATAGGCTACGGTGTCGGAAGCGCTACACGCTTGCCAAACCCGTACGGTGTCGAGGAACTGGGCAACAAGGTGAACTACTTTGCAGTAGGATCTGGGCTGCAACAGCCACAGAACAACACCAAGCTCTGGTCCCTCGGCTACCATCTCTTGATTAAGTCCCAGTACTCCAACATAAGCAGCAACTCAAGCTACATAGCGCTCTCAAGCGTGGGAGTCTCAGCTCCAAATGATGTGCAGATAAACGATACAGCAAGGGCCCTCTTTTCCGGATGGAAGGGAAGCGGCACAGGCTCGTATACAGGGCCAATGGACAATGCCACAGTGCTCATGGGCAGCAACATCACCGAAACAGCGGAGTGGACAACACAGTACCTTGTGGATGTTTCTACGGCATACTCCTCATCAACAGGCAGCGGCTGGTACGATGCAGGCGCAAATGCATCATACAGCATAAGCTCAAACCAGTCCCAGATAAGCACAGGCACGAGGGCTGTCTTCATGGGCTGGAGCACCGGCAATAAGAACGAGAGCGGAAGCATAGCAGTAAGC
>CAZJQO010000040.1:0-31525 GCA_964548595.1 Microcaldota archaeon | reverse complement strand
GTTCGTAGAGAGTGTGTGAGACCAGAAATCCAATCTGGCAACCCTGTTGAAGCAGGCACATGCCGAAACAAGCGGTTTGATGCCAATACGCCTCCGATGGAAAAGGAGGCGGTCTCTTCATCGGCTCGCTTTCATCCCACGATTGAAATCGCGGTTTTTCCCGCTCGCAATCTTATAAAATTTGCACGTTTTATAATATACATGCAGGAGCTGATGATAGACACGAGTTCCATCGTTTTCGCTGCGGGCAACGGCACGGACGTATTCGCAGCGATAGAAGAGCAGATGCCAGGCAGCACAATACTGCTCTCCACCGGTGTCGTAAAGGAGCTGGGGCGCATCTCTGTCTCGAGGTCCAAGAACAGGAAGGCAGCCGCCCTTGCACTGCTGATGCTGCGCACGCACAGGGTCAGGGTGCTGCATGATGACAGCTACGTCGACAGCTGGATAGTAGAGGAGAGCGCAAACAGGAAATGCGATGTGTGCACCAACGACAGGGCGCTGAAGGAGAGGCTAAGGAAAGCAGGGATACGCGTCTTCAGCGTGTCAGCGAAGGGGATTTTAAGGTAATCGCTTCATATACTGGTGTTTATCCTAGGTGAATTGTTGTACTATACGTACACAGTAAAGGATTCAGTCAGCGTGCCGCCCAAGTACATAGGCCAGGACATAAGCAAGGCAACTGCAGAGATGCTCAGAAGCAAGTACGAGCGTACGCTTGACAAGGACATGGGCATAGTGCTTGCGGTATACAACGTCAGGGACATAAGCGACGGCTTCATACTGCCCGCTGACCCGAACGTGCACCACGACCTGACGTTCGACGTGCTTACGTTCAAGCTGGAAGTCGAAGAGGTTGTTATAGGAGAGGTGTCGGAACTGGCAGATTTCGGGCTGTTCGTGAGGCTGGGGCCCATAGACGGCCTTGTGCACCTTTCGCAGATAACTAGCGACTTCATAACCTACGACAGGAAGGCCGGCGTCTTCACATCGAAGAACACGAGGCGCAGCGTAAGGAAGGGCGACACTGTCTACGCGAAGGTTTCTACTATAAGCATAAAGAACACGATACAGGATGCGAGGATAGCGCTCACGATGCGCCCGGAGGGCTTCGGCAAGCCGGAGTGGATAAAGGAGGACAAGCTAAGGGGCATAAAGGAGAAGAGGAGGGCCGGCGGAAAGAAGAGATGAGCACATGGTGGAAAAAGCTTGCAGGACAGACAGGCTGATAATATCGCAAGGTAACACTTGCCCGCTCTGCGGAAAGAGCAACATGACCAGCAAGTGGTCAGGCTACATAGTAGTACTCAACGTCGAGCGATCGGAGCTTGCCAAGAAAATGGGCTTCAAGACCAACGGTTCCTACGCGCTGCATCTGAACGGCTGATCAGCCCTTCCTCTCGTACACTTCCTCCACGTCTACCTTCTTGATGTTATCCATGTAGCGCAGCACAGCGTTTGCAAAGTCGCTCTTGCGCACCAGGTAGGCCGCATCCTTCTCTACCGACGCACCGAAAACCACCTTCGCGGTCTCCGCCTGCACAGATGCGGAATCTGGAGTGAGCCTGAAGTTGCCCGCTATCGCCTTCACCCTTGCGTCGTCGCTGCCCACGAGTTCAAGCACCTTTATCTCGCACGTTATCTTCTCGCCGGCAAGCGGGTGGTTTGCGTCAACTATGACCCTGCCAGAGCTCACGCTCTTCACTGTTGCCGTAGCGTCATCAAGATCAAGCCGCATTCCCGGGTACGGCTCTATCTCCCTCTTCCTGAAGTCGCTTAGGGGCATCACCTTGACCAGCTCCTGTTTCTTGACCCCGAAAGCAGCCTCGGGCTCTATCTCTACTTTCTTGGATTCGCCGACAGACATGCCCCTGAGCGCGTCGTCTATGCCCTTTATCACGTTTCCCTTGCCCAGCACCACAAGCTGCGGCGTGTAAGCCGCTTCCTTGTCAACCTCGTTGCTGGCCTCGGCCACTTCCTTCATAGTGGTGTACACCAGCTTGTTGTCAGCAGCGCGCCACGCGCTGTAGTCTATCTTTACAAAATCTCCTTCCTTGAAAGCCACACAGTCACCTTTAATTAGCTTAATCAGCCTAGTGTATGCTACTGCAATTATTAAAGGCATAGCATGGAGCGCAAGAAAATGATAGAGACGATAGGCATGCTCTTCGTAGCCGCCATGTTCCTCAGCTCCTACGCCGCGTTCGGCACCGGAGGCGCTGGCAGCGGCGCGACCACAACAGTGAACGGCAGCTACGCATACGCGCAAACGCCAAATCCGGTGAAGGCGCAGATGCTCGGCTTCAACAGCACGATGCAGGCAAGCGTAACGTGCAGCAACGCCGCGCAGGTATCAGACATGCTCGCCGGCCTGCTGAATAACATGAGCAAGAACGGGAACGTGACAGACTTCGTGCCGGAGAACAGCACAATAACGCTCATAGAAGCTGGCCAGGAGGGCAGCTACGCGCTCTACACGATATTGGGCAGCGCCCTTGGCCCGGGAGCCAACTGCACCAGCTTCACGACTACAGAGGAACTGCAGCTGCCGAGCACGCTCAACGTAGTCATCGCAGGCCTCTCTGGCACCTCAACGGTGGAGGTGCCGAGCAGCCTCAGGAACGAGTACCTGCCCGCCACTTTCAAGGGTGTGCCGAGCAACTCCGTAAGCGTGTACGTCTACATGGAGATCACAAGGAACTACACAGCGAGCTCCGTAACGCTAAAGCCTGAGAGCGGTGCCTAGATGCGTGACGACGCGCGCAAGCTTGCCGTGAAGTTTGCGGTGAAGAACGCCATGGACTACGGGAAAGCTGACGCAAAGGCGGTGCTGAGCAAGGTGCTCGCATCGGAGCCGGCGCTCAGGGAAAGCATAGGCGAGGTTTCAAAGGCTGTTTCCGAGGCGGTGGACGAAGTAAACAAGATGAGCGAGTCCGAGCTCAGGAAAGAGTTTGAAGCAAACGCGGAGGAGTTCGAGAGGCGCGAGCGGGAGAGGCGCGAAAGAAGCTCGGAGCACAAAATAGAGGCCAAAGGCGCAAGACAGGGAGAAGTGGTAACGAGATTTCCTCCGGAACCCGGAGGCTACATACAGATAGGCAACATAAAGCAGGCGATACTGAGCGAGGAGCTTGCGAAGAGGTACGGGGGCAGCATATACCTATACTTCGACGACACGAACCCGGAGAAATGCAGGCAGGAATACGTAGAGGGCATAAGGAGGGACACCGAGTGGATGGGGATAAGGTTCGAGAAAGAGTACTACGCCAGCGACTTCATCAAGGACATATATGAGAAAGGCAGGGAGCTGCTTGCAAAAGGCCACGCATACGTCTGCACGTGCGGCAGCGAGAAGGTAAAGAAGGAGAGAGCCGAGCAAAGGGAGTGCGAGCACAGGCACAACACTCCTGAGAGGAACACAACGCTGTTCGACGACATGCTTAACGGAAAATTCGACGAAGGCGGGGCGATAGTGAGGTTTAGGGGCGACATGAAAGCGCTTGATGCGACTTTCAGGGACCCGACGCTGTTCAGGATCAAGAAGGCGGAGCACTACCGCCAGGGCAACAAGTACCTTGTCTGGCCCACGTACCACATAAACACGCCGGTGATTGACAACATCAACGGCGTTACTGACGTGATACGGGGCAAGGAGTACGAGATATGGGACAAGCTGGACAACAAGATACTCAGCATTCTTGGATTAAAGCCCCCGAGGTTCTATTACGAGGCCAGGCTGCAGATAAAGGAGAGCCCGACAGCAAAGAGGATCATAAGGAAGCTGATAAAGGAGAAACTTGTCAGCGGATGGGACGACCCCAGGCTGCTTACAATCGTTGCGCTCAGACGCAGGGGCATAAGGCCGGAGGCTATAAGGAACTTCGTGCTGCGGTTCGGCATGAGCAAGACAGACAGCACAGTGAGCATAGGCATGCTGCTGGCCGAGAACAGGAGCATGATAGACGCGCATGCGAAGAGGCTCTTCGCTGTGACCGAGCCTGCAAAGCTCAGCGTCGAGGGGCTGGCGAGCGGCACAAAGGTCGGCTTGAAGCTGCATCCGTCAAAGGATCTGGGCTCCAGGGAGTGCAGCGCGTCTGGAGAACTGCTGATAAGCGGCAGCGATGCTGGCACGCTCAGCATTGGATCCAAGTTCAGGCTCAAGGACCTGGTCAACGTGGAGGTAAAGAAGGCAGGCGAGAGCGGCATCGAGGCGAAGGCGATAGGCAACGATGCGCTGGATGCCCCTAAGTTCCAGTGGGTAGACGCAAGGAGGAACGTGAGGTGCAAGCTGACCGAGATAGGGCCGCTGTTCATAGGCGAGGAATTCAACAGCGAGAGCCTGAAGGAGCGCGACGCGTATGCGGAGGAATACGTGGACAGGCTCGGCAAGGACGAGATCGTGCAGTTCGAAAGGATTGGGTTTTTTAAGCTTGATGATGCAAGGGAGAAGAAATTCATAGGACTTTAGCTGCAAAGGCGACCAAGTGGATGCGAAGAGGGGCTATGCGAAGGGCACCAGCGCCAGCAATGCGTTCGAGACGATGGAGGCAAACGCCATAAAGCGGGTCATAAGAGAGCAGTGGCAGCAGGAGCTCGGCGACAAGAGCAGCAGCGTGGAGCTTCTGAACGATCACGCGGCGCAGATATTCAAGGAGTTCGGCTCGCTCGGCTACGAAACAATCTGCATGCAGAGCATAGCAACAAGGGCAAAGCACATGTCTAGAAGCGACCTTATCGCCTACACCAAGGTGATGGAGGCGCTTGCCTTCGGGTACAAATCCAGGTTCGGCAGGGAGTTTGCCGCCCTGATGCTGGCGGGCACAGCGCTCGTGGCTAAGAACACAGAAAGCATAATCGCGCAGCTGGATTATTTCATGTCCAATCTCTCGAAAGGCGCGGCAAGGTACGAGAGCGCGATGGCTAGCGAGGCAAAGGCACTGGTCGAGCTTGACGCAGAGCTGCGCAGGCGCAACGCAGGCCCGCTCAGGTTCTTCAGGAAGAGGGAGCTGGAGCACATATCGTCGCGCATAGCCGAGCGCCGCGCGAAGATGGCAGGGCTGGAGAGGAAAAGGCAGAGATACGCGTCGCTTGAGGGAAGCGTGGGCTCCATGGCGCAGCGCACCGGAAAAACAAAGCCGGGCAACCAGGCGAACGGCGGGGCATAATAAATAAAGAAGAGAAAAGGGTCATGCCAGACAACGCAGGGCTGCGGCAGGAGCTCGAGGAGCTGCAGAAGCAGTACTCCAAAACAAAGTACAACAAGGCCACCGACAAGTATCTGGGCATACTCAGGCACAAGATGGCGATGCTG
This sequence comes from Microcaldota archaeon, assembly GCA_964548595.1. Lineage (GTDB taxonomy): Archaea > Micrarchaeota > Micrarchaeia > Micrarchaeales > CABMGC01 > JAJYVH01. Next base: position 26,217 of record CAZJQO010000040.1, on the reverse strand, counting down.
AGGCGCAGCCTCGCTGAGAAGAAGAGCAGGAAGGGCGCGGGCTTCGGTGTGAGGAAGTCAGGCGACGCCACTGTTGTGCTTGTCGGCTTCCCGAACGCCGGCAAATCGTCGCTGCTGAAGCGGCTCACACACGCCGAATCCAAGGTGGCAGATTATGCGTTCACCACGCTTGACGTAATACCTGGCATGCTGGACTACAACGGCGCCAGGATACAGGTGCTCGACGTGCCTGGGCTGATAGAAGGCGCGCACACAGGAAAGGGCGCGGGAACGCAGATAGCGAGCGTGATACGCATAGCCGACCTCCTGCTCTTCGTGGTCGATTCCACGGCGCCGGAGCAGCTGGGCAAACTGAGAGAGGAACTCTCGCTCCTTGACATAAGGGTGAACGAGGAGAAGCCGCGGCTGCTGGTCGAGGAGAGGAAGACGGGTGGAATAGCCATAGAGGCCAACGGACACAGGGTGCCCGGCAAGCGCGAGGTGGAAATGGCGCTCCACGAGACAGGAGTCTACAACGGCAAGGCCATATTCTACAGCAACATAGACCTCGATGAGCTGATAGCGCTGCTCGTGGACAACGCCGTTTACACGAAGGGCATGGTAGCGCTCAACAAGATAGACCTGCTGAGGGAGCAGGAAATAGACAGGGCAATCAAGCAGGTTGTTAAGGAGTTCGGCCCTGGCGTGGTCGGGGTCAGTGCAGCAGACGGCAGCAACATAGACCTGCTCAAGGAGGAGATATTCGGCAACCTGGAACTGATAAGGGTATACGTGAAGCCCAAAGACAGGGAGGCGGATTACTCGAAGCCGTTCGTGCTCAAACAGGGGAGCAGCATCATGGACCTGGCAAAGGGGCTGCATTCAAAAGCTGCAAAGAACCTAAGATACGGGCTGGTTACCGGCAGGAGCGCCAGGTTCGCGGGCCAGAAATCAGGCGGCGACCACGTGCTGATGGACGGCGATGTTGTGACGCTCGTGTACGCAAAATCATGAGCGCGCCGGCCTACCTCCTGCTTTTTGACAGGAGCCAGCCTATCGCGCCGATTATCGCCATCAACAGGCCAGCGAGCGCTATGAGCCACCAGAAGCGCAGCAGCAGGTCTATCAGGTATATGCCTACGCCTGCCAGCAGCACGGCTACCCCAACCCACGCAAGCCGCATGAAAGAACGCTCTGCTTCTGGCACGAGCAAATTACCAGTGCAATATTTATTAAAGCTACAAAATAGTTAGGCAAGAGACCTGCACAGGTGCCCAGCATGCAAACGCAGCCAGCACATAAAAGGCATACCAAAAAGGCTCAATTACGCAAGCCGGGCGCAGGGGAAGCAACGCTCAACGTGCCAGGTAGGGAAAGAATCAGGCACATTACGCCGTATGTGCTGCTCGCGCTCATCCTTGCTTTCGACCTTACATACTCGCTCGCCTTCGCAAGCGGGCCCACCAACCTAAGCGAGGACAACGCGTATGCGGTGTTTGCGATCGGCGTGCTGCACGGCCAGTTCAACTTCGTGTCGCTCGATGCGGGCAGGATACTGGAATACCTGCCCATAGCAGGCTTCTTCTACGTCTTCGGGCTCGGCATCTACAGCAGCACTGCCTGGAACATAATCATGTTCGTCGGCAGCGTCTTCATCGCTTTCCTTCTGGGCAGGGAGGCGTACAACGAGAAATGCGGCCTGGTCTCCGCCCTGCTCCTCAGCTTCTTCATACCTGCCGTCAACGGCGCGACGCGCCTCGAGATAAACGAGGCCATGATGTTCTTCACAGCGCTGGCGCTTCTGGCGCTGCTCTACGGGCACAACAGGAAGTCCATGCATTGGATGTTCGCGGCGGGGCTGCTGCTCGTCATCTCCCTGCTCACCACCCCGATAGCGATATACGCGACCATCGCCGGAGTGCTGTTCTTGCTAGTGGAGATCGCAAGGAGGAAGATGGGGCTCGGCATGCTTGCATACCTGTTCGCCGGCATGGCCGTGGCGCTGGTAGCGATACTCGCGCTGAGCAGCTCGGTGTCCGGAAACCCGCTTACACTGATTACACTGAACCAAGTGTACTACTCCAACCTTACAATGGCCAACACGGAGTACGGCATAATAGGGGCGCCGACAGAATACGCAAACGGCTCGTTCAACGGCCTAGACCGGTACCTGCTCTACTACCCGCAGACAATGTTTGCATACTACAACGTGCAACCGATAATAAGCGCGCTTGCGTCTGGCAGCTTCAGCCCCGCAACGGCGTACCACCAGCTGATAAACAAGAGCCTGTCTGCAGGTTTCTACTTCTATGCCGTAGTAGTAGCCGCAGCCTATCTTCTTTTCAGGAGAGACGGCCGCCTCTATTTCCCGGCGCTGTGGCTTGCAGTGGGCTTTGCGTTCATACAGTTCGCACCGCAGGGCCTTACGCTGTACCCGTTCAGATGGATACTTGTGTTCAGGGACGTGAGGTACCTTGCCAGCATCGCCATACCGACGTGCGTCATCATAGCCATGGCGCTCGTGCGTATGACAGAGATCGGGCGCCGGAGCGGTGCTGCGCCAGAAAGAAGCTGGCGCGCCGGGCGTGCGTTTGGGCTCCCGAAGCCCGTCTTTGCGTCAGCGGTTGTGGCCTTCCTCATCGGAACCTCTGTACCGGTCAACCTTTCATGGTCAAACTATGTCAGCGTGGAGTACTACAGCCTGCACGCTATAGCGAACATGTTCGTGTCATCAAGCAGCAACACCACCATATACTACCCCTCAGGGGACTACTCGCAGTTCCCCATATACCTGGACGGCAATCCGCACCTGGACACAGTTATGCTTGATGACATATCCAACTGCAGCTCGTTCGCCGCAGGCAGCTACGTGGTAATACCAAACGTGACCGCAGGATACGCGCCTGACTGGCGGTACATAAACGATACCAGCAAGTACTGCCCCAACCTTGAGCTCGTGGCCGCGCCATACGACAGCAGCGCCGCAGGCGGGCTGGTGCACGTGGCTGAAGAATACGAGCAGAAGCTGTATTACGTTACGTGATGGAAATCAGAGACGATACAGCAGTGAACGCAGAAGCGCAAGAAGCCTCTGGGTGCACTGGATTGTTTTTACCAGCCTGCCGGAGTTAAAAAAGGAGCCCAGGAAAATAGGCATTCCATAGGCACCAACCAGCATCTGGAAACCTGGAAAACGAGCCGGTGCATATGCAGAACCGCACGCGTAATGGTTCATCATCCCTTCAGTATCGAAAGCACCTTGATCGTGAAGACCAGTGTGTTGCCGGCAAGCGGAGAGTTGAAGTTTATTGTCACATTCGTAGCGTTAAACGCTGAAATGATGCCCCTCTCCCCGGTAGCTCTGTCGGTGACCACCTCCCCCACCTTAATCGTAGAGTTTGAAAATGCGTTTGCAGGAACAGACAAAAACAGCGCCGGGTTTATAGGACCATATGCCTCGTTTTCAGGTATTGTGACCGTCTTCTGCTGGTTTACGCTCATGCCTATAACCGCCTGGCTGAATCCCTGAATTATCTGGTTAGAACCCACCACGAACTGCAACGGCGTACCGCCGACATTGGAGCCGAACTCGGTGCCGTTTACGAAGCTGCCAGTATAGCTCACGTTAATCGTGTCGCCGTTCCCGACCGTCTGAGGGACCAGGTAGATGTATCCTGCAGCTATAGCCACTACTACTATCACTACCGCCGCCATAGCGAGCAGAGGGTTAACCTTATGGCTCCCGATCTTGATCCCAGTATGGCTCCCGGGCTTGCTCTCAGTATTTATTGCCTCCACACAGGTATATGAATTCTGCAATTTAAATCTCTTTGCAAGATGTCGGTTTTATCACCGGCCGTTTTGAATGCACCATTCTCTTTGCTGCTCGGGGCTCATCCGCCTCCGCTTGTGTAGCGCTTCATCAGAGCGTAGAACAGCCTGTGCGAAACCCAGAAGAGTACGACCGCTATGATGACCACCTCCACAAACCCGACCGGCGACGCTTCATTGAGTATGACGGTAGATGGATAGTAGGAAGCGACGCCTATCGGAAGTAGCACAGAGAAGATAAGCTGCCCAATCGGCGTGTACACCTTGAGAGGATACCTGCCCGCGTTCATGAGTATGTTGTTGATCTGGTCCATGAACTGCCCGCTCTTGAAAAGGTGATATGCTGCTATTGTGATCATCATGATGAACATCACGAAGGCGCCGAGTCCGAGGGCAAACATCGCAGCGAAGACCAGAAGGGATGCTAGGCTTATCTGAAGAGAGAACGCGGCGTATGCAAACATTAGTAGTCCGCCACCTATTGCCGAAAGCTGCGAAGCGTCACCGAAGTTGGATAGCATTATTGCCAATGTCGTGTATGGTTTCGCCAGATATGGATCGATGGTTCCGTGCCTCATGTGCCATATCATTTCCCAGCCACTCGATGTAAAAATTGCTGACACTCCCATCGCCATGCTTGTTGCCGCCGCAAGGAGAAGCAGCTGGTAGTAGTTCCAGCCGGTTATGCCTGTGGAAATGTTGTAAATTACGGTTATTGCTACGAATGCATTGACCACGGAAATCACGCTGTAGAAGAGCCACACCATTCCCTGAAACCTATAGGCGAAGAGGCTCTTGAGGGAGTAGAGCTGGCAGATGAAGAAGTACTCTATGTTTCTGTATACGGTGTTCACTCAACCACCTGCTGATGTCAGTCCTTTTCTTAATCTATGCCACACCGTTATAGCAACCATGAAGAAGATGGCAGCCCAGGCGGCGCTCACTATTATCTCGCTGATCGCTTCTGTGCTCGTGATTGTTCCTAGAAGCGTGGAAACCGGAGTGTAGATGAGCATCTGGAATGGAAGAAGTGATAAAATATTGCTTATTGGCGGTGGGAATAGGCTTAGCGGCATGATACCGCCGGCGAGCAGAAATTCTAGACTCCATGTCACAGACATCACCCCCCATATCTGAGTCATGTACACAGCAAGCGAGCCTATCATGAAACCAATGAGATTCGCAAGCACGTAGCCTATTAGTATCTCGATGGCAAGAATAACGAGCGTTGTTTGATTTATGCTGAGCGTCACGAAAAACGTGGCGATGATGAACAAAGGTATGCTGCTCAGCATGTAGAGCAGGTCAGATGCGAAGGAGTTGAAGAAAAGCTGAAATGCGTAGTTTATGGGCCTGGTGAAAGCTACAGTGACACTGCCGTTTGTGATATCGCTCTGAAGCTGCACGTCTATCTTGGTGGTTATTATCAGATACATCACTCCTGCAAGGAAGTAGTACGCATACATCTGTTGGAGCGAGATTCCGGATATGCTCTGCGTGCTGGAAGCAAAATAGATTGCTGACCAAACGAAGAGCATTAGCAGTGCAAAAACTATCCTGAAGCCGAATGAGAAGAGATAGTCGAGCTTGTATGCAAGCTCGTTCTTGATGCCTATGCCTATAAGTGCTGCAGCCTCCCCAACGCTTCTCAGCACTTCATTCACCTACGGTTTTGGATTTTCTCTCCATGGACGTGTAGAGCCGCGAGAGTATGTTTGAAAGCCCTATCTCAGAAACCCTGTAATCCACTACGTCCCTGCTTGACAGTAGCCTGATGAACTCGGGTTTCTTGAGCGTCTTCTTACTCACATCGAGCTTGACATAGTTATGGCCGCGTTCGATTATTTTGCCGTACCTGCCGTAGACACCTGGCACGTTTGTAGTCATTCGCAGGTCTATCCTCACCTTTTCCCCAAACAGGCCCTCTAATTTCTCCCTGCTCCCATCGAACACGAACCTGCCCTTGTTTAGTATCATTATCCTCTTCGCTATGGCAATATCTTCAACTATGTGGGTTGTTAATATGAAAGTCGTGTTCTCCTTCTTGTTCATCTCCATTATAGTCTTTGTGAGCGCTGCCTTCGAGAGAAGGTCCACGCCTATCGTGGGCTCGTCTAGGAAAACAACTCTGGGTCTGTGGAGCACCGAGGCGACGAAGTTGCACTTCATCTGCTCTCCGAGAGAGAGCGTGCGCACCTGCCTCTTGTACACGTCCCTTATGTCAAGCGCGTCGAGGAATGTGTTCAGCCTGCGTTCATAGTCCGTTTTCGGCACATGATATATCTTGCGCATGAACTCGAAGGTATCAAGTGCGGGCAGGTTCCAGAAAAGCTGGCCATGCGCCCCGAGCACCACACCTATGTGCTCCGCGAACCTGATCCTATCCTCCCAAGGGTCAAAGCCAAGCACGCTGACGTTGCCAGTGTCGGGGAAGAGGATCCCTGTCAGTATCTTTATCAGCGTAGACTTTCCGCTTCCGTTCCTTCCAAGCAGCGCAATTAGTTCGCCCTCGTCTACTGAGAAGTTTACGCCATCGAGCGCCTTCTTGTTGTAGTACTTTCTCCTGAAAGAACCGAAGATGCCCTTGCCCTTTATATCGTAGGTCCTGAAGCTCTTGCTCAGGCTCCTTGCTTCTATCACGTGCTCTGCCATATCGGTCCCTCTAGCATCTTTGATTAGAGGCAATAGGAACCTGACAGATTAATAATCTTCTTGCCATCGTTAATCCGATCCCTACCCACAGGGGTTGGTTTTTCTCTTCGGCGGTAACCCCCGCAGGAACTCTGCGATGGCGGGATAACCCCTGTGATTGCGTGGAATGGAAGGGGTTTCCGCGAATCAGAGGTTCCGAAGTACAGGGAATACTGGAAACACTGGGCGATAGAGAGTGCTTTCTCTAGGTTGAAGGAGACGTTCGGGCTGTCGCGCAACAGGTTTGCCGGGATGAAGAAGGTTGCGATGCGCGTGTTCTAGTGCCTTATCGCGTACCTGATAAAATATGCATTGTGACCATTGGGGAGGCGCTACAAGATTTGACGAGGTGAGAAGATGTAAATGTCGGGAGCCTTGCAGTTTCCCTTGGGAAAGCTTTAATAGGCTCAGATAACCACTTGGAAGCATGAAAGCGGATAGGGCAACTGGCGGAGCCAGAATGTACTCTGGTGCTGTTGCCATAGTAATCGACATCATCATAGTGCTTCTCGTTGCTTTAGCGGGATTTAGGGCAGGTGGAGCCACGGGTGCTGCCATTGCCTTTGTTATCTCAGCCATAGTGGTCGCGTCGCTTTCGGTAAGGGTCCTGCGCGAGTGGAACAGGATGGCTGTGCTTAGGTTTGGAAAGTACGTGGGCATAATCGGCCCCGGCCTGTACTTCATAATACCCATAGTGGAGCACACACCGATAATGCTGGATGTCAGGGTGCTGAGCACAGCATTCAGGGCCGAGAAAACGCTCACAAAGGACAACGTGCCCGTTGATGTAGACGCAATACTTTTCCTGCAGGTGAAGGACCCGGAGAAGGCAGTACTGAACGTGCAGTCCTATTACGAATCGGTGCTGCTTGCTTCGCAGACAGCCATGCGGGATGTGATAGGAAAGAGCATGCTGGCGCAGATGCTCGCTGGCAGGGACATAATAGGCGCCGATATACAGAAGCTCATAGAAGACAGGGTTGTCAACTGGGGGATAGAGGCGATATCGGTTGAGATAAGGGACGTTACTATACCTGGAGAGCTGCAGAACGCAATGGCAAGAGTAGCCACATCGGACAGGGAGAAGCAGGCCAGGGTCATACTGGCCGAGAGCGAATCCCTTGCTGCTGACAAGATGCTCGAGGCAGCCGGCAAATACGAAAGGGATCCGCTGGCCTTGAAGCTTAGGGCGCTAAACATGATGTACGAAGTAAGCATAAACGGAAAGAACATCATGGTATTCATACCTACCGAGACAACGGGGCTGAGCATGCCCATACCTTTCGGCATAGCGGGCATCGAGGACGTGATGGGTAAGCCGGGCGTCTTGCATCAACCTGCGGACAAGAAAAAACACAGCGACAAATAAGCCTGCGTCATGTCGCCCGGTATTCCGTATGCAACCCCCTAACACGAACGGGGAGTCTGGGATTTGAACCCAGGTCACCACCGCCCGAGGGTGGTAGCCTACCAAGCTAGCAGAACTCCCCGTGACACACTTCCATTCCTGAAGGGTGTGTTATTTCCCGTTCAGAAGAGTTAAAGCACTTCGCATCCATTCTCTGTTACAAGCACGTCGTCCTCTATCCTTGCGCCTCCGAAACCGGGAACGTATATGCCTGGCTCTACGCTGACTACCATGCCAGCCTTAAGTATATTATCTTGGGGACCCAGGCCAAGACCATCGTGCACATCTATTCCTATCGAATGCCCCAGGCTGTGTATGAACCTGTCTTTGTATATGCCCCTCTCCGCAGAATCTATGAACGCCTTTGCAGCAAAGTGCACGTTCTTGCCGTTCACGCCACGCCTGATCATGCCTATTGCCAGTTTCTGCGCCTTTGCAACCGTGCCTATCATCCGCGCCTGCCTTGGATTTGCCTTCTTGCCAAACACGAATGTTCTTGTAATGTCTGAGCAGTAGTTTGAAAACTTGCCGCCTGCATCTATAAGCACTATGTCGCCTTTCCTCAATTTCCTGTTGCCAGATGCGTGGTGTGGCTCGGCTGCGTTGCTGCCGAAGCAGACTATGGTGTTGAACGAGGTAGAGCTTGCGCCAAGCCCCATCTGCAGGAAGTCAAACCTGGCAGCCAACTGCAGTTCTGTCATGCCGGCTCTGAAATATCTGGGCAACAGAACCATCGTCTGTTTTGTTATGCTAACGGCCTTCTTCATGGCCCTTATCTCTTCCTTGCCCTTCACCTGCCTTGCTTGAGAAAAGGCTGCGCTAGCGTCTACAAGCAATCTCGCGCCAGATTCCTTTTTCAGCCTGATGTAGAAGCTGGCCGGAACAAACGACATGTTGATTCCGATCCTCTTGCCCTTGAGTAGCCTGTGGAGCAGCTGCCATATCTCCTTCCAGCTGCTCACCGCGCTGATTTGCAGGCCCGGCCACGCCTGATCCATGGCAGTACCGTATTCCAGCGCAGTTGTTATCAGGCGCATACGTTTTGGGGTAGCGACAATAAATGAATCTTCGAACAGGCCGCTCTTGAATCCGGTAAGGTAAAGGAAATTTGGGTCCTCGCTGCTCGCGTTGGCTATCAGCAGCGCGTCTGCTCCTTTAAGCCTGGAGAAGATGCCATCAAGCCTCTTCCTGTGCCAGCTTTCGCTTGTTTTTGCTGACATTGCTACACGTCATGAAATTCTGCAAGAGTCAATATATACCTATGCAGCCCATCCGTAATCAGGGTGGCTTTGCGCTCGAAAACGAGTTCTCTGTAAGGCGAACCCCAATCGCTTACCTCAACATGAGGGACCCGCACATGCTCAAGTATTATTACAAGTTCAGGGTGCTCTCGCTGATAGAGAAAGAGGATATTTACGGCTCCTCGCCGCCTGACATATTCGTGGGCAGGTTCGGCTACCCAAATGTTTTCATAGGGCCGCTGGTGCCGCCCATCGGCGGCGATACCTCCGAGCTGGGCCTGCCGGAAACCTGGGCAAACAAGAGCATACCTGAGATAGTAGAGGCACGCTCTATGCTTGTGCGCGGCATGCAGAAGGAGCGCGTCCAGAACGTTGACAACAGCAGGATAGGCAGCATGCTGCAGGAGCTTGCGATTGCTGACAAGTATGCGAGCGTTGACATGCAGCTTTCAAGAAAGCCTAACCTTATGGTGAAGTTCGACGACAACAGCCAGCCATTCGGACCTAGCGCGCCGATGAAGGAGATGAGCGTGGGCAATACCAAGGCAAACAGGCAGATGGAAAAGGCCTACTTCGACACCTCGATGCTTGCCAGGGACGGCATAGTGGAGCTCTACGGCAAGGGTCTCGAGGTGTCTAGGATACAGAAGCTGCTTGCATCCGGAGGTTTGGGGATGAAGAAAAGCAGGAAGTTCGTACCGACAAGGTGGAGCATAACAGCGGTTGATGACACGCTCTCGAAGCACAACCTGGAGCCAGTGAAGGAGAGCGAGTCTATAGAGGATGTGCGCGTCTTCAGCAACGTGGCGCTGGACAACCGCTGGCTCGTACTGATGTTCCCTGGCTCGTGGAGCTACGAGCTCGTCGAGGCCTGGTACCCCAATACCACGTGGAACATGGACAGCAAGGAGATTTACATTTTCTCGAGCAGCGAGTTCTTCAACGGCAGGAAGGAATACGCCGAGATAGGTGGCTGCTATTACGCGGCAAGGCTCGCAATATCAGAGTATCTTGACAAGATAGGCAGGCAGGCCAGCGCCGTGGTGCTCAGGGAAACACATTCGGGCTACATAATGCCCGTAGGGGTTTGGAACGTGCGCGAGCACGTACGCGAGACGCTGAAGAAGGAGCCCGTCAGATTCGAGAGAATGAAGAACGCGATAGAGTACATAGGCACGAAGATGGACATACCGATAAGCACCTGGATAGGGAACAGCACTGTGCTCAGGCACCTGCTGCATCAGCGCAGGCTGTCCTAGTGCCGCAGTGCGTTTCCGTAGATTTCCAGTCCGATAGGCTTGCTGTGCTCTTTCAGCTCTTGCAAGAAACCGATCAATGATTTTTCCTTCTCGGTCTTCAAACTTAGTTGCAGATGCAGTCTCTGATTATAGGGTACATAAAGGAGGCTGTCGCATATGTCGTCTTTTTCATAGTCGTAGCGGTTCAGAGCTATCTCCAATCTGTTGGGCTTGCCAGGATATTTGTTTGTTATGAGCACAGTGTGGTGTTTCTTGGCTTCGGGAGTCTGCATAAATTCATGCATTTTGTCAAGAAAATGACCATCCATGTACCTGGCGCCGTGCACTTCTATAAGCACCCGCTTGCCCTCGTACGCTATGCCCAAGTCGAAGTCAGGCGTATATGTGAATTCTTTGCCGTCTATTTTTATATGAAATTTTATCTTGGCGAAGGCGAATGATATTTGGAGAAGCTGGAGGTTTGCCGCCACGCTGCTCTCGAAACTGGAGTTGAACCTTATACCATCCCTTTCAACAACCTTTAGTGCCAGCTCGTCCTCCACACATCTTGAATATAGATGTGGCTCATATCGTCGAGGTATCTGACTTAGACTCTGGATGCTGTTGTTTGCGACCGCAAAGGTCACAGGCTATCCCCTTCGCCGCGCACGCGCATCTCAGTGCCATTTCCATTATACCATAATGATTTTTATTTGTTGCGCAGTTGAACTGCTGGCTCTTGCATCCGCTCTCATTCCATTACCCGAACCGCTACACAGCAAACAAAAGCTTTCCCTTCTATATACCACCGATTCCATGAGAGTCGGCACCGCTGGCATGAAGGACCTGCGCCTTGCATCAGCTCCTCGCAAGCTGCGCTCTGACAAGCGCTCCAACGGCCGCATCCTGATAATCGGAGGCAGCGCGCGCTTCCACGGCGCGCCTGTGCTGGTCTCCAATGCCGCTTATCTTACCCTTGCTGCCCTGCGCACAGGTACCGGTTACGCAATAACCTGCGTGCCGAAGAGCATACTCTCTCCTGTTCGCAAGCTCTCTCCCAATCTTATCGTCAGGCCGCTGAGCGGCGATAACGTTAACAATAGGGATCTCGGCGCACTTGAGAGCGAAGCCAAGCGTGCCGACTGCATAGTGCTCGGCCCCGGCCTTGGAAGGTCCCGGGCTACTGTCCGGACGCTTGCCAGGCTTATCGCCTACTGCCTGAAGCTGGGCAGGCGCATGGTGATAGACGCCGACGCCATACTCACTGTCGCTTCCCTGCACAGAAAGCTGGGCATGGGCGTGGTGCTCACCCCAAACGACCACGAGTTCCGAAGACTGAGCAAGGCCCCGCTAATCGACAGGGGCATGCGCATAGAGGCAGCGAAGAGGCTCGCTGCCAGGCTGGACTGCGTCGTGCTGCTCAATGGCCACGTTTCCATAGTAACGGACGGGCGCAGCGTGAAGCTCGTTGAGCCCAGGACAGCTGCCCTCGCCACGATGGGCACCGGTGATGTCCTGTCGGGCATAATCGGCGGCTACCTAACACTGAACGGCAACGCCTTCGTGTCAGCAGTTGCCGGCGCATACCTCCACGCCAGGATCGGCGACTTGCTCTACAGGGAGAAGGGCTACCACATACTCGCTAGCGATGTCGTCGAGTACATACCAAGGGTGCTGAAGAGGTTTGACAGGACTGCACGCTAGGCTAGGGCCTAGCGTAGGTGTTCTTCCTGTGGCCCATCGACCTTATGAAAATAACTCGTTTAGCGTCATCTATGTCAGCTATTACCCTGTAATCTCCGACCCTGAGCTTGTACTCGGGCCTGCCGGTCAGCCTCTTGAAGAACATGTGAGGACTTTCCATAGTGCGCTCAAGCTTCTTGATGATCCGATTAGCTATTTGCTTATCGAGGCCCCTGAGCTGCGAGAACGACTCTGAGGAGTACTCTAGAGTGTAAGCACTCACCTAATCCCTAGCTTCATCTTCACATCCTCCAAACTATAGGTTCTGCCGCTCTTGATGTCGAGCAAGCCGCGGAGAAGGGAAGCTCTAAACTCATCGGTGTACTTGCCCTCTTCGTCCCCCTCAGGCACAAGTTCCATCAGCGTGAGTATTATGTCGTCATAAGTTGCCCTCTTGTAGGGGCGAAGCCTGTTGAGCTTCTCCCTGGTGGTCCTGCTTATCTGTATCGTTGTGTATGTCATGTATAAACACTATATAATTGATACTCAATATGTATATAATGCTTTTGAATGACCCTTCTTGGCTCTGATGCATCACTACTAAAAGAGTTTTCGTTCATAGACCTATGATAGCGTGCTCCCAGACTGGCTCTCAATCAGACCCGCAAACACGGAGAAGTACTCCGAGATAAAGCAGACGGTGTCCTCTCTTGGCCTGCACACCGTCTGCGCAGATGCGCATTGCCCAAATATAACCGAATGCTGGGGCGCTGGCACTGCTACATTCATGATACTCGGCGGCCTCTGCACCCGCGGCTGCAGGTTCTGCGCAGTGCAGAAAAGAGCCATTGGCGAGGGCGTTGACAAGCTAGAGCCGATGAAACTCGCGCAGGTGATCAGGAAGTGGGGCTTGGACTACGTTGTGCTCACCTCCGTCTGCCGCGACGACCTGCCCGACCAGGGCGCAGGACACTTCGCTGCCTGCGTCAAGGCGATCAAGACCACATGCCCAAACACGCTGGTCGAGGTGCTCATCCCTGACTTCAGCGGCGACGCCTCGCTCCTGCAGCAGATAGTGGATGCCAGGCCGGACGTTATAGGCCACAACATAGAGACGGTTGAGAGGCTCAACCCTGTCATAAGGGACAGGCGTGCCTCATACAGGCAGTCTCTGCTCGTGCTGCAGACCTGCAAGCGGCTTGACAAGAGCATATACACCAAGTCAGCGATGATGCTCGGAGTCGGCGAAACGGAGGAGGAGGTGTTGCAATCGCTCCGTGACCTCCGCGCCATCGGTGCGGACTTCGTGGCCATGGGCCAGTACCTGAGGCCCTCGCAGCGCCACTACGAGGTCAAGGAGTACGTTACACCTGAGAAGTTCGAGCGCATCAGGAAGCAGGCACTCTCGCTTGGCTTCCTGTACGTGGCCGCAGGCCCGTTCGTGAGGAGCTCGTACAAGGCAGGGGAGTACTTCATCAAGAGGCTCGTACAGAACAGGTAAGCGGGAAGAATAGATATATTAATATATCTAATTGATATAAGTATAATCATGGAACGCACACAGACTCAAATCATGCACTCTCCTACCCTTGACACAGTACTGATGGTAGAGCGTACCCTGCAGGACGCCAAGGAAGTGATTAAGATAGCGGAGCTGAAGAGAAGGCTGCCAAGGAAGGTGATGCACCAAACACTCATCCGCATACTCAACTACCTGCAGGCTAGCGGCAAGATACTCATCACCACGAAAGGCGTTGTCTGGACATACACTCCGCTAGAGGCAATGGAGAAGTTGAAGAAAGGGGGCCTTGAGCTATGAAGCCAATAAAACCTATAAGACTCATACTTAAAGACCAGGCGAAGGCGGAATACGAGCTACTTTCAAAGATAACAGAAGAACAGAGACGAAAGGGAAGGACAAACTCAGAAGAGATACAACTACTGAAATCTATCAATAACAAGATAGCGATACTCAAACTGAACCCTGTGTATGGGCAGGGCATTCCGAAGAAACAGATACCGAAGAGTTTGGAAGTGGATAACTTATTCAGAGTGGAACTGACGCATTACTGGAGGATGATCTACACACTCAGGACCAACGAGATTGAGATAATCAATTTTGTACTCTACATCGTGGACCATGACGCGTACGCCAAACTTTTCAACTACGTAGGGAATTGAATGATTAGCATCGCAGAAATCATGATCTCGTGCTGGGCTTCTTCTACATGGCCGCCAGCCTGTTTGTGAGGAGCTCGTACAAGGCAGGGGAGTACTTCATGAAGAGGCTTATGCAGAACAGGTAGAGGGTTTAGGATGCAATCGAAGACGGGCGACATTCCCTACAGGGAAATGGCTACCACGCGATTGCTGCCTGCATATCTGAGTGCATCCCAAAGCAGCAGGCAACAGGAAAACATAAAAGCACGGGCGTCCCTTCAGTATTGGGTGTTTGAACGCTGAAATATATGGAATGGGACAAGGTACTGCTTTACCTGGTTGTTTTGGAGTTCGTTGCATTCATAGCAGTATACGCTATCGGATATCTTGTGGGGAGCAGCTACTTTCGGGGAGTCGGGATTGGATTGACAATTGCATGGGTCACGGGAGGCTTGGCCTATTACATAAATAGCCAAAGAGGAAAGGGAAGAAAGTACTGAAGTGGCGGGTATGGAAAAGGGATATGCATTCCTCTGGGACTGGCTTGACACTAGAAGCGCCTACTTCTGGGGGGTCGGGGTCGGGCTGATAATCGCCTGGGTGACAAGCGGCTTGGCCTACTTGAAGACCGGGCAGTCGCCGGTGCTGCTCGAACTGGTTCTGCTTGAGTTCGCTGTTAGCGTGATAGTAATGGCGGTGGCGCTTATCACAAATACCAAAAGAAGGAAGTAGGGGCTACCTGCTGAAGTTCCATGAATCTGTGGAGTAAACGGTCCTTGCGAGCTCGCCCGCCCTGCTTTCTTCCTCGCCGCTTAGGCCCCCGAGCCTGTACTCCTTGTCTTTCGTGAATCCCTTCAGCAGCGCTTCGTATGTCTCTTTTATCGAAGCGCTTGAGTAATTTGTCACGCTCGTCACCCTCTCTTCCACGCTTTTTATCATCTTGTCCGATATCTTCTCTGCGCTGACTTTCAGCAGCGAGAACATCTTCTTCACATCGGTGCTGTATAGAATTGTGCCATGCTGCAAAAGCACGCCCTGTTTCCTTGTCTGCGCATTGCCTGATATCTTCCTGCCCTGCACCAGTATGTCGTTTATCGGTGCGAACGTGGCCTCTATGCCAAGCGTTCTCAGACCAGCTATCACCCAGTCGCATATGTAGGCGTAGCTCTCGCGTATCCCATGCGGGAAAAGCGGCTCCGGGGCTATGACGCTGTACGTTACCTCCCCGTCGAGGTCGTGGTATACGGCGCCTCCGCCTGTTATGCGCCTTATGTAGTCGACGCCGAGCTCCCTGCACCTCTCTATGTTCACTTCCTTCTCCATGCTCTGGAAGGTGCCTATGGACACTGCGCTGGGCTTCCACCTGTAGAACCTTATCGTAGGCTCCGCACCTCCGTCCCTCACGTGCTCGAGTATAGCCTCGTCAGTAGCCATATTCGCGTATGCGTCGTGTATTTCGAGAGGGATGATTCGCCACTTCACTCCTTCACCGCCATGCGTATCGTCTCTGCTATCGCCTCCGGCGTTACCCCTATCAGCTCAGCGCCAGACATCGCCAGCACCTTGCTTATCCTGCCGGCTATCTCTTCCTTCTTCGCCCTCGGGCTCGTACCGACAAGCGCCTTCTCCATCCTGGGCAGCGCGTCCTCGGGGTGCAGGAAGAAGTCGCCAAGTATCTGCACGCTCATTATCTTCGGCCCGTAGACCAGCCTTACGCTGACCATCTTGCCCCCGGGCACCTTCTGCTCTGCGTAGCCCTCCACGCATCAACTAACACCGCAAGGTATTTAAGAGTAAAACGCTGATTTTGCCCGTGGCGCTGCAGAAGCTGGGAATAAGCAGGAAATACCTGAAGGAGGACTCTCCAACAGGTGCCGAAGTGGACGGGAAGAGGCTTGCGGTTGTGCTACACAAGGGCAAGGTCTACGCAATATACGCAGTCTGCACTCATGAGGGCGGGCCCCTGGACGAGGGCTCGATGGACGGCGACGAGATAATATGCCCGTGGCACTCCGGAGCCTTTAACATAATGACTGGCAAGGCAAACGAGAACACGAACTGGGTCCACGACACGCCGGTGTACGAGGTAGTTGAGGACGCCAACGGCGAGCTGTCCGTGGAGATGTAGGCTCTATTTTCAAAATCCGAAAATTTAGTCCATATTTTGCTAATTTTAGCAAGATTTAAAACGCTTTGATATCAACACTTAAAAAATGAGAATGACGCTTTATGGCTATCTGTTGCTGTTTGGCGCGCTGATGTTTACCGCGATAACGCCGATAGCCTATGTCCTAGGCAACGGAATAAACCCAGTGGCGCTTATGCTGCTCGTCTCTCTGGCAGGGACGCTTATCTCCTTTTGGATATCCTATTGGAAGGGCACCCTCAGACACGTCAAGGTGTACTTTACCACAAAGAATGGCATGTATGCCATCCTTTCTTTTGGAATACTAGCATACACTCTGCTCTCGCTGATTTTCAGCTATGTCACTCATTACGTAAATGCAGACCTTGTGGCGGTTGTGTACAGATCTTGGCCCCTGATGCTTGTGCTGATGGCGCCTCTCCTGATGCAGGAGCGCATGACAAAGTATGATGCTGCAGGAGTAATTGTTGGCTTCTTAGGTCTTGCGGTAACGCTGGTTGGTGGAACCGCGATAAGCATACCGGCCCAGTATTTGCCTTTTGTGCTACTGCTCCTGCTTGGAGCCTTCTTTGATGCTTTTGTTTCAGGAGTGTCAAAAAGATACCAGTACGAACTAACGAGCAGCATTTTCGCTTACAACGCGGTCTCGTTTGCGATCTTCGTGCCAGTGGCGCTGCTTTCGGGATCATTTAACTTTATAGGTTTCACTTCGCAAACAGCTCTTGCAGTGCTAATCTTGGGCGTGGTGCAGAACGTGCTCCTAACCTTCCTCTTTGTCGCATCGTTCAGGCGTGTGAAAACCTCTATAGCGAGTAATGTTTTAATTGCTAGCCCCTTCTTCACAATGCTGCTTAGCGCAGCCTTCCTCAAGACTCCGATAGAACCATACTATGTGATTGCTGCGGTAGGCGTGGCCTTTGGGATATTGATCCAGAGATTGCAGCCCAAAGCTGCAAACTACATCTCTAAAAGGAGGAAAGTGCCACTGTTTGATGTCACGAGCGCTTTCGTTGGCACAAAGAGTGACCTGATATACAATGCAATAAGGGGCGAGGGTCGTGCACTTGCATTTTGTGTCGATTCGGGTGCTGTCCGGGAATTTTTGGAAAGAAACGCATCCGAACGGGGTAACGGCGAGAGGGCGCTGATTTTTACTGACAGGAAGCCTCATCCCGATGTGCGGAAAGCGGAGATGGATTTCATAAAGGAAATACTCGGCGCTGAAGAGAACCAGGTAGTTTTTGTTGGAATAGGCAAACCTTCAGAAGTGGAACTCGGCTTTGAAGAAATCGACGAACGCATCCATGGTCAGGAAAATTCCAAGGGCCAGTTCGTTAAGTCGTAGCTCGATGCCACATCAATGTATCTGAATGGCAGCATTCCTTTAAGGGGCTTGATTACCTGCGCCGACCTCACTTCTGGTTTATCTACTGCGTAGATTTTGTTATGCGCCTCTATGCTGTGCTCGATTCCGTATTTCTTATTTAAATAGGTTGCCAAATCGAATGTTTGCTCCGCACCAGTTGTGGAGAACATCATCTGGAAGCTATTGACGTTGCTTCTGTCATCGTCTGAAAAAATTATGTTGCGCCTTTCTTTGTCTATTCTAGCCTGTAGATTCTCTCTAACCGAATAATTTACAAGAAATGCAATAGTGAATTTGGTGTTTGGTTTGGTCACTAGCGCAGTGTACCTTCTGATTATTCCTTCTTTTTCCATCTTTGTCATATAATATCTAACAAGGTCCTCGCTTGTTCCTGTTTCCTTACTTACTTCGCTTAACCTTGCTCGTGAATTGGTGTTGAGAGAAACCAGGATTTTCTTGTATACGTCGCCTACCTCAGCCTTACTTATCAGAGCGTTGTTGAGCGCTATGAAACCAAGACGTGGTAGAGTAACCTCCGATGATTTCACGCGCGCTCCAAACTCCTGCAGTTGTAGTTGAAGTGCTATTTCTACCTGTGAGTACTCTATGGGTGTTTTGGTGACGACAAAACACAGCAACTCGAAATCGCCTTTCATCAGGAGTGCAAGTTGAATTGCGGTTATCTTATTTACAACTTCCTCTAGGACTTTTTCTCTGGGTTTTTTGGCAAAATTCAGATAAGCGACGTGGATCGTCCCAAACCCGAGTCTGCTGTAATTAAGCTCTAATGTATAACGAAGCCCCAGCTCATTTTCAAGTTCTTCCACCTCTTTGGTGATCAGATACCGTGATACACCGAATTTTTCAGATAGGAGGCGCATCTTTACTCTTGAATTACTGCAAAGTTCCTTCAGGATTGCCTTTGACTTTCTGTCCAATTCCATGATCACACTTGAATTAAAACAAATTTAAAGTTTTCATTTGCTGAGAAAGGGCTTTTGATAAATACGAAAAGTATCTACACATATTTAAAAAAAGTTAAATATATATAAATCAGAAGACGTATATCTATTCTCATGGGAAGGGGTGCCTGGGTCAGGCGGCTTATTGTGTCATACTATGCTGCTTATGTGAGTCTTTTTCCCCACCCGACGACTCACGCCCTTCTCCTTCCCACCCCCACCAAGTAGCAGGCTATTTAGATTTTGCTTGTTTTTGAGAAAACAATTTGGCTTACTTCTTAGTCGGCTATCAGTAAGTTTTGCCTTTCTAAAAACCTCTCGATCTAAGGCCTCATATTCCGGAAGAGATTTCATTGGGATCTTAAGTTTCTTTAAAAGTTGCATGCGTGCTTCGCGTAATGATATTTTACCAACTGCCGCCTTTTTTCTAGGCCTGTCCAGATTTTATGTTCTTCCTCAATGTTATCTACATTGTGCGCTTTTAGAAAAGACAAAAGTTTTGAGTAGAAGTATTTACCGTCAAGCTTGTATAGAACTCCCACAGCATCAAAAATTATGAGTTTTGTCATAAGCTAATTCACCTTTGTCATTCTTTTGTATCTTATTTTCCGTAGAAGTAGTGTATTGACCTGCCGAGCGCGGCCTCTGCCGCCTCCTGCAGCGCCTCGCTGTAGGTCGGGTGCGGGTGTATGGAATCGGCTATGTCCTCAAGCGTGGCACCCATCTCTATCGCCACTACGGCCTCGCCGATAATGTCGCCGGCATCGTCGGAAACGACCTCCACGCCGCGCACTATGTTGTCCTCGTCAGCGGCTATCTTCACGAAGCCGTTGGTCGTGCCTAGCGCCACGGCCCTGCCCAGCGCGGTGAGCGGGAACTTCGTTACCTTTACACCGTCGCCTTCCAGAGTGCCTGCTACGGCCATCTCCGGATCCGAGAATATGACAGCAGGCACCACCCTGTTGTCGTAGCTCGCATTCATGCCAGCAGCTGCCTCCGCGGCCACTATGCCCTGGCGCATGGCCTTGTGCGCAAGCAGCGGGTCGCCCACCACATCGCCTATGGCCAGTATGTTGGGATCTGTTGTGCGAAGCGCATTGTCCACCTTGATGAAACCGCGTTCGTCAAGCTGCACGCCGGTGCTCGAGAGGCCGAGGCTTGCGGTATACGGTGAAAGGCCCACAGCAACAACTGTGAGCTCAGCCTCTACCTTCTCGCCGCTGCTCAGGGTAACAGAATTTGCATCGTGCGACGCAGGCGCGACTCCTTTGTAAACGGTTATTCCGAGCTCCGTCATCTTCCTCTTCACAAGCTCCACCGCCTCTCTGTCGAAATGCGAGAGCACGTCGGACCTTGCCACTATCGCTACCTTTGTGCCAAGTTTCGCGTAGAGCATGCCTACTTCCACGGCGACGTAGCCGGCGCCCAGGATCACCATGCTTTTGGGTATGTAATCGAGCATGAGCGCCTTCTTGTAGTCTATTATGCTGCCCCCGAACTCAAACCCTTTCAGCACGGTGGGCTCCGAGCCTGTGGCGATTATCGCCTTCTTGAAATCAAGGTTGGTGCCGTTGGTGAGCTGGAGCTCGCTTGAAGACACGAATGTTGCAGTAGCCTGTATGGTTTCAACGCCGTTCTGCTTGCAGAGGAAGGCAACGCCGTCCTCGAGCTTCTTCGATGCAGCCATGCGCCAGGCGTACATCTCCTTGGCATCCACCCTGACGTTGTCAGCGTGTATTCCGAAGCTCTGCGAATGCTGCGCCTCGTAGAATATATCTGCCACCTTTATCAGTGTCTTCGAAGGTATGCAGGCATAGTTGAGGCAGTGCCCGCCGAGCTTCTCCTTCTCCACAAGCGCGACGCTCTTGCCCAGCTGCGACGCGTGTATCGCGGCGAAGTAGCCGCCCACCCCTCCTCCGACTACAGCAACATCAACGTCCTCCGGAAGCGCTCCCATTACCATGCTCTAACCCAGCATCTCCAAGAAGTCGGGATCCTCAAGATACTTCCTCAACGCGTTGCCGAAGAGCACCGCCTCTGCCCCATCAACAACTCTGTGGTCGAAAGAGAGCGAGAACGGCAACTGCTTGCCTATTACTATCTTCCCGTCTTTCACTACTGGCGCGTCCCTTATCAGGTGCGTGCCCAGTATAGCGACATCAGGATAGTTTATCATGGGCACTGAGAGGAAGCCTCCGCCGAGGCTGCCTATGTTAGTTATGGTGAACGTGCTGTCGCGCATCTCATCCAGAGTGACTTCGCGCTTTGCAACGCGCTCGTGCAGATCCTGCAGCTCCTTTGCTATCTGGGTCACACTCTTCTTGTCAGCATCCTTGACCACGACAACGAGCAGGCCGTCCGGAGACTGCGCAGCAAGGCCTATGTTGTAGTAGTCCTTCCTTATTACCTCAAGCTTCTCGTGGTCATAGCTGGCGTTGAAGTTCGGATTCTCCTTCAGAGCCTGCACCGCAGCCTTTATTATGAAAGGCAGGAATGTCAGCTTGACGTTCATCTCCTTCAGCAGACGCTGTTTCTCCTTTTCGACGATTGCGTAGAGCGCGCTTGCGTCTATCAGGTCCATGTGCACGGCCCTAGGTATGGTCCACGAAGCCTCCATGTTCTTCGCTATCGCCTTTCTCAATGGCGAAAGCTGTATGCGCTCCACCTGCTCCTTGTGCTGCTCCTCCAGCACCTCCGAGTACTTTGGTATGGATCTCACCTTTAGAGAAGCCTCTTGGGCAACGCCCCTGACATCATTCTCCGTCAGCCTGCCGTGCGGGCCGGTCGGAGTAAGCATTGAAATATCCACGCCCAAATCCCTGGCCAGTTTCCTCACGGCTGGAGTTGCAATTATTTCCTTTGGCGGCGCTGCAGGCTGCTTCTGCTGCTCCGGCTGCTGCTGGGGCTGCTGCTGGGGCTGCGGAGCCTGCTGCTTCTGCTGCTGCACTGCAGGAGCGGACTTGAGTTCGTCCGGAGTGCCTATCTGCGCCACCAGGTCGCCGACATGCAGTGTTGTGCCTTCCGGGGCAGCTATCTTGAGCGTGCCTGATATCGGGGCGGGAACATTCACAACCGCCTTGTCCGTTTCGACCTGCACAACAGCCTGATCCTCTTTTACAGTGTCGCCATCCTTGAAGAGCCACTTCCTGACGTGCCCCTCGGTTATGCCTTCTCCGACATCGACGAACTTTATCGCTTGCACGAACACACCGCAATACTATGAACCGAGAAGCTTATCTATAGCATCGCCTATGCGCTTCTCGCTCGGAGTTGCGTAAGCTTCGTAAGCAGGAAACGGGTACGGCAGGCTCGGGCCTGCGACCCTCATGACAGGCGCCTGCAACTCGTAGAGTGCCTTCTCGGCTATTCTCGCCGCGATCTCGGCTCCTGCGCCGTAGCTGAGCGGCGCCTCGTGCACTATCAGAGCCCTGCCTGTCTTCTTTACGCTCTCGAGCACCGCGGCCTCGTCGAGCGGGTTGATCGTGCGCAGGTCTATTATCTCAGCGTCAACGCCCTTCTTCTCGACCACGTTCCTGACAGGCTGCACCATGGTGCCGTATGTCACTATGCTGAGCGCGCTGCCCTTCCTGAGCACGTTGGCCTTGCCTATCTCAACCTCGTAATATCCTTCAGGAACCTCCTCCCTGAAGAGCCTGTAAATCCTAGTGGGCTCAAGAAATATTACAGGGTCCCGCATCTTCACGGCAGTTAGCATAAGCCCTTTCGCGTCGTACGGTCCGGAGGGTTCCACCACTATCAGGCCGCCTATGTGAGAGTACAGGACCTCTGGATTCTCGGAGTGGTGCTCCAGCGCGCGAACGCCGCCGCCCACCGGGGTTCGCACGACCATGGGCACTGTAAACGTGCCTCTGGTCCTTGACCTGAACCGCGCGGCGTGACTGACCAGCTGGTCGTACGCAAGGTACATGAAGCCGGCGAACTGTATCTCTGGTATCGGATGCATGCCGGCAAGCGCCATGCCTATCGACACACCTATTATGCTGGATTCAGCAAGGGGCGTATCGACAACCCGCTCCTCCCCGTACTTTGCCATGAGGCCCTCTGTTACCCTGAATACTCCGCCGTCCTTGCCTATGTCCTCGCCAAGCAGCAGAACATCCTCATTCTCTTTCAGCGCTATGTCGAGGGCGTTGTTTATTGCGGAAACCATGTTCATCTGCATGCAATCACCTCCAGAAGTTGGCGGCCTCTGCCGCGTCCTCCTCCTGCTTCAGCACCTCGGGCATGAAGCTGTAAACGTTCTCGAACATGCTCCTCGGGTCCGGCTTGAACGCCTCCGCCTTCGCCACAGCGTCGTCTACCTGCTTCAACTGCTCCTCGCCTGTCTGCTGCTCCATAGCGTCGTTCCACAGGCCTTTCTTTGCGATGTATGCCTTCACCCTAGCAATCGGATCCCTCTTCTTCCAGGCCTCTACGTCTTCGTCGATCCTGTACTTCGTAGGGTCGTCTGAAGTAGTATGCATGCTCATCCTGTAAGTAACAGCTTCTATGAGCGTGGGGCCGTTCTTCGCGTTTGCAATTGCATCCTGCACCGCCTTGTATACGGCCAGCATGTCGTTTCCGTCCACCTGCACGCAAGCTATTCCTGCGGCTATGCCCTTCTGCGCCAGCGTCTTCGCTGCGGTCTGCCTGTTCCTGGGCACCGATATTGCCCACTGGTTGTTCTCGATCACGCATATCAGCGGCAGTTTGAAGACTCCGGAGAAGTTCAGCGCCTCGTAGAAGTCGCCTTCCGATGTGCCGCCATCGCCAACGAAGGCAAGCGCTGCAGCGTCTTTCTTTTTGTACTTGAACGCGTATGCCACTCCTGCAGCCTGCGGCACCTGGGTACCGACAGGCACAGACACCGATAGGCCGTTGAAACCCTTCGGAACAGCGTCTCCTTCTTCGAAGCCCTTCCAGTAGAGCACGAACCTGTCGAGCGGGAAGCCTCTGGCTATATACATGCCGTGCTGCCTGAATGACGGGATGAAGAAGTCCTGCTTGCGCATAGCCGATGCGCAGCCTATGTGCACAGCCTCCTCGCCCAGCGAGGGCGCGTATGTTGCAGCACGCCCCTGCCTCTGCAGGCTCAGTATCTTTGCATCCATCGCCCTGGTGAGCAGCATGTACCTGTACATGCTCACTATTTTCGCATCGTCGACGTCCTTCGGGAACAGTGCCTGGTCTACGTTTCCATTCTCATCCATTACCTGGAAATAATCCACGCTGCCCTCGTACGCCTTCGAGATCAACAGAACACCGATATACCTCTTGCAACGAAAAGGTATTTTAGCCTAACCCGATGCGGCTGTGCGCCATGCGGAGCCGAAGCCACGTTCAGAGGTACTTGGACAGGTTCTTCTCCGCGTTTTCCCAGTTGACCACGCCCCACCATGCGTCGAGGTATGCGTTGCGGTTGTTCTTGTACTGCAGATAATAGGCATGCTCGAACTCGTCAACGATCTGAACAACAGGCAGCTCAGCTATGTGGTTTATGAAGTGGTTCTCCACCGTGGAGATTACTAGGCCCCTGGTCTCCGTGTCGTAGTAGAGCATGGCCCAGCCCGTGCCTGTCAGCGATTTCATCACGTCAGTGAACGTCTGCTTGAACTTGTCATATGTTCCGAACTGCCTCTCTATCAGGTCCTGAAGCGCGCCTCCCGGCTTGCCGCCGCCCCTGGAATCAGCAGGCGCCATGTTGTTCCAGAACATCGTGTGCAGCTTGTGGCCGTTTATGTTGAACACAAGGCTCCTTACCACTCCCTGCCAGTCGTAGCCCTGCACCTCGCCGTTCACTATCTTCTGCACCTTCTCCACCGCCGCGTTTGAAGCGGTGACATAGCCCTTGTGGTGCATGTTGTAGTGCAGGTCCATCACCTGCTCACTTATGTAGGGCTCGAGGGCGTCAAGCTTGTAGGGTAACGGCGGAAGCTCGTACTTCCTGAGTTCGCCCTTTATTCCTTCGTCTACCATCCAATCCACTGCTAGCACTGCGTTATAAAATTATTTAATACTTACCCAATAATTTGAAACTGGCAGTAGACTGGCATGGGTTGGTTTCATCTGATGAGAAGGGACTTTATTATCGCACCCTACTCCTTCCTTCTGGCTTAGCCCCGAACTGCTTCAGCTCAAATTGCTTCTGTTCGGTTTCGATCTTCCCCCTTATACAGTTTATGAACTCTACAGAAAACTTATGCAGCCACGCAATGGGGGTCTGGTCCGTGTCCTCCCTTCTTGCAAATCTAATTGCCTCGTCCTGTTTTTCCTCGAGCCATGTCCAAACGGTGTAATTTGACGGAAAATCCTTGTTCTTTACAGCACCAGTAAGCTCTTCCATTGATTTCTCTGCAACCATCACGGCCTTATATGCAGCCATTAAGAAGTCTATTTCTTTTTGGTCAGCTGCACCACCTAATGCGTCCAACTTATCGTGCCTCTCGATTTCGGCGTTGAGGATAGAAACGATGCGATCGTACTCTGGCTTTCTTGCATCAGCAGTTAGGTCATAATCGTTGTGAAATACACATCTGTAACATGCGTGGTCCAGTGTTTCGTTCGTGGCTAGAAACGAGATATACCTGCCGAGAACTGAGTAATTAGCCCTAGCCGCGTAGCTATCGTCCTTTTCTGTGTAAACCACATCTATCATCGCTGCGACCCGGTTTGCAAAGGTCTTTGGATCAGTACGCGCATAATGTTCCGATATACCGTTTATCTCGTCTATGAGACTCGAGGTAGTTTGATCTTCTATGAAATACATTTAGTCACACAGATAATAAGGTGTTTCGTAGTATTTATTTATTGCCTCTGTTACAGAACAGAGAGGAAAATCCAAATATGGCAAAAAAAGGGCCGAAAGAAGTATGTGGCGAAGGCGACTCTGGACCGATGGGAAATCAGAGATGCTTATTGATAACAATTGTTATTAATAAGGTGCTCTATGATGCACCTCTCTGCAGATTAGTTCATATGACCACAATTTATTAAATATAAATATTTGCACTGTTGAATGATCTCCTCCCCCGACTAAAGTCGGGGGTATCCTCAGCACGTTAACTCGCAGCGAGTTTCATCTGCCCGAAGATGTCCTGCCCTCTGATATAATTCTTCACCGTCTCCTAGTCTCGAGGGCCAGCACTTCCGTTACTGTACCTTTCACCCCAGAAGTGACCTTTCCAGTATCTCAACCTGTGATCAGGCATTTCGCGGAAGACAACATACGCGGAGAATCCTTTCATCAACTGCGCCGCCTTGGCGACCGTCATGGTGTTTGGCACGTCGGCCTCAAGATGAACGTGTTCGGAGTCGTCTCCAATTCCGAATTCTCTTATGCCTATTCCGTGCCCTGACGCCGCGTCGAAGATTGCGTCGTGTATTATCTTGCAGGTCTTCGGATTCTTGAACATCCGATACCTGTACTTCGTCACGAAGACAAAATGTTGCCAGTTGTAACTGCACTGGCACGCCGTGGCACTCTCCCTTATATTCCTTTCATTGTTTACACTA
>CAZJQO010000039.1:0-6336 GCA_964548595.1 Microcaldota archaeon | reverse complement strand
GAGCTGTTGGCTTTTAATAAGGTTCAGGGTTATTGATACAAGCCAGGGTGGCGGAATCCGGTAACGCGTGCGCCTGGAAAAAATGCCGGCAAGCGCATGGCCCTCGCGGGCCTTTTGGGTTCAAATCCCAACCCTGGCGGTTTTCCAAGTAGCCGCGCCGCATCGCGCTCCGGCTTCCAATCCAATATAATCTAACGCTTTCAAGGCGCATTAAATTTGCGTTTGCAGGCATAAAAACAAATATAAACACAAGCTTCCTAATGTAATTCCGCTTAAGAAACAGTCGCTTTAGGCAGTGCAGGAGCGTGCTCGTCCTAAGCTTATGTTCTTAAATAAGTGAAAATAGAAAGTGCATGCATGGTAGAAGAGCAGCAGCAACCTAAGAAAAGCCAGGAAGGCAAGAAGCCCAGCGAAGCGGTCAGCATAGTCAGGCTCGCTGGCAGGGACATAAACGGCAGGCTAACGCTGCTGCGTGCGATCCGAGGCATAAAGGGAATAGGGCAGAACATGGCAAATGCGATAGCGCAGGCCGTTGTCAAGAGCTACGGCATAAGCAGCAGCGCCCAGATAGGGGCGCTGAACGATGCGCAGCTCGCCGAGCTGGAAACTGTCATAAAGAACCCGGGCAGGTTCGGAGTGCCCAACTTCATGCTAAACAGGCGGAACGATGCCGAAGCAAACGCCGACATACATGTTGTTGGCACCGACCTTGTGATCAAGACGAAGCAGGACATGGACGCCTCTATAAAGCAGCAGACATGGATCGGCTTCAGGAGGCAGTACGGCCAGAAGGTGAGGGGGCAGAGGACGAGAAGCACCGGCAGGACAGGCGAGACTGTGGGTGTAACCAAGAAGAAAGTGGAAGAGGCGGCGAAGGCCGCCCGCGCTCCGGCGAGGCCTGGAGCTGCACCGGCGGCTGCCGGAGCTGCGGGAGCAGCTGCGCCGGCCGCGGCCGAGGCTCCGAAGGAGGCTGCACCAAAACCAGCGGCCAAGCAGGAGAAGTGAGATGTTTGAATGGGGGCTCCTAGAAGGACAAGGAAAAAGTACGAAACGCCTACCGTAATGTGGGATTCGGTCAGGATACAGAAGGAGCACGGGCTCAAGGAGAAGTACGGGCTGAAAAACCTAAGGGAGCTCTGGGTTCTTGACAGCGAGCTCCGAAGGATAAAGCAGAACGTCAGGAACGTGCTATCCGGCAAGGCAAGCGAAGAGACTGGCAGGCAGATCATGGGCAGGCTGGCCAGGTACAGCATCGTAGGAAAGGACGCGAAGCTCGACGATCTGCTGGTGCTGGATGTCGAGAGCCTGCTTGAGCGGCGCCTTCAGACAATGGTGCTGAGGAAAGGCCTCGCGAGAACGCTGAAGCAGGCTAGGCAGTTCGTGGCCCACGGTCTGATAATGGTGGGCGGCAGGCGCATGACGTCCCCTGGCTATCTTGTCTTCGCCGATGAAGACGGCGGGATAGCATACTACAAGCCCGTAAAGCTTAACGAGCCGCAGCAGAATGCTGAAGCAGCAGCCGCATCGCGCGCGCAGCCGGCACAGCCAGCGCAGCCAGCCGAGCCTGTCGAGCCCGCCGTAGAGGAGCATGGAGCCGGAGCGGCGCAGAAGAATGAGGGTGCTTGATTGCCTAAGGAGAAGAAGGAGAAAAAAGCAGAGACGAAGGCGGCAGAGCCGAGCAAGAAGCCAGCAGAGACTGTTTCTTACGAGAGCGCTGTTGCCGAAGCAGCGCAGAAGTTCAGGCCCAAGGGCATAAGGTGGGGAGTAGCCCACATATTCTCGTCGAAAAACGACACGATAATAACGCTCACCGACCTCACCGGGGCCGAGACGATAGCGATAGGGAGCGGCGGCATGATAGTGGATGCGGACCGCGAGGAAGGGTCGCCATACGCAGCAACGCAGGCGGCGTACAAGGTGGCCGCGATAGCGGTAGAGAAGGGCATAACTCACATAAACATCAAGATAAGGGCTCCGGGAGGCCACGGGTCCAAGACGCCGGGTCCGGGCGCACAGGCGGTGGTAAGGGCCCTGGCGAGGAGCGGCTTCAACATAGGAAGCATAGAGGACGTAACGCCGGTGCCCACGGACACCACGAAGAGACCAGGAGGCAGAAGGGGCAGAAGGGTGTAGTGCCCGCTTTTCCTAAAGCAACAGGTGCAGGTAAATGGCCAGCAGCAGCGCAGCGGTAAGCGCCAACGACGTGTCGAAATTGTCGTCGAAATGAACGGGCAGGCTTTCGACTATGGCGCCCAGGGCAGCAATCCCTAAGGCGAGCGGGCCAACGAAGGGAACAGAGACAGCGGCAGCAACACCGAAGTATGCGGCAGTGCCGGCCAGGCTCTTGCTCCTGTTATACGGCAGTGGGATTTTCCAGCGGGTGCCGGCCAGCGTAGCAACAGCGTCACCCAGAATTATGGCCGCGAGCACCGGCAGCACCAGCTCCGCCGGAAGGAACGAGACGGCCACAAGCGCGCCTATAACGAGCCACATCGCTCCCTGCCCGAAAGCGGCGTCTTTGCGCTCAAGAGAGCGGAGGAAAACAGAAACCTTGCTCTTGCGGCTCGATGCTGCGTAGTTGGCCAGCAGCGATGCGGCTATCACGAAGTAAACTATCGCATGCATAGCGTCTGGGCCTCCTGCAATCGCGAAGATAGCGACAAAGCCTATGCCCAGCGCGGCCTGGAAGAGATCCCTGCTGGTCTCCAGCCTGGGGCTCGACCTCCGCGCCCGCTTGGCAAACAGGTAGGAGCTGCTGAGGAGGCCGAGCAGCATAGCCTGCGCGTCGAGCTGCGCCGCGCCCTGCATGAATAGGACGAACATCGCGGCCAGCAGTATGTAAGCGTAATTGCTCTTTCTGCCGTAGCTGTATGCCAGGCCGTTGAATATGAGCAGGCCCAGCAGCATCACCACGATGCCTGAGCCCTCTGCGTAGGCAAGAGCGGCAGCAGCAAGTGCCGCGGCGAGCAGGAAAAGAAGTTCCCTGGGTTTCGCGCAGCTTATCCTGTACAAGGCAAGAATCACGGCGATGGCTGCGAGAACGATGTAATTTATAGACAGCACGACAGGCATCAGACCACGTATATTACCCACGCGGCAACAACAAAAGCGGCAAGCACCAGAGCAGGCGTTGCGTACTTAACCCTGTTCCTTACCTCCCTGCTGGCTCTCTCTATCAGCACCTCCGCATTCTCGCCCCAGACCGCAAAGTCTTCCATCACAGTGCGCTTGTACGCATAGCTGACCGGCTCCACGCTGCGCAGCGCGTCGTCGATGAGCGGGTCAAGTACCTCTATCATGCTCTTCGCCCGCGTCTGCCTGCCCAGGCAGTTGCTAGCTGAGGAATTTATTGCGTTCAGCGAATGGGTGTCTGTGGTGCAGAGTTCGGCCTGCATCCTGTACTTTCCTCTTATGTGGCTTATGATGTCGTCCCTGAAGCCGGGCAGCATGTTGTTAGCGTCGAAGTACACTAGGCAGAACCTCCGCCTGCCGTAGGCGAAGACGCCCACGCTGGTATAACCGTCGCCCATGTCTATCGGCCACTTGAGCGCGCTTGCGAGCACCTTGTGCGCCGACCCGAACGAGAGGGGGTGCCTCTTGCTGTTGGCTTTTGCAGCAGCGGCCACAGCGCTCTCGTACATTTTCACATAACCGCTGTCCGCATGCACCCCGGCCAGCTCATTTTTTCCAGCAGACTCGAACCTGGAGTTGTGCGCGTCAACCACTATCGCCCTGCCCCCGCTCTCGCGTTCCGCTATCTCCTTCAGCCTGGCGCCAACGCGCCTCTCTATGTCCTCTGTCACCATCGGGGCTTTGCTCAGGAAGAAGAGGCCGGCATTGCCAACAGATACGTCCAGCACGCTGCACGCCCCCTCCCTGCCCGACGAGACAGAGCCGTACGCCTTGCTGAAGCCGCCCATGTTCTCGAGCCATCTTGAGATGCTGTTCGAGAGCGAGTATACCTGGCCCGTGCCAACTGGATTGTTCCTCATGTCTACTGTGCTGTGGAGCACGAACGGCGACGCCGAGAACTTGCCTGTTATGAGCCTGCCTATCTGGCGCGTGGCTATGCTGCCGCCGGCGCCGTGGAACGGCCCGAAATGTATGTCCGGGTTTACAAACACCGCCTTGTAGTTGTTCTTTCCGCGCAGCACCAGCATCTCAACGTCTAGATCGGTGGTGCTGCTCGCGCTTTTCCCTATCACGCTGACGTCTCCGGCTATGTCGAAGAGCCACTCGCTGGCAAGGTTCATGAATATGCTTATGCCGCTGGTAGCCATGTGCCTCTTGGTTGGCCTGTCCACCATGTACAGGAACGCGTAGCCGGCCACAAGGAAGACGAGCATGCCCGCGGCCAGCTTTGTCATTGCTACAGTGAGCGTGGCCCCGATGCCAAGTATGTAACTGCTCAGGGGCAGGTAGAAGAGGATGTTGAGCACCGGCTGCAGGACCGCTATGACTATGATGCTTTTGCTCCTGCCTGTGACAAATCTGCCTATCACGAGCCAGTAGCCGTATATGCCCGCATTCACCACCAGCAGAAAGAGATAGGCGAGGGAAGCGTAGCCCACGAGCACGAAGAGGGACGAACCCAAAGCCAGCAGCACTGCGTAGGGCAGTGTTATAAGCAGGGTAGCGACGAGTGCGTGCTTCAGCAGCATCCTTCTCCTTACCATTTTGAGCGCAGCGGCGGTGAGCAGCGCGGGCAGGCTTACCACCAAAATTCCTGCCGCAACCCCGCTTACAAGCACCTGCGTCAGCGAAGAGGAGAGCAGTTGTGCGTGTATGATGATGCCCGCGAATCCGCCAGCGCCAGCTCCGGCGAGCAGCAGAAGGAGCACCAGTGTGGTGGTGCTCGGAGCCTGCACCGTGAAGAATTTGGCATAGCGCATAAGGTGGAACTTTCGTTTGGCCATGTTAACACAGGCTCAGGTGCCGAAACGCCGCTGCCTGCTAGCGTACTCAGCCAACGCCTTCTCAAGGTCGTGCCTGGTGAAATCGGGCCACAGCTTCCTGGTGAAGTAGAGCTCTGAGTATGTGCTCTGCCATGGCATGAAACCCGACAGCCTCTCCTCTCCCGATGTCCTTATCACCAGGTCTATGTCAGGCACCTGGCTGGAGAAGAGGTACGTCTTGAAGAGTGCGTCGCTCACGTTCCTGATCCTCTTCCTTACCGCCTGCTTGACGATGAGCTTTGCTGCGTGCAGTATGTCGTCCCTGCCGCCGTACGCGATGAGCATGTTTATGACGCGCTCCTTGTACGCGCTTGTCTCTTCCTCTACCCTGTGGAGCGCGCTTGAGAGGTCCTTTGGCAGGAGCGCCTTGTTGCCTATCACGTTGAACCTTGTCCTGTTCCTATGCAGCCTCTCTATTATGTTCCTGTCTGCCGCAACGCGCCTGTATATGCCAAACAGGGTGTTCATCTCGCTGCTCGGCCTGCTGAAGTTCTCAGTAGAGAATGCCCATACTGTTATGTTCTCCACTCCGTAATCCTTGCACCACTCGGCAAAGTCTATGAACTTCTCTACTCCCTTGCTGTAGCCGCTGAGGAAGTTGAGCGCGTGGTGCTTGGCCCATCTCCTGTTGCCGTCAGGAATCAGCGCCAGGCTCTTGGGCGTCTCCTCTATTCCCATATGACCATTCTGCCTCGCTTATCATAAGCATAGCATCTAATATTTGTGACATCCTCCCACGAATGAATTCGTGGGCTTCCCGACATGCAAACAAGGTGACTGAATATGGAACAGAAATATATTTATGTGCGCGCTTTCAAGGAGAACCATATGGGGCGGGGCACGCCAGAATCAACGCCTTTGGAGGTTTAGTAAGTCCGCAATTCCGTGCGGCAGATTTCGTTGAATTAGGAACATACCAACATGCAAACAAGGCATGGTTGCATCGGCCCCGAATGGCAAAAGAGCTTCCTGCTCTTCGGCTCGCTCTCATCCCGCGATTGAAATCGTGGGTTTTCCCGCTCGCATCTTATAAACAAGCCCTTTCGGCACGCGCAACCCGCCCTTTGCCGTTGGGCGCTGCAACCGCAGCAGAAAGTTATTAAATATTTGACAGTTAGAGCCTTGCATGGCAAGAGCGCGCAGTCCGCGATGGAGTACCTGATGACCTACGGCTGGGCGATACTCATAATCGCGGTAGTCTTGGGCGCACTCTACCAACTCAACGTCTTCAACCCAACCACCTTTGCGCCGAAAGCGCCGCCAGGCTCGTGCCAGGTCTTCAGGCCGAACGGCCCTGGCACTACATCATTCATCAACACAGAAGGCGTTTGCAACGGCGAGCTGCCGCAGTATGTTGCTGTGTTCGCTACCAGTTACATTT
>CAZJQO010000038.1:0-23206 GCA_964548595.1 Microcaldota archaeon | reverse complement strand
ATGCTGCCTATCTCACCGCCACTCAAGCCAACAGAGGCTAGGAATATGAAAAGGAGCGAATAATGGCAGCCGCAGGACATTATGCTGCCGAAGGCAGAGGTTACGACGCTGGCAGGCGCTACAGCTACGCCTCTTGCTCTTTGCCCGAATAAGACCCTTCTGAGCGAATAAACTCCTGCTACCAATAAAAGTACAGATGTCGCTATGAGAGCGTATACAAGGTAAATCGATGCGGTGAGCATAAAATAGCTGGCGGCATTCACATAGCTGAAAAGATAGTAATAAACAACAATGCCTATCAAGAGTGTTGCTAGTGACAGAGGAGAAAGATACATCTCCTTCAACACCCAAGTGATCTTTTTGACTTTGCGCATTGCCAGACCTACTTACTTCCCTTTTTGCTCATCTCTAGCGAGTACTTGGTTATCTCCATGCTGCAGCTCTGATGCGTGGAGCACCACTCATGGCATTTCTTGGTTGTATCTGCGTCTTTGTAATGGAAACCGCAGATTTCGCATTTCGTAGATTTCATCCACCATGGCCTCATTTGACCGGTGTACTGTTTTGAAGGCACGCTCCGCCATTCTGCAATATCCTATCTATCTTACCGCACTAACCCCGTTTCATTTGTTCTTCTTGCAGCAAGCACAGTCTGTGCATATTGCGCCCTTTCCTGTTTTGCAGTGTTCGCAATCTGCACACATGTTACATACGCCACCTTTACAACAGCCACATTTACATCGAGCTCCGTTTGTTTTGTCATATCAACCATCATATCAAATTGGGTGGTCAAGATATATAAACTATAAACTTTATAGTTATATAGTAATTATATGACAGAAAGAGCCCACAAGGTATGCCCACTATGTGACATTATGTCGAGCATTACAAAGAGATGGTTTCTTTTAGTCCTCGACGAGATAGGAAAGTATGAAAACATACATTACAACGAATTGCTCAAAGAACTGAGACCCATAAGCCCAAAGTCGCTTGCCGATGTTCTGAAGGAACTGCAAAACGCAGGCTTGATTTACAAGGAAACAAAAAGTGGTACAAGACGTAATACAGAATACACTCTAAACAAACAAGGAAAGGAGTTAAGGAAGGCTATTATGCCTTTGCTTGGATGGTGCGCGGAATATACAGGGCACAAGGATTGCCCGATTCTCGCTACACCTAATTGACAAATGTATGGAACTGAAACAATTTTTATAGGGTTCAGTTTTCAGATGAAACCGAACCATGCCTGCTTATAAAGCTTGTTTGCTAAATGCTACTGTTCAGAAAGCTGGAATTGTTTGATTTGGTTTTGGTGTTTTATGGGTGCTAGGATGAAGCTAGAAAAAGACGACAAGCTCGGCCAAGGACGCGGGGCTTTCAACCCAGGAACTCGGTTTCAAATCCCGGTGGGAGCAAAGGAAAAATGGGGTTATATGTATGAGCCTCAAATGCGATGCTCTGCCTTCCCTTGGCCGCTCCCTCAACCTGTAAAATCATCTCTTTGGTATTCCGCAGCAGCTGCCATAAGTATTTTATTTTTGACGTGCAATATAATGAAACATTGGTGGTGAGTGGAATGAGTCTAATAGACAAGAAGGCACCTGACTTCGAAGCTGACGCGTTCAAGGTGTCGGACTTCACGAAGATAAAGCTCAGCGACTTCCGAGGCAAATGGGTGGTGCTGTTCTTCTACCCTGCCGACTTCACGTTCGTATGCCCAACCGAGCTTGAGGGCTTCGCGAAGGAATACGAGAAGTTCACAGCGAAGAACTGCGAAGTAATATCTGTTAGCACAGACACGGTGCACACGCACAAGGCGTGGGTCGCAACCGACCCTCGCCTGAAGGGGATAAGGTACTTCATGGTCTCAGACAGGAACGGGGAGATATCCCGCGCCTACGATGTTTTCGAGAGCAGGACCGGCAACGCCTCCAGGGGGCTGTTCATAATAGATCCAGAGGGTGTTGTGAAGTACCTCGTGATCACTCAGGACAATGTAGGGAGGAGCACCGAAGAGACCTACAGGGTACTAGAAGCGCTTCAAACAGGAGGCCTCTGTCCGGTTAACTGGCACGAAGGAGAAAAACTGCTGAATAAGTAATCTCCGCCGCTTGCATCGCACCGGCCTGCAGGGGCATCTTAAAATAGGTGCAAAGCGAAGTACCTACGATGAAGAAGGCAGAGCTCATCAAAAAGGCAGAGTCAGAGCTCAGCGGCAACGGGTTCGCGACAGTGCTAGCCGGGAACATGCACACGCTGGTTGATGTGCTGGCCGAGCGCCGTGGGCGGAAGCTGATGATAAAGGCGGTAACCAACATAGACTCGGTTACTCAGGATGAGGCGAACGAGTTGGAGAGGCTTGCCTGGTTCCTGCACGCAGAGCCCATAGTACTTGGCGTATGCTCCAAGGGCGGGGCGCTTAGGAACAACACAAGCTACAACCGCTTCTCGCTAAGGTGCGTGTCGTTGAGCATGCTGTCCATGATCGCCTCTAACAGGCCTGGTTTCGTCGCGTCAAAATCATTGGGATCCAAGGTTGCCGTTGACAGTGAGAAGCTTGCGAGGCTCAGGAAGCTCATGGGCATGGGCCTATCCGAGCTCTCCAGGAAGGTCAGTGTATCGGAATCTATGCTGTACAGGCACGAGCACGGCTGCACCTACGCATCCAGCACCACGGTAACGAGGCTCGAGGGCATCCTGCACGGGAGCATAAGGCAGGATGCGGATTCAGGAGCGAGCAATGCGCCAAAGCTGCACCCGGCGAGGCTGGCGAACACAAGGATGCAGACGCTGAAACTTCACTTCGCTCCGTTCGACATGGTCGCTAAATCTAAGAATTACTACGAGGTCAGCTTCGACGCAAACGAGCGCACGCTTCTCAAGCGCGCAGAACTCTTCAGCGCAATACGGGAAACGTTTGAGAACAACTACCCTTTTTTCATGAGCGACAGGAGGAGCGGCAAAATCAAGGACGTGCCTGTGCTGAACAGGCGCGAGCTCATGTCATCGAGATCGGAGAGCGAGCTGCTTGACCTGATCTATTCCTGACTCATATCATGAAGAGCACAACGTTGCCCACAAGCAGCGATATTATCACACCCATGAGTATGAAGAGCGCAAGCGGAGCCGCGTTCTTGTATACCGGCAGCATGTAGTGCGTGCCTCCGAGCTCGCGTATCAGCTTCTTTGTAGCGAGCCTGCCTTGGTTAGAGTGCGTCGCGAAGATCTTGCGCTCGCGGGCTGTCATCATGGTCACAGCTATTATATCGCCCTCTTCGAGCTTGTTTGCCCTTACCCTTGCAACCATCCTGGCCGTTATCTCCTCGCCGAATACAAGCATGACCGAGGAAGGAATCGCCACGGCGAGTATGAGCAGCAGCCTGCCGAACGTAAGCCCTACCGTCGCATACACGAAGGCAAGCAGGCCTATGTAAAGGAAGAAAAGTAGCAGGCCGTAGCTCAGTTGTTTTGGATTTACCTTCCTGCTCCACGTCTTCCTGGTTATTAGCAAGTAGTATATCGGCACCACCCAGAGGGCGGCGAAGCCTGTGGCTATGAAGACAGAGAGTATGAACGGCAGAGACATCTGGGCGGCAAAGACGAGGAATGGGACGGGCTGCACAGGCAGCAGCAGGCTTATCGCCACGAGCTCAAAATAGTCGCCTGCGCCCCAAAGCCCCATCCTGTAAACCGCATAGCCTATGATGCCCACAACCAGCGCTATCGCCAGGCTCTCAAAAATTACTCCGGATTGATAGACCAGCGTTACTATTATGCCCAGCACAACGCTCGCGTACGCAAACACGTTAGGCACGTTGCGCCTGTTGAACAGGTCGAACGACGCGTAGAGCACTGTAACTGCTGCAAGGCATAGCAATGGCACCTCGGTTTCGAGCAGCAAAGGAAAACACCCGTTAGTACAAAAGTTTTAAATACAGCTAACGATGAATATGAACGCAAGTGTATTTATGCAGAGCGGTCAAGGGCAATGGCAGCTGGCGGATTCCTACTTTACAATAGCCAGCAGCATGCTCCTGACATGCTACATCAATAAGGTAAGGCCCACTGCTTAAGGGCGCATAAAGTCTTTTTCCTGGTGCTCTTATGCAAGTGGGTAAACAAATTAGCTATGCTCTTGAAGTGTTCAGGCTCAGCGGCAAGGAGGCGTGGTTGCTCGCTGAAATAGGCATGGACTGGGGAGCAACGGCCACGAGCTTCGTAGACTACATCTGCGACACCTACGACATTTCGCGCAGCGGTGCGTGGTACCACTTGAAGAAGCTTCAAAAAGAGGGTGTGGTGGAATTCACGGAAAGGGGTGAGGAACAAAAGCCTCTCAGGATGACCGAGCAGGGACTGGAGGCATTCCGCGCTTATATGCACGAGGTGAGAAACTATGAAGGACAGCAGGCATAGCCTGAGGCACCGACTCCAGCTTGAACTCAAGCAGGAGCTGTTTTCGGTCAAGCGCCCGCAACCTGGTCTAGCCAATAGCGTTAACGATGCAGAATGAATGGGAATGCACCGTGTTCGTTCTGCGCGTTTCGGCTAGCTGCGCATGGCAGATGTGCCGCTGCTGATACTGCCTTTTTAATCTTAAGTGGCATATTGCCTTATGGTTCAGAAGCGGTATGTTTGGTTTGATGGCAAGTTTGTTGACTACGAAGAAGCGAAAGTGCCTGTGCTCACGCACTCACTCCAGTACGGCAGTGGCATCTTTGAGGGCATAAGGGCCTACAAGGCAGCGAAGGGCACAGCAATATTTAGGCTCGACGACCACGTCAAGCGCTTCTTCAACACCGCAGCGATCTACAGCATGCCGCTTCCTGTGGGCAAGAAGGTGCTGCGCAACGCTATAGTCGAAACAGTAGCAAGGAACAGACTGGTTTCCTGCTACGTAAGGCCATACGGCTTCTACAACGACCAGCAGATAGGCCTAAGCGTGGTTGGCAAGAAGGCAAGCGTGGTAGTGGCGGCCGTTCCGTTCGGCAGCTACTTCGCCAACAAGGACAAGGGAATAAAGTGCAAAGTGTCGTCGTGGCAGAGGATAAATTCGCTGATCATGCCGCCCGAGGCAAAGGGAAGCGGCAACTACCTCAACTCAATATTGGCTTCACTCGAAGCCAAGAAAGCAGGCGCAGATGAGGCCGTACTCCTCTCGCACGACGGCTATGTTGCGGAAGGGCCTGGCGAGAATATATTCTTGGTGCAGGATGGCAGGCTTGTCACACCCTCCAAGGCCGCCGACATACTTCTGGGCATAACAAGAGACACTGTAATCAAGCTCGCCGAGGCAGAGGGGCTGGTGGTGGAGGAGAGGAACGTGCACAGGGAAGAACTCTACACCAGCGACGAGCTCTTCTTCACAGGGACAGCCGCGGAGCTAACGCCTATAACAAGCGTAGATTCGCGCAGGATAGGCAGCGGCAAGGCAGGGCCGATAACCAAAATGTTGCTGGGTGCGTATGGTGACGCGGTTACCGGGCAGAACAGCGAGTTCTCAGACTGGCTCACGTATGTGTGAACTGCGCACACCTGAATCTTGTGGCCACATTCATCTGCCTTTTTGCCCTCGCTTTCATCCCTCGCCTGAAGGATGCGGATTTTCTCGCTCTTCATAGATAAATCAGTAAAATCAGCGATGTACTGCAGGCTTCCGCTTACCTATAGTAGTTTGAGCGGTTTGGTGAATTTGTCTATCCTGCTTGCCAGATCGGGCCCTATGCCTAGCGCCGTGGTAGTCCCGGGAGGCAGTTGCGTAAGCCCCGCGTCGTCGACAAGCGCGCACGGCACCTTTTCGTACTTGAAAGCCTTGTAGAGCTTCTCCAGCGCGTCACCGTCATCCACCTTTAGTACTATCTTCTTCTGCCCTGTAGCGAGCCATATTTTGGTAACGTTCTGGTCTTTCTTCACGGCCTCGGCATAGCTGAGCATAGATGCGTGCGCTACCTGTGCCGCGGTCTTGCCCAATCCCATACTCAGGTCCTTCCTGACCACTATTACCTGCTTTATGTCTTCCACGGGAGTACCTTGTGTTTAACATATTAATAACACGACCTGCTTACTCTAATCGTGTCAGAAGCAGGCAACAAACTCATCACGGAACTGATTAAAGGCTATTACAAGTTTCACCGAGGCATTTCGCCTGACAAGATGGAGCAGCGTGAATTTGCGTTCGGCTCGTTCGAGTCCAAGATAGCATTCAGGCACATCGCCTTCAAGAAGCCAGCAGACCTCGACAGGTACCTTATCGACAACGGACCGCCGTTCGTCGACTACTCCGCTGCTTATTACAGGTTCCCTGATGCCAGGCCGATGGATAGGAAGGAGTGGCTCGGGTCAGAGCTGAGGTTCGACATAGACGCCAACGACATACCTACGCAGTGCAAGCTGGTTCACGGCCAAGAATGGATCTGCGACAAGTGTCTTGTTGCTGCAAAGGAAGAGGTAACGAAGCTTGTCGAGAACTTCCTTATTCCCGATTTCGGCTTCTCGGGCAAGGAGATAGAGATAAATTTCAGCGGCAACAGGGGCTACCATGCACACGTGCGCAACCAGAGCGTGATGCAGCTCGACGCAAGGGCGAGGGAGGAGATAAGCGACTACATATTCGGCATCGGTATAGACACAAACTCGTTCTTCAAACTCGACACCGGGGTAGGCGCCAGGGGCAAGCAGATGGGCCCGTCACCTTCCGACGGCGGCTGGCGCGGCAAGGTGGCAAAGGCGTTCCTTGATGCGACGCTCAGCAGGGAGGCGCTCACCTCACTCGGCATAGACAAATCCACAGCCTCATGGATATTCAGGCACAGCCCGGATGTGAAGGAGCAGGTGAACCAGGGCAACTGGGACTTCCACGGCATACCCAACAGGCAGGAAGTGTTGAGCACGCTGCTGCACACGCAGGAAGTTAAGCAGGGAAACAAGATAGACAGGAACGTGACCCGCGACCCCAGCCACCTCATGCGCCTGCCAAACACTATACACGGCGGTACGGGACTGGTTGCCAGGAAGCTCTCCTCCATGGCGGCTCTCGATGCCTTCGAACCCCTAAAGGATGCAATCACGTTTGAGAAGGGGGAGCTGCTAGTGCGCGCAAACTCCAAGTACGCACTCCTGCTCAACGGCCAGACGTTCGGGCCCTACAAGGACGAGGTGCTGGCGCTGCCAACGTACGCAGCAACCTATTTATACCTTAAAGGGCTAGCTGAAATACTTACTCAGCATTGAGGCAATCTCGTCCTTGAGATGTAGGCATGAACTCGTACAAGTACATAAACAAAACGTTCAGGTCAGAGTACAAGGAGAGGAGCCAGGGCCTGAAGCAGCGCATAGCCGCATGGCGCAGGCAGTCGCCTGTGGAGCGCGTGCAGAAGCCAACTAACATAGCGAGGGCGAGGGAACTGGGCTACAAGGCCAAGCAGGGCGTTGTCGTGGCTCGCGTGAGGGTCAAGCGCGGCCTGAGCCATAGGGGCAAGATAGTGGCAGGCAGGAAACCGTCTAAGGAAGGGCGCTATTATGCTTTCAGGAAGTCCCTGCAGGCGGTTGCAGAGGAGCGCGCAGCTGCGAAGTTCACCAACTGCGAAGTGCTCAACTCATACTATGTAGGAGAGGATGGCGATTACAAGTTCTTCGAAGTGGTTCTGCTCGACGCTGCGCATCCAGGAATAATGGGCGACCCCAACTACTCCGGCATAGTGGCGCAGAGGGGCAGGGCTGCGCGCGGGCTTACCAGCGCAGGCAGGAAGCACAGGGGCATGGCAAACAAGGGCTTCGGCACCAGCTGGAACAGGCCGAGTGTCACGTCAGGTCAGAGCAGAACGCACAGATGAGCGCATGCCAAGCGCCAGCCTAAGCATAAAACTCGAAAAGCCAGCAAAGGAATACATAAAGGTGCTCGGGGCTGGGGCAAAATACAAGAGGGGCAGCGTATCCTTCAAGGCGCATGGCGGCACGCTAAAGATAAGCGTGGAGGCTGACGACGCCGTAGCGCTTCTTGCATCGCTCGGCAGCGCGATCAAGAATATTGGTGTAGTGGCAAGCGTAGGCTCGTTGCTTGAAGGGAAGCGCAAAGCGGAAACGTAGCCAAAATTAATTGTGATCGGGACTCTTTGCCTCGTGCTTCTTGCAGTTTTCATTAACGCCTGCGTGGGGTTTCTAGGTCGAGCTGTCTAAAAATCGAAGTCAATCCAGTGCGCCCGTTTTTCAAGG
Source organism: Microcaldota archaeon (assembly GCA_964548595.1). Taxonomy (GTDB): domain Archaea; phylum Micrarchaeota; class Micrarchaeia; order Micrarchaeales; family CABMGC01; genus JAJYVH01. The sequence goes on along the minus strand of CAZJQO010000038.1, from coordinate 14,995 downwards.
ATACGTATTCTAGAATTGCGTGCTTGTTTGGATCCTTGTTCAGGTCCTTGTTCAGGTATATGCTGAGATTGGTTGCTTTTGCAGCGTGTTCTTTGATTCCGCCGTATGTTAGTGGTCTTACGGGTAGGACAGGGAAACGCTCTGCAAACTCTTTATTCTTCAAATTTATTTTTTGCTCCAGTTCCTTGGAATTCTCTACTTTAACAACTTCAAGTTCCACTTTGTCGTACGTAATGATGTTTCTAACAGCCCTAGTCCTGTCCGAATCGTGTTTGTCTCCATAACGTTGATCCGGATCCAGAATTACGTGATACGAAAACAGGGGAGGCACATCATCTCTTGTGCCCAAGTAATCCCATGGCGCGCCGTAATTATCTGCCAGCCTACCTATTATTTCGACGAAGTCTGGGATGCCTTCATGCCGCAATAGAAGGGTCTCGCCCCCCGCGCTTCCACGACGCTCTGCTATGATTTCATATCTCATCACGCCCAATGCAAGCTCACCCTCTATTTTCCCCAGATCTCTGGCAACTTTCAGAAAATTTTTGGAAGGCACGCAGATTCTCTTCTCCAAATCTATTTCCAGCCTATTTAAGCATTTCTCACCGAACGGCTTCATCCCATAAATAATTTACCTCTATAATGACTTTTATATCATTCGACAGGAATTGGTAAATCCTTCTGTTGTAATTTTTCGTACAGACGTACGCATTTTCAGGCATATGACAGAAATAGATGCAGATTGGCAATGTTCAGACTAAGACTCAAGACCTTTCATGGTCGATTTACTGGTCGCATTATTTGGTGTGAACCCAAAATGGTAATCCTAGTCGCCTTGCGTATTCGTCGTAAAGGCGTTGCTTTATGTTGAAGGAGAGTATGCGCAAAGCAATTACTATGTTCCTCGCCTTCGTTCTTGTCGCCCTTACAAAGTTTCCGTACCTTCTTTTTATCGCAGAGAAGACGCATTCCACAAGAGACCGCATGTGGTAGATTGCGTCGTATAGTTCCTTTTTCCTTGCTTCGAATTGCACCATTTTCTTCCACATAGTGGAGCCGCACGCCCTTGCAGTTGTGTTGCTCTTCAGCGCGAAGAATGGAGTACTGTTCTTACTTGCCACGATATCGCAGTTTCCTCTGGACGGATAGCCTGCATCTGCAAGCACACGTAGAAGTTCATCTATATTTCTCAGAAGGAATTTGAGTTGAGGCGAATCGTTCCTTCTGTACGACGTCAACTTGTATTCTATGACAACGTTTCTGTATATGTTAAGTGCAATATGTAGTTTTACGTTGTCCCTTCTCCTATTGTGCCTTCCTATCCTGATGTCGTACCACGAACTACTGGTCTTCAACCTTATACCAGTCGAATCGATGGCAATAGTCATTCCCTTATTTACAAACCTCTTGACGAGAAGTTTATTGAATTTGCGGATGTATTTCTGATTTAGGCGTAACATTCCTCTGTTAAGAGTGCTACGACTTGGAAGGTTTTTGACCTCAAGGATTTCCTTGAGGTATCCCTTCTTCATCTCAGATACCATCCCGTCATACGTAAGGCATAATGACGTCATTAACAGGCACAGGACAAACACAGTTCTACTATCATGGATCTGTGGTGCGCCTCTTCTATTTTCCTCCCATGGAGGAGGAATACGTTTAACGAACTTCTTTGCCTCTTTTACGGTCAATCTTGCAAGGTCTCTATCTACTTTGGTCACCACCCTAGGGTTCGCCCTCTTATTGGGCTTTCCCATGACCAGATTTTGTACAGGAAAGGATAAGATTTTGACGTTATACTGGAATTATGGGATGAAGCCTCACCGAACACAACTAACCTCTGATGGTCTACCGCCTGGTTGTTCTGCTCCCTTCCGCAAAACGCCAACGCTTATAAATCTGCTAATGCCAAAGCGTCTATTAGCTCTGTCATTTCAGGCGTAAAAGCCTCATTTGTATAGGCTATTTTTAAGTGTGCAGTTATGCCCCACAGAGGCTCTATGGAGTTCTGGCACCACAGGCGTGCCCAAAAGCCACTGCCAAGAATGCGGAATTGGGCCGAGCTCAAGGAGCCTGAGATAACGTCCGTGCTTGCGTTCAAGGCAGGCATGACCCACGTGTCCATGGTCGACGACTCGCAGTCGCCCACGAAGGGGCAGGAGATTACAAGAGCAGCTACGCTGGTCGCTGTTCCCAAGACCTTCGTCTACGGTATAAGGCTCTACAAGAAGAAGTACCTGTACAGGCAGCCCGCCTATGAGGTATACGACAAGAACATGGCCTCGAAGCTGGGCATAAAGGAGACGAAGAACACAAGCGTCGAAGAGGCCAGGAAGCACGTCGCAGAGTGCGAGGCCGTAGGGCTTCTTGCTTATGCAGACGCATCTTCGCTGGGCATGGGCAACAAGAAGCTGGTCAGGTTCGAGATAAGGCTGGGCGGCAGGGATGCGCAATCAGGCTTCGCGTTCGCAGAGAAGCTCATAGGAAGCGAGCTCAAGGCCAAGGACATCATCAAGCCAGGCGACTTTGTGGACGTCATAAGCATAAGCAAGGGCAAGGGCTGGGAAGGTCCGGTTAAAAGGTTCGGCGTTGCAAGGCAGTACCACAAGGCAACCGGCAAGATAAGGCACGTGGGCACTCTTGGCCCATGGCACCCGCCAAAGGTAATGTTCGGCGTGCCTATGGCAGGGCATCTGGGCTTCAACTACAGGACCGAGCTGAACAAGCGCGTCCTCAAGATCGGCTCGGAGCAGGACGCGGGCGAGGTGATGCCTGCCGGCGGCATACTGCATTACGGCGTTCTGCGCAACGAGTACCTTCTGCTCGACGGTTCGCTGCCTGGCGCGCCAAAGAGGCTCGTGCGCATAAGGAAGGCAATAAGGCATGCTGGCAAGGTGCAAGTCCCCAACATACTTTACGTCTCGAGGTTGTCTAAGCAGGGTGCTTGATATGGAGGCTCAGGTCTACCAGACCAACGGAAGCGTGGGCAAGAAGCTCACACTGCCCAGCGTCTTCGATGCGAAGTACAACCAGGATATAGTGAGGCGCGCCCTTCTTGCAGAGCAGAGTCTAGATTACCAACCGCAGGGCCACTACACCGGGGCAGGAATGGAAACTTCTGCTTCTTACACCGGCAGGCTAGGCAACTACAGGACGCAGAGGCACACCGGCCTTGCGCCCAGGCCGAGGCAGCGCCTGGCGAAGGGAGCGCTCGGAGATGTGAGGCGAATACCCTCATCTGTCAAGGGCAGGCGCGCGCACCCGCACAAGGTCGAGAAGAACATAATAGAGCGCATAAACAGGAAGGAGTATGCCAAGGCGCTTGAGAGCGCTGTTGCGGCAACCGCAGACGTGCAGCTTGTCAGGCAGCAGTACAGGCTGGGAAATGTGCAGCTGCCTTTGGTTGTATCATCAGAGATAGAGAAGGTCTCGAAGACTAAGGAACTGCTCAAGGTCCTGAAGTTGCTTGGCCTCTCGGATGACCTGGAGAGGTCGCATGCACCGAGGCTTGCGGTGGGCAGCCGCAGAAAGGTGCAGAGGAGGTATTTCAGGAACAGCGTTGTCATACTCGCGAAGGACGCCAGCGTTGTTTCTAGGGCATGCAGGAACATACCCGGGGTCGAGGCTGTAAGCGTGGGCAGGCTCCGCATAACTGCGATAGCTCCTGGCGCAAGGCCCAGGCTTGCCCTCTGGTCAGAAGCAGCAATAGCGGCCCTGCAGGAAGGCCTGTCGAGCAGCGTGCTCTCTTTCAAGGCGATGTCATGAATGCGCTAATGTTCCCTCTGGCCACTGAGAAAGCAATAAATATGATCGAGAGGAATAATGTCATAACATACATAGTAGACCACAGGGCCACAAGGAACGACGTGAAGAAGGAATTCGAGGACATTTTCAAGGTCAAGGTCGATAAGGTGAACGTGATGATGGAGCCCAGAAACAGGAAGAGGGCGTACATAACGGTCAACAAGCAGTTCAAGGCCAGCGACATAGCGTTGAAGCTGAAGTTGGTGTGAAGGTAGAGAGAAATGGGAAAGAACCTGCGTCAGCAAAGGAGGGGAAGGGGCACCAATGCATTCAGGAAGCCCCCGAACACTTTCAAGGCAGACGTAGTCTTCGCCGACAGGAAACCAGGCGAGAAGATAGCGGGGGAGGTGGTGGAGCTGGTCGACGATCCGGGGCACAGCGCGCCTCTTATGAAGGTGCTTTACGAGAATAATTCCGAGTCGTATCTGCTCGCGAGCGAGGGCATAAGGGTGGGCTCGCGGATACAGGAGGGCAACGCCCAGATGATAGGCGTGGGCAGCATACTTCAGCTTAGCGACATACCTGACGGAATGTTCATCTACAACGTCGAAGTGAGGCCTGGCGACGGCGGCAAGCTCGCAAGGGCTGCGGGCAACTACGCAACAGTGGTTTCGCATTCAGTCAACGCCGTATCCGTGCTGCTTCCTTCAAAGAAAGTGGTAAATTTCAACCCGGCGTGCAGGGCGCAGATAGGCGTGGTGGCCGGGGGCGGGGCGCAGTCGCAGCCTATAATGAAGGCAGGCAAGAGCCACTACATGCACCACGCTATAAACGCGATGTGGCCCAAGATAAGGGGGGTGAAATCCAACCCCGTGGACCACCCGTTCGGGGGCAAGCAGCACCACAAAGGGGCATCGAGCATGGTCTCGCGCAACGCGCCGCCTGGTGCCAAGGTGGGGCACATAGCAGCGAGGCGCGTAGGCAGGAAGAAGAGGGGTTAGCATGGCAAGAGTGTTCACTTTCAGGGGCAAGACTGTGGAAGAGCTTCAGAGGATGGGCACCTCTGACTTCGCAAAGCTGGTGAATTCCAGGGAGAGGAGATCGCTGAAGCGGATGGGGCTGAGCTACAGGATGCTGCTAGAGAAGATAGAGAAGGCGAAGCTGCAGGGAGCAGGCAAGGCGATAAAGACGCACGCCAGGCAAGCAGTAATACTGCCGGCGTGGGTAGGCATGAAGTTCGCCGTCCATGACGGCAAGGAGTTCAAGGAGATGCTCATAACCCCGGAGATGCTTGGCCACAGGCTCGGCGAGTTCGCGTACACAACAAAGCGCGTGCTGCACTCCGCGCCTGGAATAAGGGCAACTAAGGGAAGCAAGTTCCTTGCGGTGAAGTGATGCTTAGATACTCGATCAACATAAGCAAGGAAGACATCGCCCTGGCGCAGGGCAAGGACATAGACGCGAGCTACAAGGACCTCACCCAGGTCTGCAGCGAGATAAGGTACATGAAAGTGGGAGACGCTGTCGCGCTGCTGGAACGCGTGGAGAACATGGAGGCTGCAGTGCCGTTCACCAGGTTCAACAAGAGGCTTGGTTCGAGGCACGAGCTGGGCGGCAAGAAAGGTGCGTACCCCGTCAAGGCGGCGTCAGAGACGATGAAGGTGCTGGTCAACGCGATCGCAAATGCAGCAAACAAGGGTATGGACATAGAAGCGCTCTACGTGGTGCACGCATCAGCAAACAAGACGCACATAGAGAGGCGAAGGCCATCCAAGGGCTCGCTCTCGTGGGGCAGGGGCATGTACGGCATGAGCGCAAGGACGGCCAGCGACATAGAATACGCGAAGATAGAGATAGGCCTGGCTGGCAAGGAGGCGGGGCAGCTAACGGGCAACATGCGTGGCATGATAAAGCTCAAGGAGAGGCTGGCGTCGCAGACAGCAGCGAGGAAGCCAACGGCAAAGGCGCCGGCGAAGAAGCAGAAGAAGGAAGAGCCCAGGGCGCTCGAGGCACGGAAGCAGACGAAGTGAATGCATGGTAGTTGAGAGGAAGTTCATAGAGGACGCGCTCGTGAAGCACGAGATATCGAAGTACCTGGAGAAGGCGCTGACGAGAGCCGGTTTCTCGAGGATAGACATACAGAAGACGCCTGTGATAACCAGGATAACAGTGTACGTGCTCAACCCCGGCAGGGTGATAGGCAGGGGCGGCCAGACGATCGATGCAATAACGCAGGACATAAAGAGCAAGTTTCACGTGGAGAACCCTCAGATAAGCGTTGCAGAGGTAAAGAACGAGATGCTTGAGCCCAGGCTCGTGGCGAGGCACATCGCCGACGCCCTCGAGCGCGGGGCGAGCGCCAGGGGCCTGATGCACTCCACACTGCGTTCAATACTGGAGAACGGCGCGCTTGGGGCCGAGATAATAGCCACGGGCAAGCTGGCCGCGAAGGGAGCCAAGGCGAAGCAGATTAAAGTCAGGTTCGGCTACATACCCAAAGCAGGCGACGTGGTGAAGCTGGTCGACGAGGCCCATGTTGCCTCTTACCCAAAGTACGGAGCGATAGGAGTAGTTGTAAGGATAGTGCAGCACGGTACCGTCTTTCCAAGCGCCAAGGTAAAGAAGCAGGAGCCGCCAAAAGAAGTGGCAGCCGCAAAGTAATAAATATAAGGTATTGCCAAATAGTGTAGAGATGCGCATAAAAGAACTAAGAAGCATGAACACTGACATGCTGAAGAGCAGACTCCAGCAGCTGCAGTTCGACCTCAACGTGGAGAAGAGGAAGGTGGCAGCTACGGGTGTGCAGGGCAAGAAGGTCAAGGTAAAGGAGGTGCGCAGGACCATCGCCCAGATAATGACTCTGCTGAAAGAGAAAGGTGCTAGCTACTAATGCCAGAAATGTGCCCCAAGTGCGGTCTGCCTAAGGAACTCTGCGTATGCGAGATACTAGACAGGGAGGCCACGAGGCGCATAAAGATATACAAGGCCAAGGCAAAGTTCAGGAAGTTCATAACAATAGTCGAGGGGCTTGGCAGCGACGAGCTCGAGAGCACCGCAAAGGAGCTCAAGAACAAGCTCGCATGCGGCGGCTCGTACAAGAACGGCATGGTGGAGCTGCAGGGCGACCACCTTGACGCCACGAAGAAGGAGCTGGTGACGCTGGGCTTCCCTGAGGACAGCATAGACGTGGTCTACTGAGAGGCTGCGCTGGCGCGGCACCTTTAAATAATTGCCAACCCTATCCCTGTCAGAGTTGCGCGCATGTTTCCGCTCCTTGCTCTAATAGTCTTCATACCCTTCCTTTCTATAATAGCGCTATTCCTTGTTCCGGAGAAGCGCTCGTTTGAGGTAGCGCTCGGAGCAGTACTCATCGCGGCGGTAACGGCCATGGCGGCCGTTGCGGTCGGGCTTAATCAGGGGTTTGCGCAACTCTCATTCTCGCTGCCCTACATAAGCAGCCTTGGCATAAGCCTGGCGTTCGCGCTTACAGAGTACAGCGAGATATTCATTGTCATGTCTGCTGTAGTGCTGCTGGCATCTGCGATGGCAGCCAAGCACTTCATAAAGGAATCCCGCAGGATATACAACACTCTTTTCCTGCTCATAACAGGCTCGGTGTTTGGCCTTTTCCTGTCCGGAAATCTTGTCTTCTTCTACCTCTTCTTCGAGCTAAGCGAGATTTCCATGTTCTTCATAATATACCTCTTCGGAGGCTACGACAGGCGCTACGCCGCCATCAAGTTCCTTGTGTACTCGCTTGCTGCTAGCCTGGCGCTGCTGGTAGGCATAATGGTGGTGTACTCGGGCGCCGCGGCGAACACGTTCAGCATATCGAGCATCATCGCGCTGGCGTCATCCATACCGCAGAGCGCGCAGCTGCTGGCGTTGGCGCTGCTGCTTCTCGCGTTCCTGATAAAGATGCCCGTATTTCCGTTCCACGGCTGGATGGCCGACGCCTATGCCGAAGCGCCCACAACAGGCAGCATGGTGCTTGCCGGCATACTGCCAAAGTTCGGGGGCTACGGCCTGCTGCTTATGTTCCTGATGCTCCCGCTGGCATCTTCATACTCGATATACGTGGCAGCCCTGTTCGGATTCTCGGCTATTTACAGCGCTCTCGTAGCCGTCAGGCAGTTGCACATCAAGCGCGTAGTGGCCTACGCGAGCATGATGGACATGGGCATAGCAGCGCTAGGCATAGCCGCGGTAGGCACGCTTGGAGTGCAGGGCGGCCTCTACCTTATGCTCAGCCACGGAATAGCGATCTCGCTCCTCTTCCTTGTTGTCGGAGCCCTTGACGAGGCATACGGCACGGAGCTTATCGCGAAGCTGAAGGGAGCGATAAAGAACACGCCAATGCTCGCTTATTCGTTCCTTTTCGGCGCCTTCGCCGCAATAGGCATACCGCTGACCAGCGGTTTCGTGGGCGAGCTGCTCGTGTTCGCGGGCTCGGTAAGCGCATTTGGCAGGTTCGGGGTGCTGCCGCTCGGGGCGGTGCTCGTATTGGGTGCGGTACTGTTCTGGATGGCTGAGCGCTCTATACTGAATTCGTCAAAAGCGGCTGCGCCATTCTCCTACCCCACCAGGGCGATAACAGCCACGATCCTTTTCCTTGCGGCGTCAACGCTGCTGCTCGGTATATTGCCTGGAATACTGCTTGCGCCTTTTGCCGCCTAGGCCTAGAACTGCTGCACAACGCCAGCAGTGTCTATCGTGCGTATGACTTCCTGCAGCATGTTTATCACGTACTCCGCATTCTCGGCTATGTCAGCGGTCGACAGAAGCCCTATCACTTTGTTGCTGTCGTTGACCACGCATAGCTTCCTGACCTTGTGCGCATTCATCCTCTTCGTAGCCTCGGCGAGAGTGGTGTCAGCCGAAATTGTTATGACAGGATTGCTCATTACGTGTTTCGCCTTGACGAAAAGCCTCCTCTTCTTGGCTGACACTAGCCTATGGACTATGTCGCCTTCGGTTACTATGCCGACCGGCATGTCGTGATTGTTCACTATCACTACCGAATCAACGTTGTGCCTGTTCATGAGCTTTGCCACGTCGTGCACGCTTGTCTTTTCAGTCGCTACTACAGCAGGCGAGTTCATGACCTCTCTCACGGTCAACGACATACGCCCGTTCAAAGAAACAAAATCAGCGTATATCTTCTTGCTTCCGTCACTTCCCTGCACACTAAAGGGAATGTCCATCATACCACCCGAGTTTAAGTATAATCAAAAACTTTTAAAGCAATGCACACAGCTGTTTTACTTGCATAAAGAAAAAAGAAAGAAAGTAACATTTTACTTCGGCGCCTGTAATTTGGTCTCGGTAGAAAAGACGATGTTTCCGGCACTACTTCTAGGAAACGGAGTCCGGGAAGCAGGAACCCAAATGCCGCATCGGGCGGGAATTGCAAGCGCCTTGGCCCGGATTCGAACCCGGGCCGCAGGGCTGTTTGCTCTCGAAAATTTTGTATCAAAATTTGTGCCCTCCGTGATCATTCGAACCCAGATTTTCCAGGTTATCGTTAAAATTGGAGGTTATAAGCACACCAGTGCGGTTTTGCAGAAATCGTGCTTGTAACGGAATGCTGATAACCGTGTAGGCAGAACTGTATCTAGCCAGTCAGGTTAACTTTTCAAGTTCGTCTAAAATTTCAATAAGTTTAGGATCTGTAATTTGTTTTCTTGTAGAGTCACCGAAGAATTCTTCCAAGCCTTCATATCCCAGATATCTGTAAACTTCTGCTTGCAGTGCCGTTTCCAACTTGTCTATTTGTTTTACGAACTTAGCTTCAGGCGTTTCTCTTGCTTCATACTCTTCCCATAACTTAACATATTCCTTCCCTCTTGGAAGCCAGGATAAGACTCTGACAACGCCATCTTTTTCAAGCTTATGCTTTTCTTCTAACAAAACGTGGTCGTGTGGCGTTATGTCGCCCACATATATCTCTCCAAGCTCATGCATAAGCCCCATTCTCATCACTTTCGATGAGTCAAGCTCAGGAAAATATTGCTCTGCAATCAAAAATCCAAGCAACGCTGTTCCAAATGAATGATCCGCAACACTTTCGGCTTTTTCCCTTGGCACGCCTTGCCTCAACCAGCCCTGTCTATATAGCGATTTTAGAGCATAGACTTCGAAGTAAAATCTAACTATTGGGTTGCTAGTCGCATCTGCAATCTCCTTAGCGTCAATTTTAGTGTGCTTAACGTTCATGTCATCAGCCTGCTTATTGCCCGTTTTCTCATACAGCTGCGTAAGTATCATTTTATAAAGTCTTCTTTGGAGATATAAGCGATGGAGTCTGCGCATCTGCTCATACTATTCCTGTTCCTCGGCCTATTCGCCGGCATCTCAGAGGCGAACTATCCATGCGCAGCCACGGGCTCTACGGCCAACATACTCTGCTCCCAGATATTCGTCTCTAACGCGACCCTTGACGTGGGTCAGTCGTCAACGATCGCGGTCATAGGCGTCAACAGCGCGTCAGGCCTGCAGCTCACGGCCAACATACTGTTCCAGAGCGCCAACATACCAGCAACCAACACCATCGCCTTTACCGTCAACGAGCTAAGCCTGCCCACAGCGAACACGATAAGCTTCGGCATAAACGCCATAGCCGCGAACCAGCTTATCCTCACGGCCAACGTGCCCGGCACCATGGTGCAGCTGCTGATAGCCAACTCCATATCCAGCAGCACCACGAACACGATAACCGGGCAGTGGGTGTTTAACGTGTTTGTCACAGACGGTGCGGGCAACACCATAGAGACGTCGAACATCATCCACATAGGCATAAATCCGCCCGTGGAGCTGAGCTTCAACACTTTGCCAAGCTTTCCGCTGGTCCAGTCCGGGAACACGGTGACTGTCAATGACATAGCCAGCGGCGGAAGCGGTGCCTTCACGTACAACTGGTTCGTGGGGAATGTCGTCGGCGGATACGACCTTCTGCAGTTCTCGCTCGTTCCTCCGTTCGCAATGCCTCCGCCCCCTCCGCCTAACGTGCTCGCTGTTCCGCCTCCGATGTTCCTGTACCAGAACCCCGGCAACACAGTGTCTGTAAGCCAGTACGTGTGGAACGGAATGGCCTTCAACTCAGTCTCGGCCAGCAACTCCCTAGCCGTGCCAGCGGGCAACGAAGCCGCGCTGCCGGTGCTTGTGCCAAACCTCTTCACTGTAAGCAGCTCGCTTACAAACGCGTTCCTGTTCAACCTCCCCCCAGGCTCGCTTCCACCCGAGTTCCAGCACCCCAGCACTGTGATGTACGACCTTGATGCATACTCGCTGGTGCAGTCCAGCACCTTCAACAACTTCACCTCCAGCAACTCCCCGCAGCCGATGAACACGCTCACGGCCGGGGTCAACGTTGTGCTCACCAACCTGGGAGTCAGCACAAAGTACATATCCCAGAACACGCCGCCGCTCGGGATACTGATCAAGGGGCACGGGACCGGCAAGGGCCGCACCACTCGCAAGAGCCTGGTCCTGACCTTCAACTCCCTGCCGCCTTCAGGGGGCACCCTGTCAAATTACGCACACGTGTCGCTCTTCGACAACATAACCAACGTCACGATCCTGGGGCCGCAGGTGCCGGCCAACGGCGTCATGTTCCGGATATACGACTCCGCCAACACAGCCACCCCGGTCACGGACACGGCGAACAACCTGCTCATTGCCACGTTCACCTACAACGGTCCAGTGCTGCTCTACAATGTGACCGGCAGCGGCTACCTCGGCGCGTCGCAGCTCGCATCCAACACGGTGCAGTACCTCGGCGAGAACAGCTTCCCCGTAAACTTCATACTGACGCAGAACACGCTCGTCGGCACTCCGCCGGCCGCGCAGGTTCCGTACTTCACGTACAACCTGCCGGAGATCAGCACCGGCTCCGGCTCCCCTGACTCGTTTGTCAACATAGAGATAGAGAACACCTCGTTCAGGCCTGGCACCTTCCCCACGTATTCTATCTCCAACCCGCCGCAGCAGGTGGGCCAGCCGCCAAGCCTCAGCATAGTCTACTACAACCCCACGCACGCAGCGGTAGGGGAGAAGCTGCTGAACGTCACGGCGAGGGGCAGCGTCTTCGGGCCTCCGAACCCGACCGGCGGCTTCGTCTACTTCATGGCGACGAACGCGATCACATACGTGCAGGGTGCGCAGACCCCTGTCAACGTCATAGCCCCGGCCAGCGCAGCCTTCGCCAGCCCCACCGTGCTCAAGGCTGAGACCATCGACGCCGGGGTCACCACGCCTGTTACCATCAACAGCCTGGTCGTGATAGGCTCATATCCGCCGATACAGCCCGCATCTGTGACGCTCACCAACAGCAGCCTGAGCGTCGGCCAGACAACGTTCGCTACTATACACCTCAGCGGCGGCCAGCCTCCGTACACAGGCTCCTGGGACATGTTCCCTCCTGGAGTTGCAACCACGCAGAACGACCTCATGCCACTGATGCTGCCCACCAACGAGATAACGCTGCTGATAAACGTCACGTCGTCAAACACGCTCACGCTCACCCCCACCCTGGGCATAAACGAGACCAACGGCGGCGGCAGGAACAACACAATGCTGCTGTCCATATCCGACAACGAAGCGTTCCTCACCCTGCCCAACCTCGCTGGCGGGCCGCAGACCACGGAGCTCATGGCCACGGGGCTGTCGAGCAACACTGTGTACGGTCTCTGGAGCGGCAACAGCGTGGTCAACGGCGCAGACCCGCAGATAAGCTTCACCATACTCGCGCCGTCGCAGCCATCCGGGGGCGGGGGACCGCCGCCCAGCGTGACGCTGGAGGACAACGTGGCAACAGCAACAAACTCGTCCGTTCCTGTATTCACCGCGTACCTTGTGGACCAGCAGGGCCTAGTGTCTACGAGCAGCTTCTATCAGAACCAGCTGCCCGCCGCTCCCACGCTGGGCAACAGCGGCGAGCACCTGAACATCACCTTCCCCTGCTCCTTCTCATCTGGCGGCACGCTATATGAATTCAGCGGCACGGCCTACGGCATAGGCGCAGGCATCAGGTGCGGCGCAAACTACACGGAATACGGGGGCACGATCGAGACGCTGTACAAGCCTTCGGCAGCAACCACGACCGCCCAGACCACACTTCCGGGCACCACTGTCGCGGCCACGACCGCACCGACGACGTTCCACACCACAGTCACCAGCACCACGAGCACTTATCCTGCGCAGACCACCGAGCTGACCACTGTTGGCAGGCAACAGAGCACCCAGCCTCCAGGCGCAAGCGCCGCCACGACGCTCCTGGCCGCAGCGGTTGCCATGGCAATTGTTGCAGTAATCGCGCGCTACTACTTTAGGAGAAAGGCAGCGCACAAACAGTAAAGAACGACTCCCTTCTTTTCCCATCCAGCCCGCGCCCGAAATGACGTCGAAAAAGGCGGATATTCTTGATAAGAGAGGCGGCAATAAGTCAGTATTTTATACACTTCTGTGCAAACACAAGACGCCTTGGCCGGGATTCGAACCCGGGTCTCAACCGTTCTGCCAAATTTGTTGACAGGGTCGAATTCTAACCACTATACTACCAAGGCATCAAGAGTATATTCGTGATTAGCTAGTTATTTGTTTCTGTAGGGCCTTGAGATCCTCATCCTTCGCCCTCGGGCCCATGAGCGTGGTAACGTAACCCGGATACGCCTCGAAGAAGAGTTTCTCCTCGGCTATCACCGCCTCGAAGGCCTTGTTCGTGCCCAGAGCCGGATAGAGCTTCGCATGGAGATGGTTGACCCCGGTGCCCTCGAGGACCATGTGCACCCTGCCGACCTTCAGCCTCGCCTCGAGCAGCTTCGACACCTTCTTCGCGGCGATCACTATCCCTGCCAGCTCCTTACCGTCGAGGGCGAAGGCGTAGCTTTCCAGGTGTTTCCTTGGTATGACCAGCGACTGCCCTTTTATGTTCGGATAGATGTCGAGGAATGCGATGTACTCATTGTCCTCATAGATCCTGTACGATGGCACCTCCTTCTTTGCTATCTTGCAGAATATGCATTCCTCCGCCATGCTCCCACAGTAGTATAGCCTTTATAAGATATAAAAACTTGCGCGCGTTAGCCGGAGAGACTCCTTTCGATGGTTAGCACACAAGCTTTAGAAGCGCAATATGCCCATTTAAGGACATGGCCCTTAGAGAGTCCAGAAGGCGCGAGGACCGCGATACGGTCAGAAAGCTTAGGGATATCCATAACGACCTGTCGGTGATCGTGGAGAGGATCAGGCCGCGCGAGGACAGGGCGGCGCTAGGTTTCCATAGCATACTTGTCATGAATAGAGAAAGCAAGGAGGTAGCAGACGCGATAGAGGATTGCATCAGGAATGATTAGCGATGCAACGCATCATGCAAGGTGCGCGAGGTAATAGAATAGTATCACAAGGCCCATCACGATCAGGAAGATTATGGTGAGCATCGCCCTTCCCGCGTTCTCCGGACTCCGAGCTGCCATCTTGCAGTTATCTATGGCAAAGCTTAAATTAGTAAGTCCCGTCGGGGAGAGTCGAACTCCCAACCTACCGCTTTCTACGACCATGCGTAGCATGCAGCACTACAGGCGGTCGCTCTGCCATTGAGCTACAACGGGTAATTCTACTTTATACTAGGATATTAATAAATTCGCTGTATTCGTCTAATGCACATGCCCGCTCATACCCTTTAACTATTGTTAATGGGATATAATAGCGGGGGAGTGGTAGCGGATGGCTAAGGAGGATCGGCGCAGCAAGAGGCCCGTGAAGAGCGAATTGGTAAAGGGCATAATAAAGGAGCGCCACAGGACCCCCATCTTCATCTATTCGATAAAGGACCTCGGCATAGACATAGTAAGGAACCCCAACTTCCTCGACGCTCTGCTACTCGCCTTCGCTTTTATAGCCATTGCGGTGGCGATGCCGTTCTACCCTGTGCTCCTTCTGGTTTTGCTGATCCTGCTGCTGGCTGCGATTGGGCTTTATCACCCATTCCTGGGGCTGATAGTCTACATACTGCTCATATTCCCGGTGCTGGTATACCAGGTGCCAGATGCGGCCTGGGCCTTCACGATCATAGTGAGCTGCTCGCTCATCATCGGCTACATGCACTACAGGCCGCTCATACTCGCATTCATAACCATAGCTCTTGCCTTCTCGCCGCTTGGATACCTGCTTGATATACCGATGCTGATAATCTCACCGCTGCTTGTAGGCTACAAGAGAGCCACGGTCCTGGTGATACTCTTCATGCTGGGTG
>CAZJQO010000037.1:0-20031 GCA_964548595.1 Microcaldota archaeon | reverse complement strand
GCTTGCGCCTGTCAGGGAGCTGGCGTGCAGCGTGCAGGATGAGGGCGCTTACAGGCTGTCTTTCTCGCTGCCCAGGGGCTCCTACGCGACAGTGCTCCTCAACGAGTTCATCAAGGAGCCTCAGTGAAATTAAACGCCGGGGTTGGGATTTGAACCCAAAAGCCCCGAAGGGCACTGGTTTTCGGGACCAGCGCGATGACCAGATTCCGCCACCCCGGCAAACCAATCTACGCCTTACCGCTTATTAATATTTAACTTTCCTATGAAGTGCGAGTTACATGGCTCTAAAACTGGGTGACGCGCCGAGCGGCGTCTTGGCCAAGCTTATGCTTGTGTTCCTATTCTCGGCCCTGACAGCTGTCAGCCTCATCTTCTCCGCCTACCTGCTGCTCAACGCCAACAGCGTGATAGCGTACGTCATCGCGATTTCGTTCACCTTCCTGGCGCTGATCTCCGGAGGCTTCAACATGGTCTCCTCATATTCCTACTACAAATCGAGCTACTACGCGCGGTACCTTGAAAACATAAACGCGGGGCTGAAGCCGATGCGCAGGAAACCCAGCGTGGCGGTGGTGATGCCGGTTTACAACGAGGATCCCGGCATGGTGGCAAGGAACCTGGCGAAGATAACGCAGCTGAACTACGACAGGAGCAAGCTGAAGTTCTATATGCTAGACGACTCTACCGAGCCCGAGACAGCGAGCGCGCTGGGCCGCATAAGCGCCGAGTACGGCGCAGTTTACATGCGCAGGCCGAACAGGCAGGGCTTCAAGGCGGGCGCGCTGAACAACATGCTCAAGAGCTCCGACGAGGAATACATCGCAATTTTCGACTCGGACGAGGAGCTTGTGGACAATAATTTCCTTACCGACCTGCTTCCCTATTTCCAGGACCCTAAGCTCTGCTTCGTGCAGACAGAGAAGCAGTACGCAAAGGGCAGCCTCTTCTCCGACACAGTTGGCCTCTTCGACACAATATTCTTCAAGCTCATACAGCCGTCAAGGGTCATGAACGGGACAGCGCTCTTCGCAGGCTCGTGCGCTGTGATAAAGCGCAGCGCGCTCGACGCCATAGGGGGCTTCCCCGAGTACGTCACTGAGGACACGTTCATGAGTTTCGAGTCCGATATGCACAACTTCAGGAGCCTACACATACCAAAGGTCTACGCGCTTGCGAGGCCGATGAAGAGCTTCACCGAGCTTGCAAGGCAGCAGTGGCGCTACAACTACGGCGACACGCAGTTCCTGCTCTATTTCCTGAAGCACAAGGACAACACAAGCAAGAAGGCGATGAGCGCGCTCTCGAAGATGGACTATGCCGCGCACGGCCTCGGCCTGAACTACCTGTCGTCTATACTCATACTCTTCACCATCTTCTCCATACTGCTCGTGATGCTCGCAGCCCCGTTCACCTTCGGCTCTGTTAAGCAGATCTTCACCCCACCGTACACGGTGCTCAACCTGGAGCTGCTCGGCATGGGCGCCTTCCTGCTCTCGATCCTCATACCCATAACGATATCAAAGGTCTACTTCAACTCGCTCTCAAAGGGCATCATGATGTTCGCGCTGAACTTCGCCCTCGCGTTTGTCAGGCTCAACGGAGCCCTTGCGGCCCTGTTCTCGCAGAACCCTGCGTACGGCTGGTTCAAGGCGACAAGGCGGGTCGAGGGCGGCAGAATCAGGAACCTGTTCAGGAATGCGAGGGTAGAGATAGGCTTCTCCGCAGTTCTTTTCGGTGCCAGCGCCATCTCGTTGCTGGTTTACAACCTCACAGGTGCTCTCTGGCTCATGTGGTACGGCATACTCTACAGCAGCGCCGCATTCTTCTTCGTGAGATACGGGTAGGCGCATGATATACGTAAAGAAGCACAGCACGCCGCAGGGCCTGCTTCTTGCCATGTGCGACGAGGAGCTTATAGGCAAAGTTTTTGAGAGCGGCAAGCTGCAGCTTGACCTTGAAAAATACGCTGAATTTTACAAGGGCGAGCTTATGGCGGAGCAGCTGGCCAGGGAAGCAGCCGTGAATGAAGAGATATACTCGGCTAACGTCGTCGGCGAGCGCGCTGTAGCTGTAATGATGAGCAAGGGCTATGTGCGCAAGTCAGACGTAAAGAAGGTGGGGGGCGTGCCCTTCGTGCAGATCTTCAAGATGGATTAGCAGCGCGAGGGCGGTGTTTCGTCCCTGCAATGGGCACCCGAGCCATTTCTGCCCAGGTTTTAATAACTGCAGTGGCAGAATCTATGCATGGGTGCAGGAGCGCGAGGCATACGCAAGCGGGCGGGTGGTATGCAAGCTGGAGTTTTTGTTCTGCGCGGCGAGAGGGTGAGGCTGCGTGTGAAGAGCGTGATGCAAAAAACCGATTACACGTGCGGGCCCGCTTCACTCAGGGCCGTGCTCTCTTATTTCGGCATAAGTGCTGGCGAAATGGCGATTGCTGGAAAAGCGCATACTACCAGTGACGCCGGCACTTCGCATGCTGGCATGGTGGCGGCTGCCAGGGCTTACGGCATGCGTACAGAATCTATGTACGATTCAGGCGTAACGGACATAGAGATGCACATAGACAGGGGCATGCCTGTGATAGTCAACTTCATCCTTTCTGAAGATGAAGAGACTGGGGCGCCCGAAGAGCAGGGACTGAGGTATGGCCACTACTCTGTTGTCACAGGCTACGACGGCAGCAGCCTGTTCATAATGGATGTGGATATAGGCATGGAACGGGTAATCGGCAAGAGCGACTTCGAGTCAGTCTGGTTCAGCGAGAGGTATGGCAGGAGGTGGCTTCTGGTGCTGTACCCGAAGCGGCCCCGAGGCAAAAAAGCGAAGCGAGCAGAGAGCGATTAGTTTCCGCCTCCCTTCAGCTTCAGTATCGCAGCAGCGTTATCGCCGTTGGTTTCTTCCAGCGCCTTCCTCGCAGCTGCTTCGTCTGCGCCAGTCTGCTCCCGCACGAATTCAACGTCTTCCCCGCTTATCTCAGGCTTGGCCTTCTCTATTTCCTTTATGTCGCCGCTTATCTGGAAGGAGCGCACTCCCTGGCCTTCTATCAGCACAACCTGCGGCTCCTCTATGACAATGTCCTTGTCCTGGCAGCTTATAACGACCTTCGTGCTCTCTATGCTCTCGCTCCTTATGCCGAGCCTGTCCATAACGCCTTTCAGCGCCTTCGGGTCAAGATTTGGAAGCATGCGATCAGTAAAGTTTGCCAAGAAAACAAATGTAAGCCTTTGCATACTTTGGTGTGGCCCGCCCTTTTTTAGCGGCGCCCGACCATGACTGCTTTCCATCCCGGATGCCTGGCCTCAACTATCCTGAACATGTCCTTGAGTTCTCTCCTGATTACCTCCTTCTTCACGTCCATCCAGCTGTTCAGCACGTCCACCAGAGTGTCTAGGTTGCCGAACTTGCGCCAGAACGTGTAATAGACGGAATCGAACTTCTCCTTCAATGCTTCGGGGTACTGCTGTTCGGCGCGCTTTTCTTCGGTTTCGATCCTGTCCCTAAGCTTTCTGTCCAGTTCATGCGCCAGCCATTCGCCTGTATCTGACCGCGCCTTGGCCATGTTAGCATCGGCCCGCACCTTCTCCTTTATCACCCATACGGCCCCCCCGCACGTGTGCTCCCTTCCCCTTTCGAAAATATAGCGCAGCCTATCCGATCTTGTCTCATCTAGCCGTCTGGCTCCAAGCAGGTGCGCCAGAGCGCCTGATTCCGCATGCAGGAAGGCGTCGAAAGAGGCGTAGTGTGTCTGTACGAGCATGAATGTGTCTTCTGTGTGCGTAATTGCGTTCTTTCTCTTCTGTTCGTCCTTGCTGTTTTCACCGTCCTCGAACGCTGTGAACTTCATCGCAATGAGTGCAGGCACGCTGGCCACCTTTACAGGAGAGAAGTAGGGCCCATCGACTATGCTTATTTCAGCTCCATCTTCTACTATGCTGTGCTTGTCGTATACCCGTGGAAGGCTTCGCGGACCTTCGACGGTGTTGATATCTACCTTCACTTCATACGTCCTGCCGCCGTGCGAGAAACCTTTTTTTTCGAAATGGGCCCTGTCTCCGTCTGCCTTGGAATTGGCTGCGGGTTCCCATCCAATCTTCCTAAGCGCCTCCCTTCTTTCTTCGGTGATGCTCCCGTCAACAAGGAAGTCTATATCATTGGTCCTTCTGTAATCAAGACCGCAGAGTATGTTCACGGCTCTGCCCCCTATGAGCACTATGTCATCGCCGAGCACCTTGCGCAGCTCAGCATAGACCTGTGCCACTAAAGGCGCAGAAAGGTTGTACCTCTCCTCGTAGGTCCTGAAGCCTGAGTCCGCAAACCTGCTAGACATGCCTATCTGTACTGCCTATGCTGTTCTCTATATAAAAAGTTCTGTTTATCGAGTCAATCTATATATAGGCCGAAGACCAATAGCTGGCTGTGGAGGAAATTTATATCTCGGTAGATGTAGAGGCGTCGGGCCTCATACCCGGCGTCTACAGCCTGCTTTCGCTGGGAGCTGCGGTGGTGTTATGGCCTAGCAATGCTTGGCCTGGCAATGCTTTGCCTGGCAATACCTTTTATGCGGAGTTGAAGCCCATAAACGCCAATTTTGAGAAGGAGGCGTTGGAAATAAATGGGTTATCGATGGAGGAGCTTGCAAAGAATGGCAAGGAGCCTGAGGAAGCGATGCATGACCTCTCGGAGTGGGTGAGCGGCGTAAGCAAAGGCAGGAAGCCCGTATTTGCCTCCTACGGCACCTTCGACTGGATGTATACTAAATGGTATTTGGAGAGGTTCGGTTACGGGAAGCTTTTCGGTGTCAACGGCATAGACATGAAGTCGTACTACATGGGCATGAACAACACCAAATGGGCAGATACCGTGAAGGATCGCCTCCCGGAGGAGTTTACGGGAGGAATGAAACACACGCATAACGCGCGTGATGACGCGGTAGAGCAAGCTGATATCTTCGCTAGCATGCTGAGACGCAACGAGGAGAAGAATAGAGGCTATGGCGAACGGAGACTCAGGTCCAGGAGTTAATAGCGCCGTGTCTGCGTTTTCCAGGCCGGTCCACGCAAAATGGCTTTCCGTATAATTTCCGGATAAGCGCAATGGACTTGCCGGGATTCGAACCCGGAACCATCCGCCTGCAAAGCGGGCGCTCTACCGTTGAGCTACAAGCCCTTGCTATGCATGTGCTTCAACATTTAAAATAGGTGACGCATTGCGCCGCTGCGCAGCTGTGCCTCCCCGCAGCCCATCCCAAACACGGAGAAAGTATTATATAGTTTTTGGAGAATTATAGCACCGCTTCACGCCCAATTAAGGGCGCGCGGCATGTGTGGTTGTTATGGCCAAGACAGAGAAAGACAAAAAAGACGAAGATGAAGAGAACGACGACGACTCGGATGACGAGGAAGGCGACGAGGACGACGACATGGACGGCGACGAAGAGGACGACGACTTCAGCAGCGAGGAGTCCAGCGAGTTCTAGCCGTTTTCGTTTTCCTCCCCACTACTGTTTTTCTTTTTGTATTTTTCATACATTCTATAAGGCAGCCAGTAGTCCTTCGGGCCGCGTTTCGGCAAAGTATCAGCCTTTTCAAATGGTTTTATCTTTTTCTTGCTCTGCTCTTCAACGAGCTTGCTAACATCGGCATATTTGCTAATATCAGCAAATTCGGTAGCCTTTTTAAATGCTTTTTCCTGCTCCCCCGGTGCTTCCACGTGCTTGTTAAAACCAGCATAATCTTTGCTCAGCTTATTCCGGGTCGTCTTCTCTAGCTTTCTGAGTTGCTCATCCGCGCGCCGCTTCTCTTCGTATGCTTTTTCTATTCCTATTATGTCCTCTTGCCGAACCATCTCTTCATACTTGGTAGTAGCCTTTTCAAGCGCATTAGCCTTCTCCTGGTGATCTGCGGCGTACCCATTTAGGTTCGTAATCCTGTTTTCTGCTGCGCTTTGCAGTATGTTCTTTCTCTCATTTACAATCCTCTCCCTGTCCAGAAGCCTCAGGTAGTTATGTCGGTCTTTAGCCGGGAGCGCCTTCACAAGCTTCTCGTATTCCTCTTGGTCCTTAGGGTCCTTGCTCTGTACCGCCTTAGCCCCAGCGTAGTTCACATCTTTGTATTTGCGCAACTCTGCGACCAAAATCCCGAGCTCAGCTCTGTATTTATCAAGCTGCTCCACAAACGGTGGCTCGTATTGCTCTCCGGCCACTGTCTTCGGCCGCTCTCCCTTCAGTCCCTTGAGCTTCTTATTTGAGGTTCTCGTCCAAGAGAGTCCGGCAGCTCCCAACGCTCCGACTCCGAAATATTTTACTGCCATTTTGACCCTTCGACGTTTTGAGCCGGTTTCGAATGTATTGCCTGTGTCTGGTGTCTTGCTAGGTCCTCCCGCCGCAGCGGCTGCCATGTCTGCCTTTGCCTGTTGTTTTGCTTCAGAGCGGGTCTTTATGACATTGCCTATTTTTGCTGCAGCCACGGCCGAAAGTGTGCCGCCGCTCACGCCAGCGATCTTGCCTAGGTTCTTGGCTGTTTTTCCGGAAGCTTTTGATATTGCGCTGCCACCAAGACGCGAGTATCCTGACTTGCCTGCTATTGCACCCTTTCCGCCGAAGCCGACCCCCGCCAGCACTGATATTCCCAGGAAGCTCAGGAAGTCGAATTTCCTAGTAAGGCCTGCGGCCGCGCCTATGATTATGACCACTATTATGAGGGGTATAAGTGCGTCTACTCCGCCGAAGCTAAGCAGCACCTCAAACATGCTCACACCCATTCATAATATGCATTTCGGCATATAAATAGGTATCTTACCGTGTCCTGGAGTACTGCTTTGTTCAACCAAATTAACAAAAAACACTGGGGGTGTTGCGCTATAAAGCGAATTGTTTTAAACAGGTAGCCGCCAACCGTTTCTGGTGTGTTTATGGTAATTTACGGGTCTAGAGCACGCAGCAACCCCGAAGATGCCCTCGAGAAGGCAACGCGTAACGGGATTGTCAGGAGGCTTGAGCTTAAAAATTCGAACGATACTTTAGGCATTATCGCTATGCACTGGCGGGAGCGTATTCCTGAAGCGGAACAGAAGCTGAACGAGGCAGAAAGGAAACTGGAAAGCAGGAAATCGGCCCGCTGGCATTGCGAGGAGCGGGTTACCAGCTACGCAACGGCGCTGGGCGATTTGGACAAGAGGATCGGCGCCCTGGGCTCAGAACGCAACACTCTCGGCGAAAAGGCCGGAGCTGCAAGCGAGGAGGAACGCAAGAGGATAGAGGAAAGGAGCAAGAAGATAGATGATGTGCTAAACGGGTACGTCACTGGCTCGGGTAGAAAGGTGAAGGGCCTAGTCGAGCGGCAGCAAAACACTCATGCGAAGGTGGATGAGTGGAAGAAGAAGCTTGAGAAGACCACTGCCGAAGTTGGAATGGCCGGCACGCAGGAATCCATGGCCAGGGAGACTCTGAAACGCGTGAAAAAGATTGCGGACACGTGCGATACGCTTATGGACCTGCCAGGGCGCGTAAGCACCGAAGCTGCAATGGTGCAGGCTGCTGAGGAACTGAACAAGATGGGCAGAGGCTTCGCAATAGACAGGCAGGATGCGTTCAAAAAAGAAGCAATGGACGAGCTGCTCGCAGACAAGAAGCTCATGATCTCTGGAAGGCACACGTTAAAGCGCCTATTCAGGATGGACCATTCCATTGTGGCTACTCAGGACAGACTGGTGTCTCGTATAGAAAAGTACGAGGAAAGAGTGGGCGAGGCGGTAAGCCAGGACCCAATCCTGAGGTTTGCGTACGGGGCAGGCTCCGTTGTTGGTCTCACTATGGACCGCACGTTCAGCAGCATAATGAGGAAGCTAGACAAAATCGATGCTGACAAAATAGCTGTAACGATGAATGACCAACTGGTTGCCTACTTCAAGTATCAATGGCTTAACGAGGCGCTGGACCAGGTCGGGGGCGGGGGCAGCTTGGCTAAAGTAGCCAACTATCTCACCGGGTTAACGCCAGGTGGCACAGACCCGAAAGCGCAAAAAGTGGCTCCCGTGCCTGCGGGTGCCTCTAAGGCGGCAGGCACCACCGAAACCCCCGGCTCTGGCAGCGTCTTTGCCGGGGATGCAAAAGACGCCGGCGAAGCGGTAAAGGTCACGCCGGTCGGCGAGAAGTTCAGGGACAGCCTGAAAGCGACAACGCAAAAGATAAACGCACTGGAGCACGACGACAGGCACGACAACAAGAAGCTCAGAGCGATAAATGCAGAGATTCTGGGCGTACTCGCGGAACTGAAGGTGGCTGCAAAGATGGATGTTTTTGGGCAGGGCGAAATAGCCGACCTCAACTCCCTCGCGGTATCTATGAGCAATGCGGTCGCCGAAAAGGCGAAAGTGCTGGATATAAAATATGAGACAAAGGCTGTTGATGAAAAACACACGCGTGTGGTTGAGAAGCACATAAAAGAGCTGATAGGCAAAAATGAAGCTGAAATAGAAGATGCTATAAGAGCAAACTACTCCGAAAACATATCTGTGGTTACAGACGCGTACCAGTTCAACGGAAGAGAGGCTGATTTCGCAGCCGGCTATGCCCTGTACCTGGAGCGCCAGAAGGCGCTGTACTACGCGGTCAGGCGGCGCGGCTCTTACGGGCAAAACACAGAAACGGAAGACAAGAGCAACATATTCAATCCTTCCGGGGATGACGGCGCTTCGCCGATCGGCTACGCATAGCAGGCAGGTAGCGGGTCAGCAGCAGAAGCAGCACTGTGGCCAGGCTTGCAGCCAGCGCTATAATGCTTATGGCACCGTAGCTGAGCAGCGGCAGGCCTATCTGGAACACGGAAACGGTCTCGTTGGGCGCGTACTGGTAGTTTAGCACGTTTGTTGCTGCAAGGCTGTACACGGCGCCGCTCTGGAATCCTATGCCGTTCTCGCTTTCAGGCAGCACCACCTGCGTCGCGGTTACCGGTTCAGGCCCGGGGTAGCCGTAGTACTTCGCTATTATGGATTCCTGGCCGTAGCCGCAGGCAGTTATGCTGGTGCCGAAGGCGCCGTTGGTGCCTACCGTTGCTATGCCGAACAGGCCGAGCTGCGAGGTGCATGTGCCAGTGCCGTTCGAGTATGTCGGCGAGCAGTAGCGCGCCTCTCCGTTTCCGCCGTTGCTGCACGTGGCGCTGAGGCCCAGAGCGCCGTAGACGTTGCACGGTTCTGTGTTTGTCTGGAGCAGGCTGTTCGGGGGCGGGTTGCAGACGCCTAGTGAGTTGTAGTCGGGAGCGTAAGTGATCACGTCGCTGTTGGCGTAATTGGTTGCTGATACCGGGTTGGAGGCGATGCATGAAACTGGGGCGCTCGTGTCTTTGACGTTGAATGCGCAGTAGATCGCGTTGACAGGATCGACGAGCGCGTCGTAGGCCACGTAATTCAGGTCCTTGTTGTAGTAGAGGTATACCCGCCGGCCTGCAGGCAGCGGAGTGAAGACGGTGCCAAGATCCGAATACGTGCCTGCAATCCCGTTTATGGTCAGCACCGTCGAGTTTGCGTTGGCGCTCGTCACGCTCTCTGCTACTGTAAGCGCTATCTCCACCGGATTGGCAACGTCAGCGTCGATAGGCGCGAAGAACTTGTTGCCGAACCTGTCCTCTAGCACGTATATTATGCGCTGGTAGCCAAGCAGGCTGTGGCTGCCGCCTCCGGCCGCGCTGTGGCCGCCCGCGGAATAACTGGTGCTGTTCAGGTAGAGGTACAGCGGGCTGTCGTAGAGCACCTCCGTGTATATGTTGAAGAGCGAGACCGTTGAGATCGAGGGCAGGCTGGCGTACTGGAGCGCGGCCGTGTTCGAGGGAAACAGCGCAGGGGTTGCGCCACTTGTTACTGGCAGGCTCTGGCCGTAATCGGCGGGGCTTACGGGCGCTTCTCCTAGGGTCTCGTAGCCTGTAGGCAGCTTCGCGTTGGGCAGCGCGTACTCGTTGTTGTAATACTGCAGCTGCGTGGTGGCGTTGAGAAGAGCCTGGTAGTTCGACTGGCAGTCTATGCCCGAGCCGTTCGGGCTGCATTCGCTGACGTTGGCGTAGACGGAGCCGAATGCCCTGTTGCCCTGCGCGTTGTACTGTATGTTCCTAGGCACCACCAGCCCGTAGTCGGATATGTTGGGTTCATAGTAGGAGCCTGTAAGCAGGTTCTGCAGATACGTGCTGCCCCCCTCTACAGTCGCGGAGAGCGTGTTTGATTTGGCGTTGATGAGCGCGTCCGTGTATACCGTCTGCGTTTCAGTGCCAGGCGCCGTGTAGCTGGCGCAGGTGGCTTTTGGGTTGCTGCTGCTGCTTGTTCCGCGGAGCGTGCGCGGGCTGTAGCTCTGCGTCAGCGTGTACGTGTACGCGTATGGCACAATGAGATAGCCTGCTATCTGGCTGTCTAGCGAAATGGGCACCTTCAGCGTCGGAGCCGACGAGCTTGTTGCACCTGCAGGCACATAGTATAGCGTTGCTGCCTGGGATGTTCCCTCGCTTGTGTCCTTCCCTTCTATGGTGTACGCGGTGGCCGTCGCGGAGGAAGGGCACCACTGGCCTCCGCTTCCGCATATTGTGTATATCACGTTGCCGGTGCCGCTCGCTACTGGGCTGGGGCTGTAAGAAGGCACCACTATCTCCACGGTATCAGAGCCCGACGGCGCTATGGCGGTGACGCTGTCCGGTACTGTTCCGGTGGACGATGTCGTCATGATCTCGTTCTGCAGGCTTACATATGGCGTACCCTCCACTGTCAGCGTGTAGTCTGTGCTGCTGCTCGAGCTGCCGTCGCTCGCAACCTGCGTGGCCTTTATCTCATAGCTGCCGGGCGCAAGGCAGCCGCCCGGGTTCGGGTCAGCAAGCGATGGCTCAGTGGCGCATATGTAGTAGGTGACTTTGCCTGTGCCCGTAGCCACGGGCTCTGAATAGCCCTCTATGTTTATGCTGACAGTGTCTGTAGTTGCCGAGGCCGTTGCTATAACTGTGTCTGTCTGGCCCCAGCCTACCGGGGCCGCGGAGATGCTGAGCTGCGGCGCAGAACCGCTGCTCTTGTAGCCGCCGATCCCCAGTTCGGAAGAAGACAGAGACGAGTAGAACTGTCCGGCAGCAGTAAGCAGCTGCAGCGCGCCCTGGTTCTCCAGGTAGTAGAACGGGTTGTCAACGCTGTATACAGGCCCGGCCATGCTGCCTATGCCCGCAAGCCCGGTGCAGGCGCCTGCTTTGCTGGAGCCGGTGTAGCACGTGTATGGCGAATAGCCTGTGAAGAGCTTGGTGTAGTTCTCTATGTTCAGGCTGGTGGTGAGCAGCTCGGCGTACTGCGGAGTCTTGGCCTTAGGGCAGTAGATGTAGGGTATGCAGATCCCGCCCCAACCTGTGTTTTCAGTTGTCGCCGGCATTATTATGTCCGCAGTGGAATTGTAGTTTACCGAGAAGCCTATACCCTTGATTGCCGAGTAAGTATTCTGCAGTCCCGGGCCTATGGGCGGATACGCGGAGCCCTGGGCTGTCATTGTAGCCGGATTGTAGGTGCAGGACCCCGACGAGCAGAAGCTAACGGACGCGCCGTCTGGCGTAGTTACGTTTGCAGCAAGCACCCAGCCGTACGGCGGATATGTCTCGTTGCCTGCGTACGAGCCAGTGGAAAGGCTGTAGTATGTGCTTGACTTGGTGCCTGGATTGATGCACGCATACGTGTCTCCTGGGGTGCCCGAAGCAGAGGAGCAGACGCCGCTTGCTTCAAGCGAGCAGGCACTTGGAGAGCAGCCTACGCCGGCAGGCTCTGTGGCGTAGCACGTGCCGCTGGAGAAGGCGGTGCCCTGGTTTCCTGGAGTGCTGACGCTGCAGGTCTGCTGCTGCCAGACGTCGTTGAAGAGGGTCGGGTTTATGGGCACGTTTGCACCGGAGACGTTGAGCACCCTGAGCATCAGCAGGTTCATGCTGGTCGCCGGGCAGTAGCCGTACGAGCCTATGGTTATGCCGCACGCCTGCCAGTCAAGGCCAGCTGACCAGTCGTCGAGCACGTACAGGTAGCCGTTTACGTCCTGCAGGCCGAGGGGGTGGTGGTTGCCCGCCCTGTCGAACTCGGTAGCGGGCCCCTGCTTGCCGTAGCCCAGCACGTTGCCCGCAGCCGCGCCGTTGAAAGCGACGCCGAAGAGGCCGCCGTTGTACAGGTAGTCGGAGATGTTAAGCACCCCTGTCTCCTGGCCTGTAATCGGGTTGGTCTCGCTGAACGAAAGGCTGAAGCTGCCCTGGTAGCCTAGGTCGTTGCCCTCGAACGCGTAGATGTTGCCGGAGCCGGGGCCTGCGGCGAAGATGTTTACGCCAGTAGGCGAGGCGGCTATCTCGCTAAGCACCGGCACGTTTGTCCCGTATGTCTGGAAGAGCACCTGCGGACTTGAGCCTATGGCGTCCTTCACCTCCAGCATCGCCGGCGTCTCCCCTGTTGTGCAGATGCGCGAGAAGCCATGCACGGTACAGCCAGAAGTCGGAGTGTAGCCAGTGACGAAGACATCGCCGTAGTAATCGGCGCTTATGTTGATAGGTATGAAGGCGTCGCAGCTCGCCTGCTCGCTGCTTGGCAGGGAGCCGGAGCTGCAGACTGATGCGCCCGAGCTGCCGAAGCTCAGCGTGCTTATCAGGTATGTGTTGCTGCTCTGCGCAGTTATGGTGTTGCTCCAGTAGCTGCTCCACGCACTTGCCCACTCCCCCTCGGAGCTGCAGCCTATTCCAGGGCAGACGCTGCTGGGCTGGTCGCCGCTCATGTTGTAGTAGCCCGAAGGTATCAGCCTGAGCACGTTGAGGTAGTAGGTGCCGCCGAGGGAACTGCTGTAGTTGAGCAGGAAGACGAAGTCGTTGGGTATCGCGGCTATGGAGATGGGGCCAGAGGCGTACGCCGGCGCCCCCTGCATCTGCGCCCCGCCCATCAGCCCCGCTATGAACGAGGCCAGCGAAGAGAGCAGGCTCTCGCTGCCAGATATGAGCTTGCCGCCGTAGTTTATGTAGAACTGGGCGGGCGTGTTTACCGGGAAAAGGTCGATGCTGTTCGCAGGCGTGTAGTAGTTGAGCGGGCCGAAGATGTCGTAGCTCTGGTTCATCTGCAGCTGCTCCGGAGAGCTTATGTTGAAGTTGTAGAGCAGGTAGGGCACCACGTTGGCGTCGAAAGTCAGCGCGCCGTTTGGCGTGTTCTCCGTGTACGGTATGTATGTCTGGTGCACGCCGCTCAGCCGCGTAGTCTCGCTGTAGCCGTATGAAGGGTAGTCGTAGCTGCACGTGTAGTATGTCTTGATGCCGTTTGAGTCGAGGTAGTATGCGTTGTAGCTGTACACCAGGCTTGGGGCAGCGCCGACCTTGAATGAGTCGGCCAGATAGCCTGACATGTTTGTAAATACGGCCGTCCAGGTCCAGAGCCCCGCCTGCGCCTGCGAGGGTATGCTGTAGAATATGGGCGTGTTGCTGTCGTAGCCGTTGCTTATCACATCCTGCCCGCCAGCCTCGAGCATGGGCGAGTAGGCAAGCAGCTGTATTCTCATCGAGCCCGGATCGCTCAGGGAGAGCGCGCCCACCGAGGCGGAGGCTGGAGAGCGTGTGGACCACGAGATGCTTGTCGGGAGCGATATCCTGTTCTCCAGGCTGCCCTGCGAGTTGAGGCAGGCATCACCTGCCACGTCAGCGTATGAGTTCGTGTAGGGCGCTGTGTAAAAGTACATCTGGTCGGTGGGGTGTATCTGTCTGCCCTGGCTGTCGTATGCGCTGAGCGGGCAGACGAGGAAGTTGGGCGCGCTGTGCGTGTTGTACGACACGACGCCGCTGACCTGCGGCTCGACGGTAACAGGGGTTGTGCCGCTCCGTTGCACAGCGCCGCTAGAAAGAGTGGTGAAGGCGAGCGTGTTGGTCTCCGTAAGCTCGCACGTTGTTGGGCCGGATATGCTGGTTGAGCCGCTGCATGCGCTGACTACCGCTCCTGTTCCGCAGTAGTTGCTGCACGTTGTTGCAGTAGATGCGCCGTGCGCTATGCCAGCGCCCGCAAAGCCGAGCAGCGAGATGGAGCTAATGAGGATGAGGAGGAGCAGGAGGTGATTGTTGTGCTGCATGGAACGCTGATTAGGAATTGTGCGCCACATTATAAATACATTTCAGTGCCTGGCGCCAGCCACTTTCCTGTACACGGCTCCGGAGCTGTCTCCTGAGAAAGTGGCAAGCACGCTCCTGCGCCTGCGCATGGCATCCCTTGCGTATCTCGGGTTGGAGAGCATGTCGTTGAGCAGCGAGCCCAGTTCCTCCTCCTTCGCCTCCACGCACATCCTCCTGATCTCCTTTGGCAGCACGCTCGTAGTCGCTATGACCACCGGCACTCCTGCAGCCAGCGCCTCTATCGTGACAAGCGAGAGCCCCTCCCTGGCCGAGGTCATGAGCAGCGCCTGCGACTCCATCAGGCTCCTGTACAGCGCGCCAGTGCCTATCCTCTGCCTGAACAGGACACGCCCAGGGGCCGACTCCTTCGCAAGCAGCTCCAGCTGCCGCAGGTCAGGCCCGCTGCCAACCACCAGCAGCCTCGCGTCGGTCTTCGCCACAGCCTTTATCGCAAGCCAGACCCGCTTGTGGCTTACCAGCCTGGCTATGCTTATGAACTGCCTCCTCTTTTTGCAGCGCAGCCGCGTGAAGCGCGCCACTTCCTCGCTGTCCACTGCAACAGGAAAAGTCATCACCCTGCCGGGCTCAACGCCGAGCACGCTGCCCAGCAGCTCCTTCGTGGTGCTCGAGTTTGCTATGTGCGTGTCAGCGAGGCGCGACGAGAGCCACTCGGCCAGGTAGCCGAGCCTGCCGAGGCCGCTAAGGTAGCGGCTCCAGAAGTCGCTGCTCCACACCTCGTGCCACGTTATGGCGAAGCGTATGCCCCTGAGCCTGGCGTATAGCCATACGGGAAACAGGTGCAGGAACGGGAACGAGTCTGCGTCTACAGCGTCGAAGGTGTAGGGCAGCATGGCGAAGAAGATGCTTGACGCAAAGAGCAGCGGCATGCGTATGCTGCGCCTGGCGCTGCCTCCGCGGTACATGCCCTCCCAGTCCATCGCCCTTGCCACGCAGTGGTACCTTATGCCGTTGCGCCTGAACTCCCTGCCCGGCATATGCTTGTGCTGCATAGTGAAGCAGTGCACCTCGTGGCCCTCCTTGACGAGGCTGTGCATTATTATGTATCTTCTCTTCTCTATGCCCCCGTTGAACCACGGGTAGGCGTTGTCAGAGACGAAGGCGAGGCGCATGCTGCTTGTTATGCAACAAAGATTAAAAAGAAAGCCTGCGGTGCAGGCAGGGCGCGGAACCGCTGGCAGCAGCGCAGCAGAGCCGCAGAGAAGGCAGGCACTTAAACAGGTTTCGCCAGCTTCGTCTTTTGTCAAAGTATGCTGCGGGGTATGGGAATATGTTTAAAAAGTTTGGCGTTGCTGTATGAAGCAGTGATCTGAATGGCAAAAAGTCAACAGAACTGGGGAGCCTTCGTCCTCCAGATAATAGGAAGCCTGATCTTCCTGGGAGTAATCTTCTCGGGAGCTGTATCGGCTAGCGGCGGAGTCTTCGCAGGGACCGGAGCGTTCTGGGCGCCAATATTCGTGGGCGCTGCAGTGATTGCGGCTATAGCCCTGTTCTTCGCCAGCTTTGGTTACGTGACTGGCGTGAACTGGCCAAGCATAAACCTCTTCGGCCTGGAAACAGCGGCAGTTGCCGGCGTGACGCTGGCAGCGTTGACATGGGCTAACCAGACATGGCTATGGGCCGTGCTGCTTGGCTTTGTCCTCTCCTTCATAGGAGCCGGACTGGCAGGCAAGAAGTAGGCTTGGCTTAAAGGCAAGCTGCGATTGGCTGAGCAGCAGTAGTCTGCTCAGTCTTTCTTTTTTGTTTTTCCTTTTCCTTTTTCTTTTCCGGGCAGGCGAGCGCTGGCGCTGCCAGCATGGTAATGCCTGTAAGGAAAGCGCGCTGGTTGCAGCTATCAGGTCGCATGACGCGCTGGCTGTGGTTAATTTGTGAAACAGGGGCTGCCCGCGCTCGCTGAGGTAAGGAAATTTGTTGCAGGCCAGCTGCGCGGTTAATCCCTTGGAAAACTGCGTCTCAGCCGTAGTACAGCGCGTAGTCGCTTGCAACGGTCGCGTTGCTCATGTTGTACTGTATCTTGAATATCTTCGTGTCTCTATTCGTGTAAATAAGCCGCAGCGTGGCCACGTTGTTGTCCCAGAGGCAGGTGCCGGGGCCGCAGAGGTAGAGCAGCTTTGCCATGTTGCTGTAAGCGATGTCGGGGTTCATCATGTAGGCGGCTGTCAGGTTTGCGCCGCTGCCCGGCGACTGGAAGTAGGTTAGCAGGAAGGTGGCTGCGTTGCTGGAGTTGGTGGTTGCCTGCTTCACCAGCGTGAAGTTGCTGTTGTACAGGTTGTAGATTGCCGTGTATGCGTAGGGCGACGTGCTGCCGTTGCCCAGCACGAGCCAGCTGCCGTACCTGGTTGTGTTGTTGACGCTGCTGACCAGCAGTTCAGAGTCCACGCCGTTGCCTGCGCCAGAGAACCTGTAGAGGTCTGAGCTTCTGTTGCTGGTCTCGTTAACGCTGGAGAACTGGCTTACGCCATAGTAGGGTGCGAGCGATGCATTGAGCTTCGACTCGGTATAGATGCCTCCGCTCTCGTAGCTTAGCCAGAAGTAGCGCACTAGCAGGTACTGCGGCATGCCCGTTATGTTGCGGAGCAGGAAGCCAGGGTCGGTGCTGTCATTGAGCAGCCAGGCAGCGAAGGCGTCTCCTTTGTAGGCGTTCTGCGAGCCCACGCTGTCAGTAACAGCTGTGCGGTTCGCTACGCCCTCCACGACAGAGCCGTCCGGCCAGAGCGTAAGCACGGTGGCGTTGCCCGGAGTGTTGTTCTTCATCCAGGAGAGCGCGGCAAGGAAGTATGTATTGATGCCGTCTGCCTGGGTGAGGCTCACCGCCCATGTGCCTGTGCCTGGGTTGTAGGTGTAGATGCTGTTCACGTCTATCCAGGCCATGCTTATCAGGAGCACGGCGACAGCAACGAGCGCTATGACGAGCGCTGGGTTCCAGCGCTTGATTCTGGGGGCGAGCTTGAAGAGAGCAAGGCCCTCCACTGCTGAGGCCGCTATTATGCCCAGTATGACAAGTGCGCTGAGGCCCATCATGCCCTTGATTGCGATGAGGAGCAGGGCCACTCCGAAAGCGTAGCCCAGCAGCCTCGCCCTGCTGGAGCCGGCGACGAGGGATACTATGCTAGAGGCAAGGAAGGAGCCAACCATTGCAGCGCCCACAGCAAGCAGAAGCGCGTCAAGCTCAACCGGCATGCTTGGGAATGCGACGAATGTTGCCAGAGTGGCCATAATCGCCGGTATCAGCACAATAAGGTATCGCGAATCGTATGCATGGGCGTGGCCCTTGACGTACAGCACCAGCCAGTATATAGTGTAGGCTGCAAGCATGCTCAGCGGTATGCTCAGGAGCGCGTTGAAGCGTATCGCGTTCATCTGCAGGAATGCCATGACAGAGAAGAAGGATATGACAAGCAGCATTGCGGGGTTGAGCTCGAAGCGGAAGCTGGCTGTGCCGCTCAGCATGCCCCTGTCACCGTCCTGGCGGTCGACCTGCAGAAACAGGTAGAGGAAGGAGAG
Source organism: Microcaldota archaeon (assembly GCA_964548595.1). Lineage (GTDB taxonomy): Archaea > Micrarchaeota > Micrarchaeia > Micrarchaeales > CABMGC01 > JAJYVH01. The sequence continues at coordinate 2,392 of CAZJQO010000037.1, read as the reverse complement.
CAGTATGATGATTATCCAGAAGCCGATGCTAAGGCCGGCCGCCTGCGTTGCGAGCAGCATTACCAGCGTCATCGGGGTGGCGAACAGCTGCAGGTTGAAGCTCGAGAAGAGGAAGGCGTATGTCGGTGGCTGAAGCTCCTGTATCGTGGTTGAAAACGCAGATGCGCCACTCGCCGAACCGCCGGTTATGAAGTAGCCGCCTGCTGTAAACAGCGAACCGACCAAGCCAGGCATCGCAGCTGCAAAGGCTGTCGCTATTATGGCGAAGGTGATCAGTGAGGCGGCTGCGCGCCTCATGCCTGTGCCGATTGCCTGCGGAAGCCCGTGCTTCATTGCGAGCAGGTAATGCGCAATCAGCCAGGCTAGTATCATGGGCACGAACAGCGCCGCGAAGCTCCAGCCGGTAAGCGTCTCGGGCACGATCCAGACGGGCATGGTGTAGAGGGTAACAAACAGGAACCAGGCGGCAAAGGACGCAAGCATGTAGCCAAGGTTCCTGACAAGCTTCTTGTCATCGAACACGAATGCGAAGAAGAGCATGAGCGCGAAGGCGAAGATGTAAACAGCGACGCCGAACGGACCGCCGTTCCACACCAGGTTGCAGAGGCTCAGTGCAAAACCCGCAAGCGCAGCGTAGGCGATCTTAGGTCCAGGCCGTTCGGCCCTGAACATAAGCGCGGTGAGTATCATTGCGCCGAGCAGGAAAGCAGGCGCGAAGCTGTCGCCGCGGTAGATGAGCGCGCTGTTCCTGGCCGCGTTGCCTACGTTGAGCGCTATCAGCACAACAACAAGCAGGCCGAGGAAGCGGTCCCTGTCCTTGTACCTCATCAGGATGAACGCAAGCAGCATCTCAAGCAGCGCGAAGAAGACAGGAGCGAGGCGCATTATGGTGTAGTAGCCTATGCCTGCGTACCGCAGGAAGTAGTATGGGATCAACGTGACCCAGTAGATGCCGAAGGCCTCGTGGTGAAGCGACGATGCTGCGGTTCCGCACGGCGGGTAGTTGTTGCACGAAGGAGGCCAGCCCGATATGTCCAGGTACTGCGGAATGACAAAGTTATTGGCTACCGCTTCCCGTATCACGGAATAATGGAAGAAGCCGTCGGGCTCGTAGAAGCCGTAGTACGGAAGCATTGGCGCGCGGTAAAATGCGGCGACCAGAACAATCGCAAGCACAGCCACCGCTAAGGCAGCATACCGGAGGCTCAGCCCATAGCGATCGCCTTTCGCTGCGTGTGTGTGCTGTGCCTGCATGTCGGCATTGCTTTCCAAAACATCCCTGCTTGCTAAATACAGAAGCGTAGCTTGCGCGTTAGCTCGTTCACTCTGTCCTTTGCGCTCGTTGATTTATTAAACCTTCAGGGAAAGGCTCAGCGTTACTTGGCTGTTATTTTAGCGTGCATGATTCCCAGACCTGGGGAGTTCTTGCTCTTTTCTACTTTCACTTTGAAACCAGCACCTTCCAGCCTGCCTTTAAGCTCTTTATAGCCGTGGTGGTACTCTAAAATTATTTCGTTGAAATGTCTTAGTGTGCTGTTGCTAGACCCCAGCAGCACACCGTATTCGCAACCTTCGCAATCCAATTTAAGCGCACCGCGGTTGATTCCGTACTTTTTAACTATGTAGCTAAGTGGTAAAATTTCAATCATTTTTCCGTGCTTGAAATTTCTTAATTTGCTGCCAGTGTCATTCACATATTTTGGGTCTATAATTAATCTGTCTTTTTTAGCTCCGCATCCTGCATTTATCATTGTTATTTGATCATTCATGCCACTTAGCTGTATGTTTTGCAGCGCCATTTTGAAACTGTAGGGATAGGGTTCAAAAGCATAGATATGCCTGGCTCCCTGAAGAGCGAACAACAGAGCAGTATCGCCTATGTTTGCCCCTATGTCCACAGCACACTTTTCCTTTACGTCACATTGCCAATATTCTTGTTCGATGAAGTTGGCTCTCAAAAGGGCAAGTGTGCGTATAGTCTGTTTAAGAGTACCTTTTACGAATTTTAATTCATTATTTTTATATTTTAAAATGATGTTGTCCTCGCTGTATCTGATGTATTTTAGTAAGAAAGCAATGTCTCCTGATATGTTTCCTAAGGGTATTCCGAAGATCTTCATAATCTCGCGCTCCGGCAACTTATTGTGTGTTGCACCTTTTATATCTGCTTGTATTGTTGTGTCTAGGCTCCTAACATTTACATCTCCTCACCTCGTCAAATCTTATCGCATCTCCACGATGTTCACAATACGTATTTTACCAGGTACGCGATAAGGCACGAAAACACGTGAGCCACAACCTTCTTCATCCCGACAAACCTATTGCGCGCCAGGCCAAACATCTCCTTCAGCCTTGAGAATACTCTCTATCACCCAGCGTTTCCCATAACCCT
>CAZJQO010000036.1:0-4937 GCA_964548595.1 Microcaldota archaeon | reverse complement strand
GACCCGGTACTGTACTAGATAGTGACACACTCCCACCCCACCCTTCAGGGGTGGGAGTGTGTCACTATCTAGTACAGTACCGGGTCTGCCTTATTCATGTTCCAGCCTCAATCTTCCTGGGCCACAAATGCCTATCGTGGTGCCTAGTGTCCAAGGCGAAGACGGCGATGGTGTTGGACTGAGTGCAGCAGGCACGCTCGCGCCTTTTATGCGCAGGAAACTTGATGGAGAAAAGGGCTAAGAGCATATGCGTGCCAATATGATATTAGAATATTTTCATGGAGGACGAGGAGCTTCTGAAGAAGTACAACATGCTGTACCTAGAGATGCTGCTGCGCTACAAGGAGGAGATAGAGAAGGGCGAGATGCTCTACGTTGCAGAGCTGCCGAAGCTGGTCACTCCGCAAGATGAGGCTGTGCTTGCTGTGGTGAACAACATAAAGAGCAGTTTCGCCTCCTACGCCTTCGACGACAACTTCTACGACGCAGCGATGAAGGCTCAGGCATACATCAACACATCGGTCTCCGGAGTCTCGGCACCGGTGCAGTTCTGGCTGACGCCTGGCGAAGTGATACGCATAGGCGCTGGCGACACTTTCGACAAAATGGTGCTGCTGTGCAGCATGCTCGTATGCCTAGGAAACGTCTCCGCGAAGATAATAACTGTGGTGAACGCAGGCACAAGCAAGCCGGCAGTTTACTGCGAATTCCACAGCAAGCTGCTCCTCATGAAGCCCGAAGGCAGCATCTCCGAATTCAGCAGCAGGCAGGAGCTCCTGGCAGCGCAGGGCGTCAGCGAAGACCCGGACACTAGCGCCTACGAGTTCAACGACAAGATGTACAGCAGCATAGTCTAGCGCTAGACCCACGAGCCCATGTTCTTTTGCCCAGCCGAAGAGCGCATCGCTGCCAGCATGTCGGCGAACCTGCCGATGCGCTCCCTGGAGAAACCGTGCTCATTGCACATGAAGCCCAGCAGCGCCTCTTTGTCAGGCTTGGCCTCCTTGAGCATAGTGTTGAATTCGCCGCGCTCAACCTCCCTGATCTCGGGGTTGAGGAAAAGAGCTTCCACTTCCTCGGGGTCGGCCTCGAATGCAGCGTTGTACTTTGACTCCACGCTGCTGACAACTTCCTGCAGGCTCCTCTTCTCCCTGACTATCTTCAGCGCAGTCTTCGCGCCCACCCCCGGCACGCCCTCGTTGAAGTCAGTGCCTACAAGCATGCCCAGCCAGACGAGCTGCCTCTGCGTTATGCCAAGGCTAGCGAGCAGCCTCTTCAGCTCCACAAGCTCCGGGTGTATGTCTACGAAGACGTTCTTCCTGGGCAGCTTGCGCCTGCCTGTTATTGTGAGGTTCCTGACGCTGAGCGGGGAGCCGAAGAGGAAAAGGTCGTAGTCCTGGCTGGCGCTCGCATACACCATGCCGTCAGCTGCAAGCCTGGCCGCCTCCGCCTCTCCCTCGCTTGGCGCCTGTATGTGCGCTATTCCCATCAGGTCGAGGAGCTCCTTCGAGCTCCCGACTATCTCCTTGTTTATCCTTGTGCTGGCCATCGCGTGCTGCCTCGCCTCCTCCATCATGCCTTTCTTCAGCGCCTCGCTCCACTCCCTCATTGCGGTCTCGCGCCTCTGCGCGCGGGCCGCGAGCGTGCGCTGCTTCAGCGCTGGCGGCATCCCGTCGAATACGAAGATCGGCGTTATCCTGTGCTCCATCAGGTTTATGGTGCGGTAGAAGAGCCCCGAGAGGTGGCTGGTGGTCATGCCGTTCTGGTCCCTGAGAGGCATGCCGTCCGGGCCCCTGATTATCGAGAGGAACTGGTAGATGGTGTTGTAGGCGTCTACGGCCACTACCTTGTTTGACAGCCGGTCTAGCGTTATCTCTTCTTTTACGCTGGCAACCAACGGCCCAAGCTCAACAGCCACTCATTCATCCCTGCCGCTCTTCGGCTTTACCATGTCGCCAAGCGTTATCCTCTCCCCCATGGGCCGCTGCGCCTCTCTGGGTCCTGCAGGCACCTTCACTATCAGCTTTATGCCAAGTTCCTTCTCCAGCTTCTTCCTTGTCTTCTCGCTTGGAAGCGTGCCCTGCTTCTCTATCCTTGCAAGCGTGCTCTCCTTCTCGCTTATGCGCTCCGCGAGCACCTTGAGCGGCAGCCCCATTCTCTCCCTCGCATTCCTTACCAGCTCGCCGTAGTTCTCCGCAAGCTCCTCCGTTTCCGGTTCAGGCTCAGGCGCTGTTGCGCCTCTGCTGCCTGCCTCCTGCTTCCGCCCAAGCACTCCTGTTACCTGCCTGCCCTTCGCGCATTTCTCGCATGCAAGCGTCTGCACCCCTTCGAAATCTATCTCGTAGACTACTTCTGCCCGCCTCCCGCAGATCTCACACTCGTGCATACCCCAACACCTACAGTAATATATTTGCCCTAAAGTATAAAGGTTGATACTATGTCAAGCAGCGGCGCGTCCAAAAAAATGCAGAAAAAGCAGAGCAACAGCGATGCTTACAAAACAGCAGTCACTGTCGTCGTTACGGCTGCAGTGCTGCTGGCTCTCGCGTACCTTGTGCTGTCAGGCGGGAACCTGCTCCTGAGGATCGCGGTCGCGCTGGCTCTCCTCGTGGTCTCCGGCGGGATGATAGCAAGGGCCAACGGCATCAAGGACTCTTTCGGCCTCTACATGTTCGGCGGCAGGGTCGGCATAAAGTTCATAGAGTCGCTCTCAAGGAAGAGTCAAAAGGCGTGGCTTGCGTTCGCGGACTGGGGCCTGGCCTTCAGTTTTGGTGCCGCCTCCCTGCTGATGTTCAGGAACAGGCTTAGCAGGAAGGCGATACTGGCTGGCATAGTGAGCATAGTGCTCATACTTGTCTTTGTCTTCCCGTACCTGTCGCTGGTGCTTGATTTCATCAATATACCGCAGATAACTTCGCATCTGGCAATGTCCGCTTCAGCCACTGCCGGCCCAAGCCTGCTCTTCTACGCGCTGGTGCTCATCAGCGTGCTCGGCGGCTTCAGCGCAGCGACCATGTTCCTGATACTGTACAGCGGGATTTCTATACTCTACGACACGCTGCTGTTCGTCTCTGGCCTGCTGGCCAATAGCCCCAACTACACCCTGCTTACGAGCCAGATACCAGGGGTGGCGCCGCTGATACCGGGCCTCACAATACCGCTCTTCGCCGGGCTGGTGGCGCTCATAATCATTCTTGTGGTGCACGAGTTCTCGCACGGCGTGCTTGCGAAAATAGCGAAAGTGCGCATAAAGTCCATAGGTGCGATACTCTTCGGCATAGTGCCCCTTGGCGCGTTCGTCGAGCCTGACGAGAGCCAGGTAAAGAAGCTAGGCAAGCAGGCGCAGGACCGCATCTCCGTGGCCGGCGTCTCTGCCAACATGGTGGTGTGCATCATCTTCTTCATCCTCTCTCTTGCAACCATCTACTTCGTCCTTCCCGGCGTAAGCACTGGCGGAGTCGCAGTAACGTCTACTGTGAAGGGGTACCCTGCATACGGTGTCATAGCCAACGGCACCGTCATAACTGGCTGGAACAACGTAAGCATATCCAACTCTTATGGTCTTGCCGAGGCCGAGGCCGCCTACGTGCCTGGCACGCGCGTCATCCTGAACACAAGCCGCGGCGCAATAGGCATACTGCCGAGCAGCACAGGCCAGCTGGGCATCTACGAGGAGCCGGCTGTCCAGACAGCGAGCTACAGGATTGCGGATTTCTTCTTCGGCGTCTTTGCGCTCTCGTTCGGCCTGAACTTCTTTGTTGCGATCTTCAACCTGCTCCCATTGCCCATGTTCGACGGTTGGCGCATATACAAGAACGGAATAAAGAGCAAGCGCGTGCTGAACGCGCTTGCAGTGCTCGTAGTAGTATCAATACTGCTGAACATACTGCCGTGGTTCTGGAGCATATGAGCTGGCGCGCGCGAAGACGATGCTGCGTCAGCAGGCGTTGCACAAAAGCTTTTAACAATTAACAGTGATAGGCTTGCATGGCAAGAGCGCAGTCCGCCATGGAGTACCTGATGACCTACGGCTGGGCGATACTCATCATAGCGGTCGTGCTCGGCGCGCTCTTCAGCTTGGGCATCTTCAACTCGGCCACACTGGCGCCCAAGGCGCCTCCGGGCGCGTGCCAGGTCTTCAGGCCGAACGGCCCAGGCACAACAAGTGTCATCACTCTTGAGGGAGTGTGCAACGGCGAGCTGCCGCAATATGCGGCGAACCTAAACGGGAATTCGTATATTACTATATCTTCTTCAGTCAGGCCAGGGGGCAGTGGTACACAATTCAGTGTATTTGCATGGGTGTATCTTCCAGTTCTGGCTCAGGGGGACAGCCATGGAAACGTGGTATCCCAGAACTGTACTCCCGGGGGGGCTGTGCAGCTGGCTGTTCGAAATATATGGAAACACTGGCAGCTCGAGCGTGTCTCTAGGTGCTTTTTATTATAACAGTGCTTTGGGATGGAATACGCATGTTTCACAGGTAGGCTTCCCGTTAAATACGTGGGAGTTCGTCGGCTTCACCATTAATGGCGCGACAGTGACACTCTACGCAGACAACGAAGTTTATAGTGGTACAATCTCATACGCCTACAACAGTATAGCGGCATTTCCTACTTGGATTGGCGCTAGAGGAGATGGTATATGCCGCTCATGTATAAATGCTCAGATATCTAACATCCAGGTCTACAACACTTCCCTTACTGCTCCGGAGGTCAACGCACTTTACATAGAAGGCATTGGCGGTGCGCCGATAGACCTGCAGAACCTTATCGGCTGGTGGCCGCTCAACGGCAACGCCAACGACTACTCCGGCAACGGCAACAACGGCCAAGCAACGAACGTGATCTACACGGGCTCGTGGGGAGCGGCTACACCACGCCTTGATTACAGCACTCCCGCCGGCTCCCAGCAACGTATATAAACCTGCTGCAGCA
>CAZJQO010000035.1:0-15261 GCA_964548595.1 Microcaldota archaeon | reverse complement strand
ATACCTTCTTTTCCCATACTTGTTCGGTCGCCTGGTCATTTGGTCGCCTCAATAACGGTCAAATGACGGGCACCAATAAATAGGTTACAGGCGTAGAGGATTAGGATTCATTCAACACAGCAACTATACATTGGCATTTTCGTTTGTTGCGAGTATAGTCACTCTGTGTCCAGCAGCATCAATCATCCATACGTGGCTGCCCTTTCTGCTCTTTAGAGTGTAGCCGTAGTATTTGACCAGAACCTTTGCGATGTCGAGGTATCTTGGTCTTTTAGGCATAGATTCTCAGCCCCAGCTTCTTTGAAACAGAAGGTGGGTAGTTTCTCGCCCCTGCCGGATCCTTTATTATCGCGTCTATTGTCAGCTCTGTGGCCTCCTCAAGCCTTGCCTTAAGTTGCTTCAGGGTCTTGGCCTGTGTAACCACATGCAGCTCTCCTATCTCTCCAGAATAAGTTCCCTCACTAATAGTCACTTTGGCCCTAAATCCACACACATCCACCTCCGTGTTAAGCACCCATCGTATAAGGCGGTTTAGATATATAAAATTGTCATATTTGACGTGGGCGTGAACAAAGCAAAGAAGGCAACTTGCGGCATCTACCCAACCCCATATTAAGCAGTATCAGTTCGTAGTTGTAACAAGATGAGCTTACGGCCTGCTAGCTACTCAAGATTTCCTTTATCTTTGCCGCCATTCTCGGATTCAAAGAAACCTGCATTCCGTAGCTGGTCGGATGCGAGAGAAGAAGTCCGTCCTTTATCATGCCGCTGACAACTTCTTTTGCTGCTCCTCTCAGATGCTTCGGCAGGCCTTTCTGAAGGTTGTCTGGCGAGGTGTGTTTGCCTCCCCATACATTATGGATTGTTAGTTTTCTGAGGATGAATTTCTTTATATTGTTATAGTCAGAATCTGAAATTTTCATATTTATTCTATATAACGCATAAGTATTTAAATATTCATCACATAACATATTATGTGAACAAGATGGACGAAGACGTTGGCGAGTCAGGCTTCCTCAAGCTGGTCGGAGGGTCCCCGACAGCGAAGGTGTTGGACTTTATGCTTACTGGCAGAGAGTTTGACTATTCAAAGAGAGAGATAGCGGAAAACGCGGGCATCTCATACAATACGCTAAATGCAGTATGGAAGCAACTGCTCGCAGACGCAATACTGGTAAAGACCAGAAGAATAGGAAAGCAGGATATGTTCAAGCTAAATGAGGACAATGGGAGCGTGAAGATGCTTATAGCCTTCTTCGACTCTCTGATAAAGGGCAACTTGGAGAGCATGCAGAAGCAAACTGTAAAAGCTGTTGCAACAGAATAAACTGTAGGAATTCGTATGCCTCGAGGTACTATTTTGTAGCACGAGGTTGTGCAATTAACTCCATATTAAGCCATATTGGTTCGTAGTTGTAACTGGATAGGCTTACGGCCTGCGGCAATCAAAAGGTTTTTATAAAAAGGCGAGCGGGAAAACCCACGATTTCAATCGTGGGATGAGAGCGAGTTGACTAAACCCAAGGGCGCTCTCACCGATACTCAAGGGTATGCTTAAATAACAGGAAAAAGCAAGCGAATATTGACTAGATGCCCATCCTCTGCAGGAAATGCGGGGCCGAGAACAAGGATGACTCCCAATTCTGCCAGCGCTGCGGGGCTAAACTGCCGACGAAGGATGAGGATCGGGGTGGCCGTCCTACGGCCGGCTTACTGGGGACTAGGAAGCTAACTATTGTAATTGTAATACTGGCAGTGGTTGCCATAGCTTTTCTGCTGCCTTTCTTCCCGAAGAGCGCAGGCACAATCATACCGGCAAGCGCTTCGCACCTGACAACAACCGCGGCTACCGCCACTACCACAATAGCACCTGTAAACGTCACGCCTACAATATACAATCCAACGTACGGCCTTACCTACTACGGCAACATCGAGTACAACCAGAGCACAGTGCTGTTTGGGGACGTGGCCGCAACGGGCAACATAACTATAGAGAGCGGAGTCGTTCTCACGACCAACGGCTCTTCGCTGCTAGCCGGAGGCGCATTCACAAACCTTGGTATCATAGATGCGGGCAACACAGGTCAGCATGCGGCTCTTGGAATCAAGGGCAATAATTATCCTTACTCTTACGGTGGCTCTGGCGGATCAGGGGGTGGAGGCGGCGGCCATTCCACAAGCGGCTCCAACACAATTGCTCCAGAGCTCTCCACACTGCTGATTCAGGAGTGGTACGCGAACAGCACGTCTAAGTACCTCACCGGAGCTGGTGGAGGAGGCGGGTGCCTGCACCATGGTTATTCCGGAAACGGAGGCAACAGCAAGGTCAGCGGTGGAATATACATGGACACCGGCCAAGGCTGCACTGGCGCAGGCGGCACCGGAGGCGCTGGCGCTTACGGCATATACATACAGGCCAACAGGATCATAGCGGGCGCCATAAACGCAAGCGGGCAAGCTGGCGCTTCGGGCAATCCTGATGCCGGAGGTGGCGGCGGAGGCGGCGTGATACTGCTAGCATACGGCCCAGGCGGCTACGTGGCCGGTTCGTACAACGTCGGCGGTGGCTCAGCAGTAAGCGACTCTGGCGCAGGAGGCAAAGGCCTGGTGCTGAACTACTCCTACGCGCCCGGAGCTGCACCAGTGTACCTGCACGCGACTCCGAGCCAGATCAAGACATTGAACACTACCAGCCCGATTCCGTTCCCCACGATAACGCTGCTGCTTGCGGCAAACAAGGACAACGAGTCAAGCACGCAGTCAGGCGCCAGCGTCTGGATACTGCCAAACAGCATGCAAGCAAGCATAGTACCGTTCGCTTTCATAGGCTACATGCCAGGAATAGCGGTCAACTTCACGTCATCGTCGCAGCTCGGCACTTTCGTCAACACCACCGGCCAGCTCTACGCTAACCAGTGCACCACCGGTTACAGCGAGAGCTGCATAGTGGCGTACATGCTGCCTTCGCATGCGTCGAACTTCACCATAACGGCTGCCGGCGCAGGCGGCACCGCCTTTGCTAACATAGAGCTGCGCTGAGCAGGCAAAGGGCTATAAATTTCCCATAGCTAACTGAGTTAGGCTGATGACGGTATGCTTGACAAGTACGACGCCAAGGAGACGGAGCGCAGGCTCATAGACTTTTGGGAAAGGGAGGGAATTAACGCCTTCGACCCTAATTCTAAGCGTGAAGTCTATTCTATAGACACGCCGCCGGCTACGGTGAGCGGCAATCTGAGCGTAGGACATTTGATGTCGTACACGCAGATGGACTTCATGGCAAGGTACAGGCGCATGCGCGGCTACAACCTCTTCTATCCGATGGGCATGGACAGCAACGGCCTGCCGACTGAGAACTTCGTGGAGCAGAAATACGGCACGACGCCCCAGAAGCTCGGTAGCCAGAAATTCCTCGAGCTGGTGCGCAAGACTGTGGAGGAGTACCAGGAAGAGTACAAGGGCATATGGCGCTCCATAGCTCTTTCAGTAGACTGGTCGCTGCTCTACGACACCATGGGCAGTGATGAGCGCAAGACGTCGCAGCTCTCATTCATAGAGCTTTACAATCAGGGCAGGGCGTACAGGAAGGAAACGCCTACGCTGTGGTGCCCGGTGCATAAGACTGCCGTTTCGCAGATCGAGCTGGACGACGTGCCCGAGAAGACAACTCTTGTTTACATCAGATTCTCGGACGACGTTACGGTAGCAACTACAAGACCAGAGCTATTGCCTGCATGCGTAGCTATTTTCGTAAGTCCGGAGGACAAGGAGCACGCAAAGCTGGTTGGCAAGACAGTAAATGTTCCGCTCTTCGAGTACAGCGTAAAGGTCATTGCAGACCCACGGGTAGATACCAAATTCGGCACAGGAATGGTGATGTGCTGCACCTTCGGTGACCAGACCGACATAGAGTGGTACAAAGCCTATAACCTTGAGCTCAAGCTGGTCATGGACGATTCTGGCACTATGACCTACGGCAGGTATGCAGGTATGAAGCCAGCTGAAGCCAGAAAGCAGATAGTAGAGGAGCTGAGGAAAGAAGGAAGAATAGTAAAGGAGGAACAGATAGAGCACAACATAAAGGTGCACGAGCGCGGCAAGCACGCCATAGAGTTTATGGTGAAGAAACAGTGGTACGTCAGGGTGCTTGATCTTAAGAGTGAGCTCATCAGGCTTGGTAATGAGCTCAAGTGGCACCCGGCCTTCATGCACGTGCGTTACGACAACTGGGTGGACGGGCTGCAGTGGGACTGGTGCATATCAAGGCAGCGTTTCTTCGGAATACGCTTCCCTGTGTGGTACTGCAAGAAGTGCGGTGCAGTAAAGCTGGCCGATGTGAAGCAGCTTCCTGTAGATCCAGGGGAGGACAAGCCGGTTGGCAAATGCGATTCCTGCGGCTCCACAGAGTTCGTTGCCGAAACGGACATAATGGACACCTGGGCGACGTCGTCGCTCACCCCGCTCATACTGGCAAGGTGGGCCGGCGACAGGAAGTACATGCCCGCCATTTACCCGATGTCGTTGAGACCGCAGGGCAACGACATAATCTCGTTCTGGCTTTTCACAACAATAGTAAAGTGCTACCTGCACACAAAGAAGCTGCCATGGAGCGATGCTTTCATAAGCGGCTACGGGCTCGATTCCAAGGGCAGGCCGATGCACAAGTCGCTCGGCAACGTCATAGAGGCAAAGAAGGCGATAGAGCAATACGGAGCCGATGCGATAAGGTACTGGGCGGCGTCTGCCAATCTGGGCGAAGATCTGCTATTCCAGGAGAAGGAGCTGGTGAGCGCGCAGCGCCTTGCGAACAAGCTCTGGAACGTTGCGAAGTTCGTGGAGAAAGCCGGCGTGGGTAAGCGCGAAGGCAGGGAAAGGGCCATTGACTCATGGATGCGCTGCAGGGCGACGCTTGCTGTGAAGTCAGCTACAGACTGCTTCGAGGACTTCAACTACGCCGGGGCCAGGCGCAGCGCCGAGGACCTTTTCAGGCTCTTCAGCGACGACTATCTTGAGTTCGTGAAGCACAGGGTGTACGGAGCCGACAAATCCGCTAACGCCACGCTCTCTGAAGTGTTCCTTACCGTATTGAAGCTGTTTGCGCCCTTCATGCCTTTTGTAACTGACGAGATATACACGAAGCTCTTCTTCGGCAGGCTGGAGAAAGGCGTTTCGGTGCATGTTTCTGACTGGCCCGATTACGATGCGAAGCTCCTCGACGCCAAAAATGAGAAACTGGGCGATGATGCTGAAAAGGTCATAGCGCAGATAAGGCGCTGGAAGCACGACAACAGGCTGGCGCTCAATTCAGAGCTTAACGAGGTTGTGCTCAGCTCCAGCCTGGGCGAGTTCGAGGATGACATAAAGGGCGCGATGAAGATCAAAAGCGTAAGCGTAGGAGCAGCGAGCACGCAGGTGCAGGGCAGCGACATCAGGATAGAAATAGTGAAGTGAAAGCAAGCCTACGTCGCCCCACGATTCACTTGCATACCTATAAATACAGGTAGATGCACAATGTATTAACGCGGGAGCAATTCGAGTAGGTGTGGGACAAGTCAAAAGGCCAGAGGGGCTGTATGGGCATCCCGCCTGGCCTTTTCATATTTTTTTGCAGAGCGCGAGCACTGCCGCTTTCTTTCAGAGTTCCTTAAGGGCGTCGATAGGCTCCATCTTGCTCGCGCGCCATGCTGGATAAATGCCTGCAATTACGCTGACGCCTATCGCTACCAGCATCGCGAGCAGTATAGTGGTTATGGGGAATGCGGGATGTATTGAGGGTATGGCGGATGGGCCTGATGAGGATGCCGGGCTGACCGCAAACACGGTTGCCCCGCCTTTTGGCGCGGCGCCAGAAGAAGCTCCGCCTGCGTCGGGGTTCCTGACTCCGGCCGAGGAAGAGAGGGTGGGCGAAGAAGAGATGGTTGTGGTAGCACCGCCCGACTGGCTTGGGGAGTGGGATAAGGTGCCGGATAAGCCCGAAAGCACGTACGCTGCTCCCACCCCTGCGCCAATTCCTATGATGCCTCCCATGAAGCCTATGATGAGCGCCTGCAGCATGAACACGAGCATGACGTGCCTGTTCTTGAAGCCTATGGCCTTCAGTACTCCGATCTCGTGCGTGCGCTCCATCACACTCATCAGCATTATGTTCATTATGCCTATCGCAGCAACAAAGAGCGAGATGCCTGCTATCACTGCAAGCAGCAGCGTTATCGAGCCTATTACCGATGATACGGTGGAGAGGAGCTGCGCTGTAGTAAGCACCCTTGCGCTGCTGCCGAATATGGTTGTTATGAGCGCTGCTGTCGCGTTGACGCTGCTGAGGTTGTTTGCTGCAACAACCATCTCGTTGTAAGACGACCTGTGCAGCAGCACGTCCGCCGCCTCTACAGAAACAAAGACGCTCGTATCTATGGGTATAAGCGATGTGCCGTGCGAAGCAAGTATGCCAGCCACCGGCACCGTAACCTCAGAGCTGTTCCTTGACGCACCTTCAAGCTTCAGGGCAGCGCTCTGGCCTATAACTATCGTCTGCTGGCCTGCGGCGCTGGAAGGAAACGCGACATCGTAGCCCACCACTGCGTCTGGCGCTACGGTGGCGCTGTACATCGTCCCCTGGGCAAGCGTAACGTTGCCGCCAAGCAGTCGCGCCAGACCCTGAGGCGAGACGCCTATCACAGTAACGCTTGTGTTCTGGTTTCCTGCGTAGAATGTCGCGGGGCCCGTCACCAGCGCTGTTACAGCTGTCACGTTCGGAAGGGCCGACATCTCGTTGACAGCTACCTGCGTGAATCCAATGCTTGTGCCGCTGCTCACTATTATGGCGGTGGGTCCGAGCGACTCCAGCGCGCCAGTTACGCTGTTGCTTATGCCAGCGGTAAACGATGTAAGCGCTACTATCGCCGCTATGCCTATCACAACCATCATTATCGTGAGCGCTGTCCTTACCTTCTTCTGGCTGAGGTCATTGTAGCTTAACCAGAAAATGTCCTTTACGTCCACAGCACTCGCCCCTCACTGGCAGGTATGCAATCACTTCCTGCTGTCGCGCCACTTCTTCATGCGCTCGGCCAGAGTCTTTCTCTTCACCAGCAGTATAGCAACCAGTGCAGCCGCAATTACGATTGCAGCCATGATTTCAAGGAGGCCGCTGCCGCCCCGTATGGCGGTGTAGTGGCCACTTGGATAATTGCCCGTCGCATACCCGCTGGTGCCGTTTGCCCGCACGACGGAAGGAGCACCTGCGAATGCCACGGGTACTTCTATTGTTGTGTTTATCGTCTGGCGTATGCTGTTTATGTAGCTTACCACCATAGGCACATAGTATGTGCCTCTCACCGAGGCGTTGGCCACCAGGGTGACTGTGAAAGGCACCTGCGAGTCAACAGACATGTCGCCAACAAATACCGAATTGGAACCGTATACACTTATGCCGTTCGGGGGCAGCGGAGTGACTGTAACAGCTGACGCGCCGGCAGTGCCGGTATCTGTAAGTATCATGGAAACGGAAAATATGGCACCAGCTGCAGGCGTTGTTGGCGAGTATGTAATGCTGGATGCGGTCATGTTTATCGTGCCGGTTGAGAGTGTTGGGAAAGTATCGAGTATCTGCACCGGACTTGAACGGTCGTAGAGCTGCGCCGATACGTTAATCGGGAACGTCTGTGCAGCTGAGCCGAAGACAAACGTGCGTTCGCTTACAGTTGTGCTTGCGCCGGGTGCAAGCGAGCCTACATCTATGGGCTGGCGTGTCAGTATTGCAGCGTCAGAAGAGGGTATTGACATCTGCAGCGAAATCGAGCTTAGCGTTGTGTTCGCCACGTTGGTGAGGTTGAGCGTTATGTTCTCTATCTCCCCGGATGTTATTATCTGGTTAGTCTGAATGAGCAGGGGCGGAGGGCACGTTTCTACGCTGAAGCTTACATTCCTCACCTCACTGTCGGAATAGAGGGTGTAGTAGTTGTAGTTTACAGTAATGCCTACAGAGACGAGGTTCGATGTGTTGAGGCTTACGTAGATGGGCAGGTAGATTGTTGAGCTGCCGTTTGCAGGCACCGTAGCCCTGTTTACCGTCCCGTTGCCAACGGTGTATATGCTCCTCGAGGCCACTATGCCCAGCTGCAGGCTTGTCATATTAACCACGCCTGGGTTCGTTACCAGTACCGGTACGTTGTTCTCGACTCCCCTGCAAAGCGTTGTAGCTGTAGTGCTCAGCTGCCATGCCGGCGGAGGCGGTATCGGAGAGGGGCCGCTTGTTGCTGCGTAAACAAGCACAGGCATTGCAGCAACTAGCATTATCGCGAAGACCACAGAAGCAAACCTCGAGGCAATTCCGATTCTCATCTTCAATTTATCACTTCCTTGAGTATCACGCCATCGCGTATGTGTATCACGTGGTCGCAGTGCTTCGTTAGGTCTGTGTTGTGGGTCACCATAACTATGGTCACGTTCCTCTCCTTGGCTATCGCCTTGAGCAGCTTGATAACCTCATCTCCGGATTTGGTATCCAGGTTGCCGGTTGGCTCGTCGGCAAGTATCAGCGTGGGTTCGTTCACAAGCGCCCTGGCTATGGCGACGCGCTGCTGTTCGCCTCCGCTCAGCTGGCTGGGCGTATTCTTGAGCCTCTCGCCGAGCCCCAGGCGCCTGAGCAGCGCTTCCGAGCGCTTTCTCCTCTCCTCCTGGCTCATGTTTTGCGTCATGAGCGGCAGTTCCACGTTCTTTTCAGCGTCAAGGCCCGTTATCAGGTTGTATGCCTGAAACACGAAGCCCAATCTCTTGTTCCTGAACTCGGCCAGCTCGTTGCCGTTCATCTTGGATGTTGCAACGCCTTCTATGTACACCTCCCCACTCGTCGGCTTGTCTATGGTGCCAAGTATGTGCATCAGTGTCGACTTGCCGCTGCCCGAAGGCCCCACTATGGCGTCGAATTCGCCAGCTTTTAGAGTAAGCGAAACGCCCCTGAGCGCGTCAGTCTCGACTCCCCCGGTCTTGTATATCTTTGATACGTTCTGGGCCCTTACTGCGTATGCGTCTGTGCTTCTTTTCGATGGGAGTAGGGCCTTTCCAGAGTGTGTAGTCATGCTTCCATCGCAACGATCGCAGAAATTGCTGCAAACCGAAACAAGATACGAATGTGTTAACCAGGTATATATTGTTTACGATGTGCTTCGGTTTAGTCCCTGTTCAACGCACACGCAGTCTTAGCAACTATTTTAACTTTTGCAGCGGAAGTAATCTTGAGCAGATGGCATACCTGGCAAAGCTAAGCAGATACGCTATAAACCCGATAGAGGAGGACGACGCGATAGCGGAGCGCCTGGAGGCGGGGGGCAAGCAGATAATAAAGATGAACAAGGGCGATCCTGCCGCATATTTTCCCACTCCGGGTTACATAAAGCGCGCCTACGCGCATGCTATAATGCAGAACAGGACTGGCTACGCCAGGCCGGAAGGGGCAAGGGAGCTGGTGGAAGCGGTAGCTGCAAGGTACAGGCGCATCTACGGGCTCAGGCTGGGGGAAGAGGACGTGGTGGTGACGCAGGGTGTTTCGGAAGCACTCTACATGCTCAATGCAGCGCTGCTGGATCCAGGTGACAGGGCGATACTCTTCAAGCCCTACTACACGCAGTACGTGCCCTACGTCGGCCTTACTGGCGCAAAGGAGTACGTGCTGGACTACAAGGAGCGGCTCGGCTGGGGCATAGACGTAGACGAGCTGGAAAGACACGTTAGGAGGCTAAAGCACACTGCGAGGATAAAGTACCTGATGATAACGAACCCCAACAATCCGACGGGCACTGTGCTCAGCAGGAGCGTGCTCAAGGAAGTTGTGGAGCTGGCAAACGAGCACGGCATCACGCTAGTCAGCGACGAGATATACGATGAGATTGTATACAACGGTGCAAGCTTCACAAGCGTATCTGAGCTGGCGAAGGGCATGCCCCACGTGATACTCAACGGAGCCTCGAAGGACTTCGACGCTACCGGCTTCAGGATAGGCTTCGCGATAGTGCCCGGCACTGATGCAAAGTCTGTGCTCCTGAAGGGGAAGCTAGCCAACTTCGCCTCGGTGCGCGTCTCAGCAAACGCGCCCGCGCAGTATGCGGTCGCTGAAGGCATGAACAACACAGCCAAACACAGGATCGCGCTGCGGAAGATGGTGAAGGAGATAGAGACGAGGGTCAACTTCGCGATGAAGCTGCTGGAAGAGAACCAGTACCTCAAAACGGTAAGGCCGCAGGGCGCCTTCTACATTTTCCCTAGTGTGGACTTAAAAGCATTGAAGTACAAAAACGACAAGGAATTTGTTGACGCGTTCCTGCGGAGCAAGTACGTACAGCTGACCCGCGGCTCGGGCTTCGGCTCGCCAGGCCACATCAGGATAGTGTCCCTGCCGCCGAAGAGCGAGCTCGAGATTGCAATAACGAGGCTCAACGAATTCTGCAAGAAGGAGGCATAGTCTAGTGGTAGGACGTCACCCTTACACGGTGAAGGTCTGGGTTCGATTCCCTGTGCCTCCACGCATTCGAGTATTACGGAAACGAAATAGAGACGCGATTGGTTCTGAGTGACTGTGGGTCCTGCAGGAGCTGCAGCTGAACGCGCGCATGATTAGCTGATTTGAGCACAAACTTCGATAGCCTTATAATAGCTCAAAGCGAAATATGCGCGAAGCACGGAAGGGGGACCAGCATAAGACTATTTGGCGGAAATGGCACAGAGACATTGGGCATAGATGCCCTAGAAGCTAGACTGAACTCGCTGTTCGACAGGAAGCTGGGGCAGTTGGATTTCAGGGCGGCTGGGATTGTGAGAGGTCTTGGCGGAGCGAAGGCGAAGTTTGGCGGAGCCTGCGACATATTCTACGCGCTCGACGCCAAGCCAGATACGGAAGACATGTGGAACCCGAACGTGACAATGATAAAGAGCCAGAAGGGCGCCTACGCCATGGCGCTCAAGAAGGTAGTGGCGGGCATGCAGCTGGAGGCAGGAGCTGCTCCAAACATCTACGAAAGATACTCTACCATACTTGAGAATGCGAGGAGCGCAAACACAGACATACTAAAGGTCAACGCACGCTACAAAACGATAATGCACTGCTACGCCAACCATCTCAAGAATTTCAGGAAGTGCACCACAGAACTGGAGAAGCTGATGCAGGCGATGGAGAGGGAGCTCGAGAGCAGGAGCAGGGAGCTCGCCGAGTACAACGAGGTGAAGAGGCAGATAACCGTGCTGAAAGCATACGAGTCTGATTTGCGGCTCCTGGAAAGCAGAAGCGGTTCGTTGAAGCAGGAGCGCCTGCCGGGAGCGGAGGAGCAGGAAATGATTAAAGAGCTCGAAACAAAAAAGAAAGAGTATGCAAACGCAAGCAAGCAGGCATCTGGCCTGTACGAGAAGATACGCGAGCTCGTGGCCCCGCTTGAACGTGCATCTAAGAAGTTCGACCACATATCCGCAGGCAAGAAGCGGCTCTACCGCTTCATGAGCGACCCCGTAGCCAGCATAGGCGACCAAACAGAATATGCGGAATTCAGGGAGATGCTGAAGAGGCTCAGGGAACGCATAGGCTCTGAAAATATAGACGTAAAGAACAAAGATGCTGCACTGTCAGCTGCAGATTACCTGATAGAATCGGATCTTTACAGTATGATAGAAACGTACAGGGAGCTGGAAGGCTCAAGGTCAGGGCTCGACGCGGAGGTGGTGCACCTCGAGACAGAGCTCAAGTACGTCAGGAGCAGCAAGGAGAGCGCTGAAAAAGCAGCACGGGACGCAAGCGTGCTGCAGGCGGGAATCGGCGAGACGAAGCGCTCCATGGACACGGCAAAGGCGGCTCTGGAGAGGTTGTTTGCGGCATATTACGGAAGGTCTGTGTCGGTCTCGCTGTAGATCGTCACTGCCCGCCGGCAGGGTACCATACTGCCCCGTATTCTGTGTCTTCCAGCCTTATTCCGTGCTTTGCATCGAGCTCGTCGCGTATCCTGTCCGCGGCCTCGAATTCCTTCCTGGCCCTCAGCTCCTCCCTCTCGTCGATCATCTTCTTTAGCTCTCCTGGCAGGGGCTGCCTGTACAGCTTCTCGTCAAGTATTCCGAGCAGGTTGCCGAGCTTCGCCACGGTCTCGATCACCTTCTCCTTCGACTCCTTATCTATGCCCTTGTTGGCAGCCGCAAACGTCCTGACATCCTTCATTGCGGTCACGATGCGCATAACTGCAACCGGTGTATTAAAGTCGTCGTTCATCGCCTCGGTGAAATCCTTCTCCATGCCCGCCATCGATTCAAGCAGTGCGCTGCCGTTGGCCCCGCTGGAAACAGGCATGTTGC
The DNA here is from genome assembly GCA_964548595.1 of Microcaldota archaeon. GTDB lineage: Archaea > Micrarchaeota > Micrarchaeia > Micrarchaeales > CABMGC01 > JAJYVH01. The sequence goes on along the minus strand of CAZJQO010000035.1, from coordinate 2,937 downwards.
AGAGTATGCCAAGGGATTGATTTATGTAGTACATGAGCTTGTCCGCATCACGCATAAGCTCGTCTGTGTAGTTTATCTCCTTCCTGTAGTGCGTTGAGCTGATGAAGAGCCTGAGCGTCTCCTTCCTATACTCTGCGAGCGCTTCCCTTATAGTTATGAAGTTCTTCAGGCTCTTGCCCATCTTCTGGCCCCTGATGTTCAGAACGCCGGAGTGTAGCCAGTACCTGACAAACGGCACTACGCCAAAAGCAGCCTCGGCCTGCGCTATCTCGTTGGTGTGGTGAGGAAATATGAGCTCGCTGGCGCCCCCGTGTATGTCGTACTGAGCTCCGAAGAGGCTGTACGTCATGGCGGTGTCCTCTATGTGCCAGCCGGGCCTGCCTTTCAGCAGTATCTCCCTGCCTTCCACGCTCACCTTTATGTCCCAACTGGGCTCTCCCTCCTTAGCCTCCTTCCAGAGCACGAAATCGTAGCTATTCCGCTTGCCCTCCTTCGGCTCTATCCTATGCTTCACCAGTTCCTCTATCTTCATGCCGGAGAGCTTGGTGTAATCCTTGAACTTCGCTACGTCATAATACACATCGCCTCCCAGCACGTATGCGTAGTCCCGGTCAAGCAGCAGCTGTATCTGATTCCTCACCGCGTCTATGTAGTCGTGAGATCTGGGGTATTCATCGACAGAGTCGAAAGTGCCTATCGCCTTCATGTCCTCCATGAACCTGTCTTCGTAGTACCTTGCCAGCTCTATCGCGCTCATGCCCCTTTCCTTCGCCCTGGCTATTATCTTGTCCTCCACGTCAGTTATGTTCTGCGCGTAGCGCACCTCGTAGCCGATGTGCCTGAGCCAGCGCGCCACGACGTCAAATGCTATGTAAGTGCGCGCGTGGCCAAGATGGGCATCGTCATACACGGTCTGGCCGCAAACGAACATGTTCAACCTGTTGCCCTTCAATGGCTCCAGCTCCCTCTTGGCGCCAGAGAGCGTGTCATACACTTGCATAAGCGCAACACCAACTAACTTATTCACAATACTAATAAGTTTATTGCGTACAAGGATCTGAAAGCGCTTTTAATGCTTTAGTTGGATATAACAAGCGTGCGACAGTAGTCTAGCCTGGTAGGATATTGCCTTGCCAAGGCAACGGCCCGGGTTCAAATCCCGGCTGTCGCATTTCTGGAGTGACATCAGCAAGTCAGTCACTTGCGCTGCATGAGCACAGCCTGCACTTGCAGAATCCGTGGTCGCTCCTGCTGTGGCCGCAATCCAAGCAGACGGTAACCGCTCGCTTCGGGCTCGTCGGCCCGTCCTGTTGCCGAACGGGTCCCGCGTATCGTTTCAATTTCTCCTTTTCCGCATATCACGGTGCCAGAGCTTCAGGCCCTATCCGCTCAATGTTGTTGTCCGATTCGAAAAGTTTTAATATTTATATTGTCCGTATTATATCAGACAATTAATAAATAAAAGAAAACAGGATCGGATGACAATTATGAACAAGAATGGTGTTGTTTACAGGGATGTTGTAGAAACGCTGCTTAAAAACAGGAAAAGCGGGTTCGTGGAGCGGGAGCTGGCCAGGAAGCTCGGACTTTCACCGGACACGGTCAGCAGGGCTATGCAGCCCCTCAAACAGGCAGGCATAGCAGTAGTATACAGAAGGCATTTCGAGATAATCAATTTCGACAAGCTGCTGGCATACTGGGCTGTTGAGAGAAAGTTCGACAGGGATATAGTCTACAGCACGCTTGCGGATGTAAGGAGCATGGGGGAGATAGAGGACAGGATGCCGTCTGGCATAGCGTTTACGTGCTTCAGCGCTTACGTACACGCGTTTGGCAGTCCGCCTGCGGACTACGGGCACGTGTATGTATATGCCCAGGAAAGTGTGCTGGATGAGATAATGCGGCGCTTCCCGAAGAGGGATATAAGCGCGCTTGCAAAAAAGCACAACCTCTTCGTGCTGAAGCCTGACCGCGTGCTTGAAAGAATGATAAGCGAAGGGGAGCTTGCGCACTCCTCGGTGCCTATCTCCCAGCTTTATGTAGATCTATGGAATGTAAGCTCGTGGAACGCCTACGAGTTCCTGAAACGGGTAAAGGAAAAGATAGATGATGCGTATGCAAAGGCAATTCTGGAATGACGAGAAGGCAGGCAAGAGTCTTGAGGTGCTGAGGCAGCTGCAGGCAGAACTCGACTTCGTGCTCATAGGGGGTTGGGCGGTATATTCGTATGTGGGTGCGGAGAAGAGCGAGGATGTAGACATAGCGATAGGCCTTGACAAACTCTATTTTTTCACGAAGTACGGCATCGAGGAATACAGCGGCACAACTATAAGGCACTCAACCATACGGGGCACAACTGTCGACCTCTTTATAGAAGGATACTCGGACAGGAACCTTCCAGTACCGGTCAGCAGGATAATGCAGGATTATACGCTGATAGAGGGAATAAAGGTAGTCAGGAAGGAGCTGCTCCTGCTCCTAAAACTTTGGGGCTATTTTGGCAACGAAGAGACCAAGATAAGGAAGGATATCATAGACGTTGCAATCCTGGTTTTCTATGGCGATATAGATTTTGGCAGTTTTTCTGGTTACGTGAACGAGTACAAAATATCAAAAAGGCGAAGCTCCGAAGTCCTGCTGGAATACCTTGACAAGAGCGAGGCGCTATGGGAGTACATATCACCAACAAAAAAAGAGTTTGATGCACTTAGGGAGAGGCATAAAAAGAGCCTGAGAAGATTTTTTGGCTACAGATGAACGCAAAAGGCCCGGCTTCCGAGAGATGGGCAAAGCATTGACCCGCGGCAACCTACCGCGGGCGGAGCCGTGGCTTCCGGGGCGGTTCATTGCCGTTGTATTATGATTTATTTATATGATTGCGAGCGGGAAAACCCACGATTTCAATCGTGGGATGAGAGCGAGTTGGCGAATGGCGTA
>CAZJQO010000034.1:0-6022 GCA_964548595.1 Microcaldota archaeon | reverse complement strand
CCCCAAAAGCAGTCAAAGTTCGGATTGAGGGCTGGAACTCGCCCTCATGAAGCTGGAATCCCTAGTAATCGCTTGTCACTAACGAGCGGTGAATGTGTCCCCGCTCCTTGCACACACCGCCTGTCAAATCACCCAAGCGAGGTTTTAGTGAGGCAGCGCCTCCTGGCGCTTTCGAACTAAAGTTTTGTGAGGAGGGTTAAGTCATAACAAGGTATCCGTAGGGGAACCTGCGGATAGATCACCTCGAATTGGTTATCGTGCATCGCTCGGTTTGCGCTCCTGCATAAGTCCTCAAGGCTAAGTCTGCTTTTTTATTACCATACATCAGCCTGAGCCATGCATCTGCCTGTGCGCCGAGAGCCCGTTACCTCTTCCAGTCTGTTTCCGGCTCCTCAGGCAGCGCGCCGGCCGAGGATACGAACTCTGCGAAGGCGTCTTCCAGCCTGTCTGGATGCCCCATGCCTATCAGCGCGGTCTCGCCCTCTCCAAGATCCATGGCGTCCCTTATGGTAAGCATTTCTTCTGCAGTAGCCGCCCAGTGGGGCTTCTTGCTTGTGAACGAGACGCAGTCGTACTTGCCGAAAACGCCAATGTGCCGCTCCCCATCGTTTCCCTCTCTCACGAGCTTTATGGCAAACGCGCGGTTCTCCCCGGCTATGCCCTGCATTATCTCCTTGTTGCTGCTGCTTACGAATGCTCCGGTAACGTCAAACATGGTTAGCCTGTCGAGCACCCTGTTCCTCGTCTTGCGTTCCTGAGATGTGGCATAGTGGCGCTGCAAAAATATACCGATGCTGATCAGAAGTGCAGCCGCTATGTAATAGGGCTCTATGGGTGTGTTGAGAAGAAGGAACGAGAAGATTATGGTGACGAAAGGAACGGACAACACCGCATTGCCGGTGATCAACGAGCCCAAGGATTTTACAACATGATAGTAGAGCATCGTGCCTATTGCGTAAGCGACGATGCCGAGGAAGAGCAGTGAGATGACAACGGCCGGAGTGAGCGCTATGCTTATGCTTGTTCCAGTGGCCAGTATTATGGCCGTTATCGCTATGAACGATGAGACATTGAACAGCGCTATCGCTCCGGCGGTGTCGACGTTGTACTTGTTCATCGCCAGTATCGAGAACGCGCTGCAGAGCGCAGCCACGAGCAGCGCGCCCAGATACGGCGCCTGCGCCGCTCCGAAGCTCGCCAGAGTGCCGCTGCTTGCTATCACGTAAACACCAACGAAGCCTATCAGTATTGCAACATACTGCATGCTCCTGACCTTCTGCCTGAGCACCAGCGGAGCGAGCAGGGCCACGAAGATGGGCCATGTCCTGTAGAGTATCGAGCCTATCGAGGCGTTGGTGCCAAGCGTGCCTATGCCAAGGAATAGTTGCGTGAGGAGGTCATTGAAGAGCCCTGCCGCTATAATTATGCCGAGCATGCGCGGTTGCCTTGCAATCACTGCGATCCCCCTGCCCCTGTTGATCGCAAGGCTTATTGCCACAGAAGCTACCGAGCCTATCAGGAAGCCGTAGAAGAGCTCGGGCAGTATGCCTATCCTGCTGCCTCCAATCTGCAGCATTATCGACCAGAACGATATCTCCAGTACTACTATCGAAAGCGCAGCAAATGCCTTGTAAGAGGCCTTCATAGATTACGATTGGGGAATGAGGTTTAAGAAGATGCGCAAATGCGTAAATTTATTTACGCAAGTTACGGATTTTTATACTAATATTTTAATACGTTTCCTTCATTGCAGTACTATGCAGGAAGCAGATCTCGGGTTCAGCGCAAGGGACAGGATCATTCTGCGCGAGCTCAGCGCCAATTCCAGGACTAGCCTCACGCGCCTAGCCGCGGCTGCTGACTGCTCGGTTGTAACCGCAACCAAGCTCCTGGACAGGCTCGTAAGGAGGCTGGACATCAGGTTCACGCTTGAAGTGGACATGGACAGGCTGGGGCTTTCTGACAGACACATACTGATTGCAAAGTTTGAAAAGATGCCAAGCGCAGCGTTCCTAAGCGACCTCTTCAAAGATGACAGGTACGCACAAGACGTGTATGCCACAAAGGGCGACTACCACCTTCTCATCTTCGCTGCCGCAGATACTCCCATCAACTACATAAAATGGGAAACGGATCTTGCTGCAAACCTCTCAGATTACTCGCCATACCTGCGCCCCTCGGAATTCGTGTTCCCGCAGCTCGGCTACGTGCCGCTCAACGACGCGTTCACTGATTTCATAGGCAAGGAGATGCGTGCGGATAAAAGGGACAGGCTCATACTGAAGGTGCTGAACCATAACGCTAGGATGGGCTACAGGGAGATTGGCAAGCTGACGGGCATAAACGAGGACACGATAAGGTACAGGGTCTTCAAGCTCATCAAGAAGGGCATGATACGCAGGTTCACGATAGCCGTCCAAAAACCGGGATACGGGGCGCTGCTCTCCTATTTCCTGAGGTACAGGTTCAACAGGAGCACCACCACGAGCGCTTTCCCGCAGATGAGGAACCATTACATGAGAGAGGACAAAGCAATGCAGCTCCTGAACAGCTTTCCCATGATAGCGCCGATAAGCGGAAGCTACCGCTCGTTCGGCATGGCGTTCGACACAGACTGGAAATCTGCATTCGACAAAGCAGTGAAATGGCACATGACACTTCTGAAAAGGGAGAAAATTGTGGAGAGGCACGCCCTTGTCCTTAAGCTGATAAAGGGCCTGCTGCCCCTCAGGAACCTGGATGCCGCTTCGAATTACAGGTTCATTTGGACATAAGCTCTCCAGGGTGTCTCATTAAAAATCCGAAATTATTGCAAATAAATTGCGAAAACAAGCAAGGTATAAATACCACAAGGCATACAGTACAAGTAAGGGCTGGAAGATGGAGAATAACTGGCTATCTGCTTTTTCTGATTATGAGCCTCTGCTCTCCAACCCCACCACCCACAACTCCAGCCCTTTTCATGCTTGTTAGAGTGAGATCGTGCGACTAGGAATAATCAATCTGCTTGCAGGGACAAGGAAGCCCAAAGCAGCGAACAACGCAAACGAGAACAGGCCGGTGAAGTTCGTGCCTGACGGCGAGAACTCGTGGCGCGTAGTCTGGGCCGATGGGAAGGCAAACTGATTTTCAGCTTCGCGCAAGCAACTTGTTTTAATACTGCGCAGCCTATTCCTATGATGAGGTTCAGGCTAACTCAGGAGCTCTGCTACTTCGCAGGTCTTGTCGGCAGGCAGCACTGGCCGGAGCGCAGCAGGCTCGGCATAAGGACAAGCAACAAGCTAGTTGAGGAGCGCTTCGTCGAGTATGCCATGAAGCTAGGGGTGGAGCCCAACAAGATACTGATAAGCGATGAGGGCGATGCCGAGCTGATGTACTTCTACCACTCGAAGATATCGCGCATGGTGCGCGAGGTTATGGAGATGCGGCCGGAGCTGGCCGGCAAGGGCAGGGGTCTTGCGGAGGCATTCGTGGCAGGCACGTTCGATGCGAACGGCCACATGCTTGCTGTTACAGTGAGCATCCGCGGCCTGCAGAGCAGCGACGAGCTGCTTCTCGCGCGGATGGGCATACACACGGTCCACGGCAAGGTACTAAACATCCGCGACTTCATGAGGCTGGAAAAGGGAATCAGCGCGCTGCTGGGCGAGAGCAGCTTGGGTTTGCAGCAGGGGTGAGCTATACGGCCTTCTTCGGCTTGACGTGCGTCAGGAAGTAGTAGGGTATTGATTCAGTGCCGTGCCGGAGTGGCTGCCGATATGGCCGCGGGTGGCGCCAGTAGCAGGAGCAGCGACACGACTGCCGCGAGCGTTGCATTTAGTTTCATACCACAGACTAGGCACAGCACAGTTGCAAAACTATCGCGACACGCTCCCACCTGTGAGGGGTGTGGGCTTCCTGGCGATATGTTTATGCTCATACTTAGCCCGTGCCCATCGTGCTTCTCTCTGCCTGCGGACTCATATTTCTTTCGCAGTCATGCGCGGCCCTGCCATCTGTCCTTTCCGCCCTCGCGCACGTCCAGCAGCCGAAGCATGCTTTTTCCAGCTCCGAAGAGTTAAAAATGCGCAAAATCCAGCTACCAGCTCTACCTTCATCATATGCAAAACTTTATTTATGGCAAGCGGTATAATGTCCTGTGATTCTGTGCTTGTGAGTGTCAAGCGAGTATATGAGAGACGCAGTCCCACGGATGGCAAGCGCGTGCTTGTAGACGGCCTGTGGCCGAGAGGAATAAAGAAGGGCGCACAGAATGTGGATGTTTGGATGCGAGAGGTTGCGCCGAGCACAGAGCTCAGAAAATGGTTCGCTCACGATCCGGCCAAGTGGGACGAATTCAGGAGCAGGTACAGGAAAGAGCTGGATGAAAACAAGCGGTTGGCAGTACTTATTGATATGATAAAACACGAGACAGTTACGCTTGTCTATGCTGCAAGCGACACGGAGCACAACAACGCAGTCGTTCTTGCCGAATTTTTGAACGAGCGAACCGCCTAGGCTAGAACTCTACCCTCTTTATCTCCACTTTTGATACAGGTGCACTCTCTCCGAGCTTTGCCATTCCTTCGCTCTGAAGCTCTCCTGCTATTATCGCCTTCAGGAGCTCGTCCCTGCTCCTCTCAGCCGCGTAGGCGGAAATGAAAGCGCTGGCGTTCTTCCTTATTGCGAGCTTTGTCTTTGCAGGCACACGCGATTGTGTGGTTACAAGCAGCTTGACCGTTATGGCCTTGCCTTCCTTGTCCTTAGCTATGTCGCGCGTGTATACGGCGTCGCTGTGCCTCCTCACCAGCGAGTGCAGGTAGCTGTACTGCTGCTCCAGATATGCCACGTCAGTGTTCGCCACGTTGCCGTTGGCGTCTGTTATCCTCAGACCTACGACGCTGAACGAGTGGTTTGGATTATGCGTTATCCACGATAGGTTGACCTTCATTATCCTGCCAACCATGCTCTTGTCGTCAGCAGCCGGCACGCTGCCTATGACCTCGCCTGAAATTACCTTTGGTGGGTACACCTCGAACCATTTCTTGAGCTTCCACTTCTCTACGCCCTTCTGCGGAGTCGCTGCCATGCGCTATCACCTGCCCCTTATCCTGAGCTCTGCCTGCGCAGGATCGTATCTCCAATCTGCCGGCAGCTTGCCAGCGCCCTTGTAGTACTTGCTGAGCCTCCATATCTTGCTCTCCACGCGCTGCAGCCTTGTCTTGTTGTGTACGTCGTTGTTGTTAGACGCCAGGTGCTTCCTCATGTTCACCGCTTTTGCCATCAGGTCCAGGAGGTCATACGGTATGTCGCTCTTCACCCCTTTCTCCTCCATGTAGCTGGTAAGCCTTTTGCCAAGCACCTGCCTCAGGTCCTTCGCCCCCAGCTCCTTCTTCAGCTTCTCGCCTATGAGGGCCGGCTTCGTTTCTTGCTTCGCGTACGCTATTATTGCCTGGTCCAATGCTTTCCTGTCCACGCCGGCGCCAGCGTCGCCGCCAGGTGCCTTTCTGGACTTGGATTTCCCGTGCCTTCTAGTGTGTAGTCTTGCCATTAGGCTCACTTAAAGCCAAAGAAACACGTAAGCTATACGCCGATAATATTTATAACCTTCCCTAGATAGCGCAATCTTCATCAGCCGTGCCGTCGCAGTCATGCTTATAAAACGGCGAGCGGGAAAATTCACGAATTCATTCATGGGAGGATGTCACTTCAATGACACTTATTTAAATATGTGCAGCAGTATGTGATTGAGGATGCCTGGCATGAAATCAGGTGGGAAGGGCAACAGCAGAAGAATGCACAGGTACAAGAGAGCGCAGTCTGCTTTCGAATACCTGCTCACATACAGCTGGGCTATACTGATTATAGCCGTGGTAGTCTCTATACTGTATCTCTTCGTCTTGGCGCCGCACGGAGTGGTGCCGTCGTCGTGCGCCTTCACTGTAGGCGCCTACTGCAACGACCTCGTCTTCGGCTCCAATTCCATATCCTCCAGCGTCGCCATGTTCCTCACCAACACGCAGTCATACCCTATAGCGTATCC
>CAZJQO010000033.1:0-5224 GCA_964548595.1 Microcaldota archaeon | reverse complement strand
CTCCTTGCGATTACTCTTTGCCAGCGCGATAGCCGCTTCTCTGCCCTTTTTGCGAAGTCCGACTTCCTTATCTTCCTGCCGTCAGACAGGGCGGCGAAGGTCTCCAGGCCCATGTCGATTCCGACAGGAGTCGTGTCCCTGACCTTAGGCGGTTCTATTTCATTGATAGCAGAGAAAACAGCAGAGTACTGCCCCGCCTGCCTCTTTATCGTGAGCGTCTTTACGTTGCCTTCTATTGGCCTGTGGAGCTCTATCCGCACCCCGCCTATTTTTGAGAGGCGGAGCATGCTGATTCTCCTGCCGTTCCTTTTTATTATCTCTATATTGAATCCGAACTGAGGGTATGTTATCGAAGTGTATCTGTCCGTTGCCTTGAAGCGTGGGAAGCCGACTCTGACCTTCTTTCCCGCCTTCCTCTCCTTCACGTGCCTGAAGAAGTTCTGGTATGCCCTCTGCAATCTGACGAAAACATTCTGCCTTGTCTGGGAATAGAGCTTGCCGTATTCCTTATTCTCCACCATCGCTTCTCTCAGGAGTCTGTTGAAAGATGCCTTCTTTATCTCGAAGGATTTGGTTTTCTGGTATTCTGCCTTCGCCTTTTCGAGGAGCTTATTGTAGAGAAGCCTTGCGAGTTCCATCTGCTCGTCTATCTCCTTCTGGCGCTTGGAATCGGGATACAGCCTATATCTGTAGGCTCTTTGAACATCCACATTTTCTATCGGAATGAAAAAGTTATTATGCATTTTGCTGTCATATACGTCCATGTTCATTTTCCTTTTTCACCCTCGCTTTCATCCCACCCCCGAGGTATGTAGGTTTTCCCACTCTTCATAGATAAAAATGCATGCGTGCAAAGGTACAAGAATGGAAGCGTGATATAAAAATGTGCGGGGGTGGCAGAGCTTGGCCAAATGCGGCAGGTTCAGGGCCTGTTACCCTAGTGGTTGCGTGAGTTCAAATCTCACCCCCCGCAAACACTGCGTTTGCCCCGCATACAATCGCTTTTGCCATAGCTCTTTAAGCCTTTTGATTGTAATAGGAAAAGATGTTTTAGGAAAAGGTGTTTTGGGATGGCAAGGGGCACATCAAGGAACGATTTTGACAGGATACTGGAGTACAGGGTCAGGCACAGCGGCTGGATAATCTTCAGGGCAATATACTGGGCCATATACCTGCTTCTGCTGGGCATACTTCTGCTTTACTACAGCATAAACAACGTAAGCCTGTCCCTGCAGGTCTTCTTCGGATGGGCGTTTACTGTGCTTGCTCTAATGCTCATAATATATGGAGCCGCCGAGGTACTGCACCACAAGCTCATGCGCAGGTACGGCTGAACGGGGCGGATCTCCAGCTCGCCCGGCAGCGCGCCTTGGGTTAGCCTTCATATAACTTAGTCATCAATATGTATTGCCCGTAGTACGGCGCTGATTGAGATGGTAACGATACCAAACATATACGCCAGGAAGGACCTTAGGCCGTTCGTTATATTTCCAATTGTGCTTCTGGTAATAGGCGTCTTGCTCTCAACCCAGCTGGTGCTGGACTCCACGCTGGCCGGGGGAGTGAGCATGACGCTGCAGACAAACGCGAGCGTATCCGCATCTGCTCTTTCAAGCGAGCTGAGCTCTGTGTTGCACGTGCAGGCACCCTCTGTTACCACCAGCGCGGGCCAGGTTGCTATAACGTTCTCAACAAACCAGAGCCTGGGCAGCGCTGAGAAATACCTGCTCCAGTTCTATGCATACAGCGCAAACTACTCTACGGATCTTGTCAGTGCCACAACGTTTTCCATAGACCTGCAGCAGAATGCTAAGAATGCAACAGCATTGGCAGGGCTCAAAAAAGCCAACGCCGGCATAAATTCATCAATAGCGCAGATGCAGGGTGCGGTCTCAAACGAGCTGGCAGCTGTATCGCCTTTCGTCTCCGGCTATAGCATAACCGGCCTGAACACAAGCTTGGAGCTGCAGACAGTAGCGCAGGCAGCGTACAACAACGCCAGCAACGCCTACGAGCAGCGGGTTATTGCCGGACTTCGCACTCTTGTGCCTTTCAGCTCCTACTCATACGAGGCCGTATCGCCGACTCTAGGCAGCTTCTTCCTGTCGCAGTTTGTGGATGTGATAATATTTGCATTCATTCTTGTCTTCATAGTGGTCTTCATAATATTCAGAAGCCCGGTGCCATCAGCCGTTGTGGTCTTTGGGGCGGCAAACGACATGATCATAGCGCTCGGAGTCATGGGGCTGTTCAAGATACCGCTGGGAGTGGCGAGCATAGCAGGCTTGCTCATGATAATAGGATACGCGATGGACACTGACGTGCTTACCGCAATAAGGATACTTAGGAGGCACGAGGGTTCGCCAGAGGAGCGCGCCTACGGAAGCATGCGCACCGGCCTGACCATGACGAGCACAGCAATAGTTGCTTTCGCTGTGCTCTTCGTAGTGTCTGTAATAGTTTACATCCCCACATACTATGAGGTATCTGCCGTGGTGCTTGCCGGACTTATAGGCGACATAATAACCACGTGGTTCGGCAACGCATCGATACTGCTTATGTATAAGAGGAGGAAGGAGAGGAGGCTATGAGGGCGCTGTCGTACCTTAGGGATCCGAGATTCTCGGTGCTGCTTGCGATACTGCTGGCGCTGGCGGTGCTTGTCTACCTCAACCACGGCCTAAACCTGGGCATAGAGTTTGTGGGCGGCTCCCAGATACCGGTGCAGCTCGAGACCGCCGTTAATCCGCCTACGATGGCCAACGTCACCGCCATACTTCAGGAGCGCCTGACCACCTTCGGGCTGAAGGAGGTTACGGTCGAGGGTGTCGGCAACTCTGAAGTCTATGTAACAATACCGAACGCCTCCAACGCTGAAGTGCAGCGCCTGATAGGCGTCATAAATAGCCAGGGAGTGTTCCAGGGAATAGTCAACGGCAAGGAGGCGATAAACGGCAGCGAGATACTCTCGGGCAGCATAGGTGCAGCGCAGCCCACGCTCTCAAGCAACGTCACGTGGCAGGTAAGCTTCTACATAACAGCTTCGGCCGCAAGCAGCTTCGCTAAAATTGTATTCGGCCAGGCTAACAAGCCGCTCTACATGTTCCTTGACAGGCCGGCCACCAGCACCGTAGTGCTTGTAAGCTCGTCGCTCATATCGGGTGCTGCTTCGCAGGCTGGCATAAACCAGACCGCGGCCCTGCAGGCCATGCGGCAGGCGATGTCTTTTGGCAACAAGACAATAGCGATAGAGATGTTCAGCCCCAACATCAGCGACTACGCACCAGTTATTGCGTTCTTCACCGCAAACAAAGCGCTCTACAAGCGGGTTATACTGACCAGCAACACGCCCCAAGGCGTAGTAGCCAATCTTACGGCGCTGAACTACACGCTTGACTACACCTCGCCGCGAAACATTACGCCTACATTCTCAAGCGCCACAACGCAGATTGGCAGAGAGGTGATCCTAAGCACGTGGCCTGCAGTCGGGCTCCTCTCATCGCCGATTCTCAGCCCAGGTATAACCAACGGCACTGTGCAGGAGAGCTACGAGATAAGCGGTGCTGCACCATCGACCCTCTCCCCTGCGGCGCAGCTCTCGTACGCAGAGAACCAGTCCAGCCTCATAACAAGCGTGCTCAAGGGCGGCGCGCTGCCGGTGCATGTGATAGTGGGCACTCCGGAGAGCATACCGGCAACGCTGGGCTCCAGCTCCTGGGAGATAAGCCTTGTCGCCATAATAGCGGCGGTGATAGCCGTCTCGATAACAATAGCGATAAGGTACAAGAAGGTTTTCCTGATAGTGCCGATACTTTTCACCACCCTGGCCGAGCTCTTCGTTATACTTGCCATAATAGGGCTGATAGGCACCATAGACCTGGCAGCGGTCGCTGGAATAATAGCAGTTGTGGGAACCGGAGTCGATGCCCAGATCATAATAACGGATGAGGTGCTGTCCGGAGCCAGCGAGCACACCATAAAGCAGAAGCTGGGCAACGCCTTCTTCATAGTCTGGGCAGACGCAGGGCTCCTGATAGTGGCGATGCTGCCGCTGCTCTTCTCCACAACGCTCATAACAATGATAGGATTCGCGGAATCGGCAGTGCTGGGAGTGCTTTTCGGGGCGCTGATAACCAGGCCCGCATACGGCGCCATGATATCGAGGCACTACCTGGCGCCCAAGCTGCCTGCGTGATGGACATGAAGCACTGCCCGCTCTGCGACAGGACAAGCGACAGGTTCAGGTTCTTCGGCGAGATCTGCGAGGTCTGCGCCGGCAAGAAGCTCTCTGAGAAGCTGGCAAGCGAGGCAAAGGTTCCTGTCTGCAGGGACTGCGGCAGGATTCGCGTTGCAGGAACGTTTGTGGAGCGGAACGAGGCCAGCATGCAGCGCCTCCTCTCCGGTTTGATGAGGCAGTTCAGAGTAAAGCTCATAGACGTGGGCGATGACAGGGCGCGGACGAGCGTGACCGATGAAAAGTCGGGAGGCCTGACCGTGGAGCACGACGTCAAGCTTGATTTCGAGCGCACGCTCTGCGAAGACGATAACAGGCGCAGGGCTGGCTACTACGAGGCGGTCGTGCAGCTGAGGGGCGACGAGGGCAGGGTGCTGCACGCGGCTGCCGCGCTGCAAAGATACGTGGAGCGCAACGGAGGCTTCGTCACGAAGACAGAGGAGAAGGAGCACGGAGTTGATGTGTTTGTCAGTGACAAGAAAATGGCGCACTCTTTCATAGACTCCAGACACATGAGCTTCAAGTCTTCTTTCAAGCTGCAGGGCGAGAGGCGGGGCAGGAGGCTGTACAGGAACACTTATTTTGTCACGCTCAGCCGGAGCCATGACACCTAAGGCGCGCAGATACGCTGGCGCAGCCTCCGAAGACCGAGCTTTCGAAAGTTTTAATAACTTTCTATAGGTAGGTAGTGTGGGTTAAGGAGCCCGTGTGCGTCTGAATGGCTAGTGCAGCTGGGTATAAGCGCAGGCATGCCAAGAAGGCGCAGTCGGCTGTGGAGTATTTTATAACCTACAGCTGGGCCATACTGATTGTTGCCATAGTTGTCGCTGTGCTCTACTTCTTCGTCTCGGCGCCGCACGGAGTGGTGCCGTCGTCGTGCGCCTTCACTGTAGGCGCCTACTGCAACGACCTCGTCTTCGGCTCCAATTCCATATCCTCCAGCGTCGCCATGTTCCTCACCAACACGCAGTCATACCCTATAGCGTATCC
>CAZJQO010000032.1:0-3371 GCA_964548595.1 Microcaldota archaeon | reverse complement strand
GACGTATGGTGTACCAGTACCTGCAGCTCCTAGTTTTTGCAATAATAGCGCTGCTGATACCGGCCCTGCTGCTTGCTTTCTCGAAGTTCGTAAGAAAGAGCGGGGGGGGCAACAGGGTAATGGGCAAACCATACGAGAGCGCGGAGGAAACTGTGGGAGAGAGCACAGGCATGATGCGCGACTACCTGCACTATCTTGTCATGTTCCTGGCCTTCGATATAATAGCTGTTGTCGTGATAATGTGGTCCGTGTTTCCGAGGGCGGAGCAGCTCTCGAGCGGAGCCTATGTCGTGCTGTTCGTAGCAGTGGGCATAGCGCTTGAGCTGCTGCTTATCGGCTTGGCCAGGAGGGCGATCTGATGGCTGACGAAGCACCCTACGAGAGGGAGCGGTTCCTGAATGCAGAGCAGGAGATGAGCAAGCTGGTAGCGGAATCGCTGGAGAAGTATGAGGCAAAGCCAAACGTGCTTTTCGCCAAGCTTTCTGAGGCTACGAAGGCAATCTCAAAAGGGATGGTGGACTGGGCCAGGATAAGGAGCCTTTGGCCCTTGCAGTTCGGTCTTTCGTGCTGCGCCATGGAGATGATGAACTTCGGTTCTGCAAGAATAGACGCTGAGAGGCGAGGGTACCTCTTCTTCAGGGGCACGCCGAGGCAGGCAGACGTGATGATAGTCGCAGGTTGGGTCACTAAATCGATGGCGCCTGAGATAAAGAGGCTCTACGAGCAGATGATGAAGCCAAGATACGTGATTGCGTTCGGAGAGTGCGCGACATCGGGCGGCCCGTGGTGGGAGAGCTACAACATAATACAAGGCATAGACCAGGTGCTGCCTGTGGATGTTTACGCCGTAGGCTGCCCTCCTAAACCAGAGAACCTCTACGCCGCTTTCATGAAGCTGCAGGAGAAGATAGGTGGTAGGGTTGATGACTGAGAGGAAGGAGCTTGCGCAGATACTCGAACAGCTCTACTCGCAGGGCTACACCTATCTTGTAAAGATATACGCCATCGACTACGTCAGGACGCTGAATGTGCGCTACATAGTAAGGAACATCGACGAGATGAAGGAGGAGACGGTCGAACTGGAGCTCGACCCGTCTGACGCCTGGGTACCCAGCGTTATGCACGTCTACAAGGCCGCCGACTGGTACGAGCGCGAGATGCAGGAGATGTTCGCCATAACGATCAGGGGCAGGCACGCGGAGCGCCTGCTGCTAGAGAAGTGGAACGGCACTGCGGCTCCGCTTCGCAAGAACTTCGTGTGGAGCCAGCCTTACGAGAAGATGAAATGAGCACCAGAATAAACATAGGGCCCGTGCACCCGAGCACGCACGGGGTGCTGCGCCTGGTGGTAGACATAGATGGCGACACAGTGCTCAACGTCGAGCCCCATATAGGCTTCCTGCACAGGGGAGTGGAGAAGCTTGTCGAGAACAGGATGTACATGCAGAGCCCCACCTACATGGAGAAGCTCGATTACGCGGCTCCGATGTCTTTGGACGAGTTATACGTTGCCGCGGTAGAGAAGGCAATGGGCGTGGAGGTGAAGGAGAGGGCGCAGTGGGTGCGCGTGGCGCTGCTGGAGATGCAGAGGATTGCGAGCCATCTGCTCTGGCTCGGCACAGCGGCGAACGACCTCGGCCAGTTCTTCACTCTTTTTATGTGGTGCATGAAAGACAGGGACATTGTGCTGCGCCTGCTAGAGCAGGCGTCTGGCGCAAGGATGTTCTACGTAAACATGCGCATCGGAGGCCTGGTGCAGGACCTTCCGCCAGGCTTCGGCGACAGCGTCAACGAGACACTGAATTATCTGGAGAAACGGGTCAAAAAGTACGAGACTTTCCTGGAGAAGAATCCTGTTTTCAGGGAAAGGACGCAGAAAGTGGGCATTCTAAGCAAGGATGACGCAATAGGGCTTGGAGTCACTGGACCGGTGCTCCGCGCTTCAGGCGTTGAGTACGACACAAGGAAGGACGGCGGCTATTACGTGTACGACAAGCTGAACTTCAGGATGCAGACGAGGAGCGACGGCGACTGCTTTGCAAGGTACAAGGTGAGGGTGCTGGAGATAAAGGAGAGCATAAGGCTTGTGCGCGAAGCTGTTTCAAGGATGCCCGAAGGCGACGCGCTGGGCATGCCCATAAGGCTCATAACGCCTGGAGCCAAGAACAAGGACGTCAGCGCTGCGCGCGAGACGCCGAGGGGCGAGGGCATAATGTACCTGATCGCCGATCCGCAAAGACCCTACAGGCTTGCTATCAGGTCGCCTACGTTCATCAACCTCGCCGCGCTCAACCATATAGCAAAGGACTGCAGGTTTGCCGATGTATTTGCGATACTCGGAAGCCTTGACATAGTGATGGGAGATGCCGATAAGTAGCTTGTTGATGATTGCGCTCCTTTCGCTCGTGGAGGGGGCGGGAGTAACGCTGAGCGAAGTGCTCGGCATAGTAGAGTACGCCATAATCATAGCTATAATCGTAATCATCTTCGACTATGTTTTTGGCTGGCTCGAGAGGAAGGTGGTGGCGAAGATACAGAAGAGGCACGGGCCCACTTACGCAGGAAAGTACGGCATACTACAGAACATGGCGGACATACTCAAACTGCTTTCGAAGCAGCACGCAGCACCTGCAAACTCCGACAAGCCGCTCTTCCTAGCCACCGTGCCGCTGCTGCTTACGCTGACACTTTTCCTTGTGCTGCTGCTTCCGTTCGCATCCAACCTTGCGGGCTCCAGTTCAGGTCTCGTCCTACTTGTCGTGCTTGTGCTTGTCTCCTTCATGCCGCTCATGATATTCGTGAACGGATTCGCAAGCGGCAACAAGTTCTCGTCTATAAGCGCAGAGCGCTCTGTGATCATGCTGCTCAGCTACGAGATACCGCTCATACTGGTTGTCGCCACAGTAGCTGCGCTCTCCGGAGGCTACAGCCTCACGAGCATAGTGGCGGGGCAGTCGCAGTACTGGTACATTTTGCTTATGCCCGTAGGCTTCGTCATATTCTTCGTGGCGATGCTCGCTGAGCTCGAGAGGCCGCCGTTCGATATGAGAGAGGCTGACTCGGAGCTAATTGCAGGCTGGCTCACCGATGTGAGCCCGCCGTACTACGTACTTGCGCTGTTCCTTGACTACAGCCGCATGCTGCTGGGCAGCATGCTAATCGTGCTTCTTTTCCTCGGCGGCTGGAACGGGCCCGTCCTGCCTCAGGTTGTCTGGCTCCTGATCAAGGTGTTCATAGTTGCGTTCTTCATCATGATAGTGCGGGCAACTATGGTAAGGATGCGCATGGACAGGCTGCTGCGCTTCGGCTGGTTGATTTTGCTGCCGCTCGCGTTCGCTAATTTAATACTTACATACGTATTGTTTATCATG
>CAZJQO010000031.1:0-10097 GCA_964548595.1 Microcaldota archaeon | reverse complement strand
GTTACTTCCTGCGTGCCCCGCAGTAGTTCTTGCGAACATAGTTGTTTTAGCGTGACCGATATTGCCTTCTTGGATTTTACGTCTTGGTCTGACAACCATGTATCCCATATCCCTCCCGAAGGAGTTCACTCCGCTGGCGCTTTCAGCCTTGCGGCTGTTATCCTTCCCGCCGACAAAATATATATCTCTTTCCCTGTTATATGCGACCATGCTCACCTACCTTTTCCGCCTTCGCTTTCATCCCACCGCCGAGGCATGTGGGATTTCCCGCTCCGCAGAGTTAATTAAGCTTGATTCTGAAAGAAGGTAGGGTAAGTTAATGCACGTTTCTGATGCAATCAAAAAAACTGGAAAGAAAGCGAGCCTTACTGGCTGGGTGCACAGGAAGAGGGAGAGCGGGGGCATAGCTTTCGTGATAATAAGAGACAGGACGGGCATACTCCAGGTTGCAATAAAGAAGAACAACGTAGACCCGCACTCGTGGGAGGCGGCTAAAGACACCACGGTGGAGTCCAGCGTGAAAGTGGAAGGTGTGGTGAAGAAGGACGAGAGGGCGCCTACCGGCTATGAGCTGGAGGCGAGCAGCTTTGAGAACGTGCAGACATCAGAGCCGTTCCCCATAACAGAGTACCAGAGCACCGAGCTGCTGCTTGACAAACGCCATCTCTGGCTAAGGAGCAGGAAGATGACTGGGATCATGATGGCGCGCTCCCATATCTTCAGGTACGCGCGCGAGTTCTTCGACAGGCAGGGTTTCTTCGAGATAACGCCGCCCACAATAACGCTTGCCGGAGGCGAGACCGGCTCAAACCTCTTCGAAGTCTCTTATTTCAACAGGAAGGCGTACCTCACCGAATCGTCGCAGCTCTACGCTGAGGCGATGGTGCCTGTGCTTGAGAAGGTTTACAGCCTGGCGCCCGCTTACAGGGCAGAAAAATCAAGGACAACGAAGCACCTCGCGGAGCTCTGGATGCTCGAACCCGAGATGGCATATTACGACAGCAAACAGAACATGGAGCTGCAGGAGCGCCTGGTCAGCTACATAGCTGGAAAGTTAGCCAAGGAAGACGAAGACGTAATAGAGCTCCTGAAACTCGAGAAGCAGACTCTTTTGGACGTAAAGCCGCCGTTCAAGAGGATAAGCTACGAGCAGGCGATAGAGCTGCTCAACAGCAAGGGAACAAAGCTCAAGTGGGGCGACGACTTCGGCGTCAAGGAGGAGATGCTGCTCACTGAAGAAGAGAAGAAGCCCATATTCATCACTGACTGGCCAAAGGAGATAAAGGCTTTTTCAGCAGCAGTAAACCCGAGGGACCCGAGAACAGTACTCTCTGATGACATGCAGGCGCCCCACGGCCACGGGGAGATAATAGGCGGCACTGAGAGGGAGTGGCGCCTCGACAAGGTGACGGAGCGCATGCTGGAGGTGGAGAGGAACAGCGGCGTCAAGTTCAACATGAGCAACTACGAATGGTGGCTGGACCTGAGGAGGTACGGCTCAGTGCCGCATTCGGGATTTGGCATGGGAATGGAGCGCCTCATAAAGTGGCTGCTGAACCTGGACCACATACGCGACGCCATACCGTTCCCGAGAATGAGCAACAGAGTATATCCATAGGGTTTTGGGATGCTGAGAATAACCTACATAAGAGACGCGGCAGCGGAACCGGGAAGCATGCTGAAGATAGGGGGCAGGGTAATCCGTATAAGCGAAGTCAAGATAGGCAGGTTCATCTGGGTGCGCGACATCACCGGCACGATCCAGATAACTGCGATAAAGGAGAAGGCGGGCGAGCGGGTCATGGGAGTTGCCAATTCACTCTCTCCAAACGATTTCGTGGTGGTGGATGGGAAGGTGCCGGAGAAGAGGGAGAGCAAGCAGTATCCTGAGCTGCTGCCTGAAAGCATAAGCATAGTCGGCAAGGCGCTCGAGCCCTCGCCGATAGACATAGAGGGCCATACTGAAACAAACTTCGACAAGAGGCTCGACTGGCGCGCGCTCGACCTTAGGAACCAGTCGCAGACTGCCGTATTCCTGGTAGAGTCGGCTGTGCTCGAAGGCATGCACAGGTATCTTTCATCGCACGGCTTCATGCAGGTCTTTACGCCGAGCCTCATGGGCATGCCATCCGAAGGCGGCTCTGAGGTATTCTCGCTGCAGCACTTCGGCAAGACAGCATACCTGAGGCAGGACCCGCAGCTGCACAGGCAGCTCCTGATGCTCGCAGGCTTCGAGAAGATATACGAGGTTGGGCCGAGCTGGCGCGCCGAGCAGAGCAACACTCCAAGGCACCTTACGGAGCACAGGACCTGCGCCGCCGAGCTCTCTTTCATCAAGGACGAGCGCGACGTCGTAAGGGCGGAGCAGAACATGGCCCTGGCAGCAGTGAAGAACGTGCTCAAGAGGTGCGGCGAGGAGCTGAAGACCCTCGGCGTGGAGCTCGTGGCGCCCAGGGTGCCTTTCCCTGTGCTCAAGTTCCCTAAGGTATACGACATACTGGGCGAGCTCGGAGTGAGCGTGGAGCGCGGCAGCGATTACGGCAGGAGCGGCGAGGAGGCGTTGGGCAAGTACGTCAAGGAGAAATACGGCAGCGACTTCTTCTTCGTTGACAGGTTCCCGTTCGCTGTCAAGCCCTTCTACGTGATGCGCGTCGACGAGAGCCCGCAGTGGGCGAGAAGCATAGACCTGATCTACAAGGGCATGGAGCTGAGCAGCGGGGGCCAGAGGGAGCATAGGTACGAGAAGATAGTGGAGCAGATAAGGGAGAAGGGACTCGAAGCCGAGAAGCTGGAATGGTTCACCAATTTCTTCAAGTACGGCGCGCCGCCGCACGGAGGCTTCAGCCTTGGCATAGAGCGCTTCACGGCGCAGCTGCTCAACCTTGCAAGCGTCAAGGAGGCCGCGGCATTCCCGCGCTCTCCGGACAGGCTTCTGCCATAGCGCGCTACCATGAGACAAGAGACTGCCTACACGCACCTTATGAAACTCCAGGTAGGGGAGACGCGCTACATCAAGATGTTCAAGCTTGACGGCGCCACACACTCGGTGATAAACAAAATGTCCGTGTACACGCACGGCTACTGGGACTATTTCATACCGCTCGCCTACGCGTACAGGAAGCCGAGAGTGCTGATGATAGGCCTGGGCATGGGCACCACCTCGTACCAGCTGCACAGGCTGCTGGGCAGCAGCGTGAGGGTGGATGCTGTGGAGATAGACAGGAAAGTGGCGGAGATCGCCAGGCGCAACGCACCAGAGGCCATGCCCGACAGGCTCGTCATCGCTGACGGCTACGCGTATGCCAAGAAGGCAAGGAAGAGATACGACATCATTGTGCTGGACGCCTACTGGAGGAACGCAGCGGTACCCGGGCGGTTCTTCTCCGAGAGCTTCACCAGGAACGCGCATTCTGCGTTGCGCGCCAAAGGCGTACTTGCAATCAACTACACGATGGGCCCGCAGGGAATGCTGCACTGGCCCTTCTACAAGCGCCTGCTGAAGAAATATTTCACCGTTTACAGCGTTTCCACAGACCACTCTGATGTAATTGTGCTGCTCTGCTCCAGGGGCATGGGCAGAGACGAGATGGTGGAACGCATATCTTCCAGGATGCGCGCATCAGGCTATGCGCGACTGCTGCTGGGCCGCTACAAACGCATGAAGCAGTTGTAGCATATAAAAACAGCAGAAAGCAATATAGGACCATGCTGATCTGCATACTAGGGAGGCAGCCGGAGCTTGGAATCGCTGAGCTTGAGGCCGTAGTTGGCTCCGAGCGCGTCATGCCGGCTGGCAGCGAGTACGCCATAATAAAAGAAGGCGCAGTTGCGCCGGCGCAGGACAGCCTTGGCGGCGTCATCAAAATCGCTGAGGTTATAGGAACGGTACCCGCCTACAAATGGAACAGGGTGTCTGCAGCCGCCTTTGACAAGATAATGGGCGCAGTTGAGGGAAAGCAGAGCGGCGGCCTGCATAAGCTTACCCTGGGTGTGAGCCTCTACGGAATGCGGGTCAGCCCGAAGGAAGTGTGGCTGCTTGAATTTGCGATAAAAAGGAAGCTCAAGGCGAAGGGCATACAAGTAAGGGTGGTCATGGGCAAGGACTCGGTGCTGAACAGCGCCCAGGTGATAAACAACAGGCTCACAGGCGAAAACGGGTTCGAGTTCGTCATAGCATCGGACCATGGCAGAACGTACATCGCGAAGACGCTTTCCGTGCAAAATGTTGACAGTTACTCGAAGCGCGACTACGAGAGGCCGAGGAGGGACGCGTGGATAGGCATGCTGCCCCCGAAGCTGGCGCAGATAATGCTCAACCTCGCCAGGGTGACGCCCAGCTACACGGTGATAGACCCGTTCTGCGGCACTGGGGTGGTGCTCATGGAGGCGGCGCTCAGGCGCTGCAAGGTAATGGGCATCGACATAAGGCAGGAGATGCTGTCTGCTGCCAAGGCTAACCTGGACTGGCTCGCCAAGGAATACGGGATTGGCGTTAACTACAAGCTGGTCTGCGCTGATTCGACAGAATACAGGTGGAAAAACATTGAGCGCGTGGTGAGCGAGCTCTTCCTAGGGCCTTCGCTCACGAAGCTGCCTGACGGCGAACGCATGAAAAAGATAATAAGCGATTGCGACTACGTTGCCAAGAAGTTCCTGAGTAATCTGCACGGCCAGCTGAACGCCGGGGCACGCTGCTGCATAGCCGTTCCTGTCTGGAAATCGCCGCAGGGATTTGTGCACCTGCCGGTGGTGGGCGCTCTGGCAGCCATGGGTTATACTAGGGTGGCGTTCACGCATGTGCGCAAGGAGCGGTTCGTGTACCATCGCCCCGGTCAGGTCGTGGGCAGGGAGCTGCTTGTGCTTGAAGCAAGCAGGAAGTGATGCATGCCTGTTTTAATAAACCAAACATATATTAATATATATTTATGGTTTAATGTAGTATCATGGAACCTCCAATAATTAACATTCTAGCAACCAAATCGCAGAAGGACCTGGCTACGCTGCAAGACCAGGCGGTTGAAGCGGTGCGCGACGCTGTTCCGGACGCAGTGCTGCACGGCGGACCCGCCATTTGGCGCTGCTATGGCGGCAAACGATTCTCTGCAGACCTGGACTTCTATTCCAGGGCTAAAAATTTGCCGGATGCACTTTATCCGGGGCTTGCCGCCCGCAGACTTAATTTGATAAAGTCCAGGGAAACGGCCAATTCAGTTTACGCCGTCATCTCCGATGACAACACTGAAGTAAAACTGGAGATAAGCAGGAGAGCCGTGCACGGGGTTCCGAGGCCGTATGTTAAAGCAGATTCCAGCAGGATCAGTATTCTGACCCTGACTCCAGAAGCACTTATGCTCGAAAAGATGGACGCATACACTAGCAGAAATTTTTCCAGGGACCTGTATGACCTCTACCACCTCTGCAACCTGACAGACAACGCATCGGTCAAGAGCAAGGCAAGGCTGTTCCTAAAGGACATCCCTGCGCCCCAAGACGGAACAAAGCAGGTGCTGGATTCGCTGGTATACGGCGGGGGCAAGCCTGATTTCAAGGAGATGGTAGAGTATCTGCAAAGATGGGCAGGATGAAGTACACAGACGATTTTAAACTCTATTTCTCCGACTTTACTGTATTTTCAATCAGGGATGCGAGGCAGTTCCTTTTGAGCAGGGGGGCTAGCAGGGGTTACGCAAGCCTCTTCATGCACAACATGCTGTCCAGGGGCGTTGCCTACAGGATGGCGCGCGGCTACTATTCGACACACGAGGACGTAAGGGCTGCCGGTTTCGCCTTTGCGCCCTTCTACTACGGCTTGATGGATGCGCTTACGATTCATAAAGTTGGCACACAGGTGGCAAACCCCACGATCATCACCATGAGAAAGGCGAGAATAGGGGTCAGGCAGGTTCTCGGGAGAAACATAGTGGTGCGGAGAATTTCCAGGCCAATGTTCTTCGGCTATGACGTGATTTACTACTCGGGATTCAACGTTCCGGTATCAGACCTGGAAAAAACAGTGATAGACGCGCTCTATTTCGGCCTCAGGCTGGACAGGGAAACCTTTGAAGAGGCGTTCAAGAGGTCCGATAAGGAAAAATTGGCGCGCTACTTCAAAAGAGCGGCGCCGCACCTTAGGATAAGCGCCCTGAGAAGCAAGACTGCAGAAAGGATAGCAAAGCTGGCGCTCGGGAGCGTGCAGAAAAAATGAGAAGCAGCCTGTAACGTGTCATGCGTTAGTAGCAGTGGGCTCACAGATCGCTTGCGCTCTCTGCTTACACCCCTGCCCTATCAAGATCCTGTATTAGGATCGCCATAATGTCTCGTTTCGGATCGGGCTTCGTCCTTAGATGCTTTCAGGACTTATCCCTTGGCGCGTGGCTACCCTGCAATGCTTATGACAACAGGTAAACTAGTGGCGCCGATGCCATATTCCTCTCGTACTAACGGCATCCTATCCTCTGACATTTACACTCCCAGTAGATATTACCGTCCTGCCTCGCGGCGGACTTAACTCAGCTCATGTAGGTTTTTAACGGGCGAGCAGCCCGACCCTTGGTGGCTCCTGCACCACCAGGATAACCTAAGCCCATATCGGTGTATCAAACGGCTGGGTCGATGTGAACTCTCACCAGCCACGAACCGGTTACCTCCAGAGTAACTTTTCTGACAGTTTGGAGCCCCACTAAAAGGGCTTCCAAAGCTCGGTAAGCCCCTGTTTCCAGTCTGCGCGGCCCGCTTTTCGCCGCACAGTCAGCCCTGCATTTGCCTTTAAGCTTCACGCCGGGTTTCCAACCCGGCTAAGCAGAGCATTGGTCACTTTCGTTTCCTTATCGAAAGCAACCGCCCAGTCTAACTATCCATCTGCAGCTGTTCCATCGCTGGTTAGTTGCGTAGCAGGCGTAGAGTGGTGTTACACTTTCGCTCCGCGCCGGCCGGAGCCGGCGCATCGACGCTCCCACTTACGCTCTGCAGCACCCGCCACACAACAACAACAGACTATAGTCAAGCTTCATGGAGACTTCATTTCCCACTGAGAGTACGCGGCATGTTCACCGCGCAGTGATTTCACCGGGCACCAGGTTGGGACAGTGTGGGAGTCGTTACGCCATTCATGCAAGTCGCCTATTAAGCGACGAGGTATTACGCTACCTAAAGAGTCTCAGAGTTAGACCCGCTCTTTGCTAGCGCTTAGTCCCGTTGGAACGGGGTTTCGCGTACTAGCGGTGAGCAGGCGTCACCCGCTGTACTAGGCCTTTCGGCTTTGCGGCGAGTTGTGTCTTAAAGAAACAGTCACTCCCTCCTTGTTATTGCAATCTGCGCCTAGCCAGGCACAGACATAGCTTGTCGATAACTTACGCTACTAACTTGCCGATTTCCCTAACCCGGTTTAACCCCGGCACGCCTTGGCCTTCTCAGCCAGCAGCACTTGTACTAGTTCTAGGTACGGTCCGGCATGATCGTTGCATGTTCCCTTTTCACGGGCTCAGGAATTCGGTCAAAGTTCATTTAGCTGCTTCTCCTCACAATGAGACTCCGCAGCCATTTGCACGTTTCGAGTGACCTATCCCCAAGCGTCAGGAATATGCCTTGTGTCGCCACACCTACATACCGGGCGCATGAATTTTGACATGCTTCCCTTTTGTCGGGTAGTGATTGGCTCCCGACTTAGGACCGGCTAACTCCCCGCTAACGATTATGACAGGGAAAACCGTGTGCTTCAGGCGTACTGGATTCTTACCAGTATTTGCTGTTACTTACACCAGGATTTTCACCGCTGCACAGTCGATACCGCCTCAAAGCGGTACTTCTTGCCGTGCAGCTCGCCCTCCTACCAGGCATATTGCTATGCCTCTGGTGTATCGGTACGCTGTTTAGCCCCGTCCATCTTCAGAGAATTGCGCCTCAATCGGTACGCTGTTACGCGTTTTTTAAAGGATGGCTGCTTCTAAGCCTACCTCCCGAATGTCTATGGCGCTACCCTCTTTCAATAGCACTCAACAGCGATTTTGGGACCTTAACACCAGTCACTCTTCTTTGAGTCTCGTTGCACTAGCTTACCCAGTGCAGCCGACTCCCGGGATACGCAGCGCGCATATTCGGAGTTTGACTCCAAGGCCGTTCCTTTCGGAACGCACCAAGGAATCGGTCGCTCTACCACGCGCGCAAGCTACCCAAGGCTATCCTAAAGATACTTCGAAGGGGACCCGTTATTGCCATGTTCGAATGGTCTATCGCCCCTACTCGCAGGTCACCCAACAGGATATACCATGACAGGTTGCAGGCCTCCATCGAGCGTCAACTCGACTTCGCCTTGCCCGCGAGTAGTTCACAATGGCTTCGGGTCGTAGAATAGTGGCTTGGGCGCTTTCACACCCGGCACGCTCGCGCGTGCACTCGCTTTCGCTTCGCTTTGATACTCGCCACTACCTTACACTCCCTGGCTCTTGCTTTTAGAAGAAAGATAGGACGCTGATCAGCTTGCGCTTCATCTCTTCGCGCCCATACCTTCTTGTAACCACCTAGTTTCAGGTCTTTTCACACCCGCACGTGCGGGTTCTTTTCAACTTTCGTTCGCACTACTTGTTCGCTATCGGTCTCTAGTCAATATTTAGGGTTGGGGTTCAGTGCCCCCATATTCGCACGACGTATTGAGGCCGTGCTACTCTTCTGCAGGCAATTCCGTGCCGCTTCCGCCTACGAGGCTGTAACTCTCTTTGGCGGCGCTTCCCAGCGCCTTCGGCTAATGGTACGGAGGTGCACCTGCGCCACATCTACCTGCTTTTGCAAGCAGGAATTCGGCTCGCCCTGTGCTACTTTCACTCGCCGTTACTAATAGCATCGCGTTTGCTTTCTTCTCCTGCGGGTACTAAGATGCTTCAATTCCCCGCGTCTGCATGCGCCTCTGTTCAAGGCGCACAATTCAGTAATCCCAGGTTCAAGGGTTGACATGCGCCTACCCTGGGCTTATCGCAGCTTGCCACGACTTTCGTCGCTGCTAGAGCCAAGTCATCCCCTAGATGGCTTAAAATACATTACAAGCTTGCTTCTCCTCAAATCAATTGCATCAAGTGCAATCTCACGGGCAGAGCAAAGGCGGGTTAGACTAATGCATCTAACACTCCAGTTTTCATCAAGCAAAAGCGCAGAGCCTGCTCTCGAAAAGGCGCCTTTAAAGACTCTGTGTGCTCACTAAAGCACCAGCATAGTATTTGCTGCAGCAGGTTTATATACGTTGCTGGGAGCCGGCGGGAGTGCTGTGATCAAGGCGTGGTGTAGCCACTCCCCACGAGCCCGTGTAGATCACGTTCGTTGCTTGGCCGTTGTTCTCGTTGCCGGAGTAGTCGTTGGCGTTGCCGTTGAGCGGCCACCAGCCGACCAAGTTCTGCAAATCAATCGGCGCGCCGCCAATGCCCTCGTCATAGAGGGCAGTTATCTCAGTTTGAGAAAGGGTGACATTGTAAAGCTGTACATTTGATATCATTCCAGATAAATCTGGAGTAGAGACACGGTCTCCAATATAAAGAGGGTGTGTTGTGGATACCGCAACAGTATTTAATGGTCCTAACCCTGCAACCCATGGGTAAAGCTGACCTTTATTTGTCATGTATCCTTCTAGAGTTGCCCCATCATAAGTTGCTGCAATGAATTCCCATGTCCCTGCGAAGAGGTGATTTCCTCCATCACATTGATAACCACTACTTATTGCATCTATGCAGACTGTCCCCCTGTGCTGCTGTCTGCAAAAGCAGTGAACGCGTTAGAAGTAGAACCACTACCGTAGCCCACAATGCCATTATATTTATTTATTACAGGAACAAAACCCATGCAGTTAGGGATCTTTGTGCGTTGCCTGTTGGTGCTTCTGTCAGTGCTGTAATCTGGATGTGACTAGCTCCATTGAACTGCGCCACATACTCCGGCAGCTCGCCGTTGCACACTCCTTCTGTGTTGATGAAGCTGGTCGTGCCTGGGCCGTTCGGCCTGAAGACCTGGCACGCGCCCGGAGGCGCCTTAGGCGCCAGCGTGGCCGAGTTGAAGATGCCCAAGCTGAAGAGTGCGCCGAGCACCACCGCTATGATGAGTATCGCCCAGCCGTAGGT
>CAZJQO010000030.1:0-18097 GCA_964548595.1 Microcaldota archaeon | reverse complement strand
GATATATGTGGTGGAAGATCGAATTCTTGCAGTCAAGAGAACCGAAGCGAAAACCATCATGGACAAAATAGACCCAGACGATTCGCCCTTTATCGCCCTCGCGCTGCTTATAAAAAATGATGGCATCTGGAGTGATGATTCTCATTTCCAAATGCAGTCGGAAGTACCGATATTTACTACAAAGAAACTGGCCAAAACCTTAGGAATCTAGAAATGGCCTTCGCGAGTTCGATTCTCGCACCCAGCGCATCTTAATCAAAAGGATAAAATCGGCGCCGCAAACCTAACTTTTCTGCAATATTTATTAATTAGGGGTTACAAAGGAGTAGATGGGTTGGATGAATAAGCTCGTACCTATAACAATAGTCGTGGTGCTGCTTCTCGCCGGTGCCTTTCTTGTGCTGTCATCCTCGAAGGGCGCGCAGAGCAGCCTGGTTGCGCTTCAGATAACCGATCCGGCGCAGGTGCCAGCGGGCACCTCTGCCCTGGTAATAACATATTCGTCGCTTCAGGCGCACATCAACAGCGCGGACAGCTCTTCGGGCTGGGTGTCATCCAATAGTAGCGGCAACGTTAACCTGCTTGCGGTGCTCAACCTGGAACAGACCCTTGGTTCAGTATCGGTTCCAGCCAACGCAAGCATCGACATGGTTAGGTTCGATGTAAACTCGGCAAGCATAACTGTCAACGGCACCACCTACAACGTCACTGTTCCGAGCGGCATCGTGACCGCGCGTGTTGCCGGACGGACAACAATAAACGGCAACGCCAGCGTGCTCCTTGACCTATCGCCTGTCGTCGCCAGCATAATAACAAATACAACCACCGTCTTCGTCCTTGTCCCATCGGCCAGGGCTGTTGTAGTCGGAGGCGGCAGCACTTCAGCCACTGTCAGAGTGGGCGCCAGGGCGGGGCTTACAGAAAACGATACCGCAGCGCTTGAAGAAACCAAACCAAACGTCACAATTACGGCCGCCTCGCTTTCTGTCTCTACGGGCAACGTGACCCGCTTCTCTATAACGCTCAAGGACAACTCCAACACAAGCGTTGTTGTAAAGCACGTTGGCCTCAAGGGCAACCTGAGCGTCGAGTACAACTCCAGCGCTCTCTCTGAAAGAGCCGACGCATTTATAGCGAACATGACAAAGCGGATAAGCAACAGCACATTCTGCACGATCGTGAACGTCAGCCAGCATGGCGACTCCGGCGCAAACCTGTCCTCGGACCAGGCGGATGCCGTAGAGTCGCTGCTCGAGCACAGCCCCTTCGGAAGCCAGATACCTGACTTCAGCATAAATGTTGGAGAGGGTGAGTCGCTGCACATAAACAGCAGCATATGCACGCCGGCAGGCCTGGCCAACTTCACCTCGCGCCTGCAGCGGCTTGCGCTCAACAGTAGCGTGGAGACAGAGTCTGAGCAGCGCGGCAGGCAGCTGATGATATTCTCTGTGCAGAGCAACGGCACGCTCTCAGTGCCTCTCGGCACTGAGGACTTTGAGAACTCGAGCCAGAGCTATACGCTACAGCCTGGGCAATCGGCCACGCTCAGTTTTGACGGGGTGGTCTCGTTCGGCCATGGAATGTTCACCTTAAACCCCAGAGTGGGAGCAGCGTATGAGGTAGGCGCGCAGATTGAGGACGTTGGCATAGTCTTCGAGAACCTTACGGCGACATCAAGCTAATCGCGTGGCCCAGAAATTGTTTTGCACTGCTGTTGCTTATTTTCCTATTCAGAATGGGACTAACCCTCTTTGTTACAGTACACTCTGCACCGCTTTCTGGAGCATCGCGGGAAGTTGGGTTTTGAGGATGCACATGCGCATTGCCATAATAGCCCCTGACCTTGCGTCGTACATTACGCCTTTAGAGGCGATGCCGTCTTGGACTTCGCGTCTTCGAAGAAAACCGCATTGCCAGATGTGGGGTTGAAGTTAGGCGTGGTTGATGCGCGCTCGAGGTTACTTGTGAAATCACTCCACTCGCCCAGCAGTCTGCTAAGCTGTTTGGCCAGAAATGGCACGAGTTCGGTTCCCGCATCCAGGGCATCTTAAAACAAGCTGTGTTCAAACAGGAAAAAGTTTCTTTATTTCGTTTCGCTCTACGTGTATTTTGTCCAGGTTACTACTTGACACGTACGCAACATCTGCTACCACACGATATGCAGAAACTCCTTCGCCTACTCTAAGCGCTCTCGTCACTACTGTGCCCCCTGTGGACAGGTAGCCTGCGGTGCTAATATACGGTGAAATCACATCACCGTTCGGTACTTCTATGCTGCCGTTCTTTGCAGCAATGCTAAGCTTTGCGCTCAATTTTGACCCCCCCACAACTATGGGCGCGTCTCCGGTATACTTCTTTGAGCTGGATGCACTCGCATGCACGATGCCTGCATATACGTTGCCGCTCACTTTGACACCGCCCTGTTGTGTTATTATTTTGCCCTGCGCTTCCACGTCGCTTTCACAGTAGAGCGTATGTACCGCGTCTATGTCTTGGGCATGCGCATTCCCGCCTATTACCACATCACCCGCATTTGCATGCCCCACTCTAAACGCATCCGCTACAAGCATTACTCCCTCTGCGCTTACGCTGGTGCGCCCGAACTCTGTCGGTCTTCTTGCGCCAAT
This sequence comes from Microcaldota archaeon, assembly GCA_964548595.1. Lineage (GTDB taxonomy): Archaea > Micrarchaeota > Micrarchaeia > Micrarchaeales > CABMGC01 > JAJYVH01. The sequence continues at coordinate 15,470 of CAZJQO010000030.1, read as the reverse complement.
CAAGCTCCCTTTGATTGCAACGCTTGAGTCAAACTTTCTGTCTTCAAATAACACCATATCCCCGTCACACGTAGTGAAAGCGGGCACTCTGGCCTTATCCTCGCTAAGTGCGTCTGCAAATTCAGCCCAGTTCTCTTTCAGCCTATCGATTTGCTTGATGCTCTGCATATGGTAGCCTATTTTGCGGGGCTGTTAATAAACATTGCGTGCATGGCTCGCTCTGTGGTGCAGAGCCTAAGCTAACTCCACTTTCCACAGCAGGAAAAGTGCTTTATGACTAGGCGCTTGGAGCTTCGCTTGTGGGCTCCCCTATGGCGAACCTTGTCCTGACGTCGGTTACCCTGACTGTCAGTTTGTCGCCAGGCTTGGCACCCTTAACAAAGATGACGAAGCCGTCCTTCTTTGCTATGCCGTCTCCCCTGGAAGCCGATCCTTCTATAGTCACTTCCAGAACGTCCCCGACCTTCACGGGCTTGGGAAGGAAATAGTTGGGGTTCATGCCCCTCCTTTCTCCTCTGTCTCCTCTGTCTCCCCTGTCTCCTCTTCCTCTCCTTTCATATCCGCCTTCTTCTTCATCTGACATTTCATACTTCTCTGCAGCTTTAAAGACTGCACACGAATTAGGCATTAATCACTATTTAAAGCTATGTTTTGCGTCGGTAATCTAGCCGCCGCGCCTATTCCTTTTCCAGTGCCCTGAGGAATGAGGCCATGCTATTGAACATGTGCCTGGGCCTCTCGCTTTCGAGCGATGCTGCCGAGTCTATGCCATCGGCAACGGCGCAGGCATCCATGCCTGCAAGCCTAGCCGTTATTATGTCGGTGGCCATGTCACACACGTACAGGCATCTTTTCCTGGGCACCCTAAACCTGCTTGCAATTGCAAGCAGGCCCGTGGGGTCGGGTTTGTAGTAGCCTACCGACTGGGCGCTGAGCACGAAGTCGGCCTTTTCGGCTATGCCCATCTGCCTCACCTCCTTGAAGAGCCTGCTGTATCCGGCATCACTGAATACAGCGACCTTCTTGCCGTGCTTCCCGAGAAGCGCGAGAACTCGCTCGCTTCCTTTCTTCAGCACAGGAGTGAATAGCGCGCAGTAGAGGTCTGCTAACACGGAATAGAGCCTGCTCGTCTCCCCGTCTATCACAATCCTGCGCTGGCTCATCACGCCTGGCTTGGCGATCCTGAGCCGCTTTGCCAGGCGCAGTTTCTTGTTTCTCTTCGCTATCTGGCCAAGCGCAACGAGCGGGGTAGACGTGACCATGGTGCCGTCCCAGTCGAAGACAAACAGGTCGTAAGCGTCGAGAATGCGCATAGGCTTATAATAATGCTCAGCGATTAAAAAGCTGCGTGATGACAAAGGTGATCGCCGAGCTGGTGCGATGACGAAAGATAGGCGGTCTGATTTTGCTTTGCTGTGTTTTTGATGCGCGGGAACGGTGGCGTGCTCGAGAAGCTTAGGAAAAGCTCCATCCTAGTGACAGACATAGCTAACCAGTTCTGGTGCGAGCGCCAGATGGAGTACAACTACCTCTACGGCAAGCAGTACACGAAATACATGCAGCGCGGCAGGCAGCTACACGAGATGCTGCAGGACGAGGTATACGTGCCGCTCACGATAGAGCCTGTCAGCTACGCCGACCTGATGTACAAGATCTCGTACGAGAACTACGGCTCACTACTCTCGCTCATCAAGAAAGGAGTGTGCAGGGAGCTTTCGGTCTACGGCTCGGTAAACGGCTACAAGATATCGGGCAGGATAGACGAGATGCGCATAGAAGAGGGCAAGTCGGTGGTGGTGGAGAGGAAGACTACGGACGCAAGGAGAGAACTGAGCGAAGCCTACACGAGGCCGCACCGCGTGCAGGTGATGCTCTACAGGAAGCTGCTCGAGGACATAAAGAGCGGTGCTTACGGGCATTCGAACTTCGTCAAGGCATACGGCATAAGCCACGACGGCATTTCAGACACGTTCAAGCGCGAGCTGAGGGCTATGGGCGTGAAGGACGAGCTGCTCGACGCCTATTCCATATCGGCGCTTGTCTTCGAAACGTTCCGGAAGATACCGGAACTGAGCGGCAGGCTGGAGATAATATACATGGACCGCTTCAGCGGCGGGGAACTGAGCAGCATAAAAATAGATTACGATGCAAGTATGATGCAGGACGAGCTTATGCATGTGATGAGCTTCTGGAGAGGGGAGCGCAATGCCGAGCCTGTGCCGGAGGCCGAGAAATGGAAGTGCAACTTCTGCAAGTTCTTCGGAAACCAGTGCAAGGCGTGGTGGAAGGGTTGACTGCATGGCGATCGACACAAAGCACATAAGCAAGAACTCGCTGCGCTCCGAGTTCTCGAAGATGCCAGAGAAGTACTACGTCACGAAGCTCTTCGAGCTGGAGGGCTTCACAAGGCAGAAGTGCAAGATGTGCGGCAAGTGGTTCTGGGGCTCGGAGCGCACCAACGATTGCGGCGACCCGTCGCATTCTACATACACCTTCTTCAGGGAGAAGCCGAAAAGGATAGGCTACGCAGAGTACTGGCGTCTCTTCTCAGATTTCTTCAAGAAGAATGGGCACGAGATAGTCAAGCGCTATCCGGTAGTGAGCAGGTGGAGGCAGGACCTCTACTTCACCATAGCGGGCATACAGGATTTCCAGAGGATAGAGAACGGAAAGATGAGCTTCGAGTACAGCCACAATCCGCTACTTGTTCCGCAACCCTGCCTAAGGTTCAAGGATATCGAGAACGTGGGCGTTACCGGGGGCCACTTCACCTCTTTCGTGATGGCAAACCAGACATCGTTCAACTATCCGAAGGAGGGCTACTGGCGCGACCGAACCATAGAGCTCAACTACAGCTTCCTGACCAAGGTCATGGGGCTGGACAAGAGCGACATAAGATATGTCGAGGACGTGTGGGCCATGCCTGATTTCTCTGAGTTCGGGCCAAGCATAGAGTTCTACTCAAAGGGGGCTGAGCTGGGCAACAACGTCTTCACGCAGTTCGAGCTGGCAGACAACAGGATAAGGGAGCTTGACGGCAAGGTTGTTGACACAGGTTGGGGCTTAGAACGCAACCTCTGGTTCTACACAGGCCTGAGCAACGCCTACGAGGCGTCTTTCCCAGACACGCTGCGGAGCTTGGAGAAAGAAACGGGCTTCAGCATAGACACAGGCCTCTATTCCAGGTTCGCCAGATACGGCGGCGAACTGAACGTTGACGAGATACATGATATCGCGAACGCGGAGGAGCGCATCCTTAAGCTGTCCAAGGTAAGCAGGCACCAGTACGAGACGGGCATAAAGCCCGCCCAGGCACTCTACGCTCTGCTCGACCACACAAGAACGCTGCTCTTCGCAATAACAGACGGCTCGCTGCCATCAAACGTTGGCGGGGGCTACAACCTGCGAATACTGCTCAGGCGCTCTTTCGACTTCATTGACAAGTACAAGCTCGATGCAAGCATACCAACGCTTGCTGAGTTCATAGCAAAGGAACTGAAACCCATGTATCCCGAGCTTGCGGAGAAGCACGAGACGTTTGCGAAGGTCATAGAGGTGGAGCGCGACAGGTACCTCAGGGCCAGGGAGAGCGCGAAGCGCGCAGTGGAACTCCTGGTGAGCAAGGGCGCTGAAGCAATAACGAAGGGGCACGTGAAGACGTTGTATGAGAGCAACGGCGCCACTCCGGAGCTGGTGAGCGAGATCGCGAAGGAGAAGGGGATCAGGGTAGAAATACCTGAAGGCGCGTACACCGAGATGGTGAAGGGGGACATAGCGAGGAAGGAGAAAGAACAGGAGAAGAGGTTCGTTTTCCCGAAAGGATTGCCGGCCACTAAGCAGCTATACTACGATTTCGAGTCAAAGGCCTACGCAAAAGTGCTTTTCGCCAAGGGCAGAAATTTCGTGCTTGACAAGACGCCGTTCTATCCGGAAGGCGGAGGGCAGGCGGCGGATACAGGCATGATTGGAGGCGCTAAGGTGGTAGACGTGCAGAAAGCGGGCGACATAATAGTGCACGTGAGCGAGAAGAACTGCGGGTTCAAGAAAGGGCAGCGTGTGGAAGCGGAGGTAGACACAGCGCGAAGGGACGCTATAATAGCGCACCACACGGCCACTCATCTGATAAGCGCAGCTGCAAGGAAAGTGCTCGGAGAGCATGCCTGGCAGGAAGGGGCGAAGAAGGAGGCGCACAAGGCGCACATAGACGTGGCACACTATGACAGGCTCAGCGAAGGCGAGCTGCAGGCGATAGAAGGGCTTGCCAACAAATGGATCTTCGAAGGCATAAGGGTGCACTCCAGGGAGATGAAAAGAGGAGACGCGGAAAGCAGGTATGGATTCTCTATATACCAGGGGCACGGTGTGCCCGCAAAGAAGATGCGCATAGTGACAATAACCTCAGGCAACGGAGAGCTCATAGACGCCGAGGCTTGCGGAGGCCTGCACGCCGTAAGCAGGGAAAACCTGCTCGGCATGGTTGTGATACTGGGCTCCAGCAGAATACACGATGGCATAGACAGGATAGAGTTCGCTGCGGGGCCTGCTGCGCTGAAAAGCATAGAGTCCATGCACAGCCAGATCGACCATATGGCTAAGACGCTTAACGTAGAGCCGGCGGCGCTGCCGGCACGTGTGGAGGAGATGCAGAAGGAGCTCAGGCAGATGCACAAGGCGAGCTCCAAGGAAAATGAGATGCTTGCCACAGGCATAGCAGCGTCGATACAGGACCAGGAGCTTGTGGAAAGGGAGCTTGACGTCGACAGGAAGACGCTCATAAAGATAGCAGACATGCTGGTGAAGAGGAACGAGAGCAGCACGGTGCTACTGCGAAACAGGGAGGGCAACATAGTTTGCATGTCGGGGATGTCGGCAAAGAGGAGCGCGATCGAGTTCATGAACTCAAAGCTCAGGGGTGCGAAGTTCAACGGCGGAGGCTCGAAGAGCTTCGCCGAAGCGAAGATAGAGCAAGGGCAAGAGAGGATTGGCTGATTGCATGGGCATAGGCTTATACTCGCTTCTCATCTACCCAATTCTTTTCATACTGCCGGCGTGGGTAGCAAACGGCACTCCGGTACTTTTCTCTGGCAGGACACCGCTCGACTTGGGAAAGATGCTCATGGGCAGTCGCATCTTCGGCGACCACAAGACAGTGCGCGGCACAGCAGCGGGCATAGCGGGAGGGTTTGTGATAGCTGTTTTGGAATACGAGTTCCTGGCTTTCCCTCTTGCGATCGGAATCGCGGTTACGTTTGGAGCGATTGCCGGCGACCTCATCGGCAGCTTCGCGAAAAGGCGGGTGGGAATAAAAGAGGGAGCTAATGTGCCAATAATGGACCAGTACCTGTTCTTCGTCTTCGCTCTGGCCTTCGCGCTGCCCGTGGCGCTGCCGACGGGATACATGCCGTCATACCTGGGGCTAATCATTATAATAGCGCTGACTGGAGTGCTCCACAAGCTCACAAACATGGCAGCGTTCAGGGTCAAGCTCAAGGATGTTCCGTGGTAGAACCGGAAGCGAGCTTGAGCGCCTTGTTCATTATTTTTCTCTCCCGCTCGCTGAACACGTTGTCTTTTGCCAGCTCGCTGCTCTTCATCAGATACGATAGCGCATCGACCCTTTCAGGAGCATCGAGGGCGGCTGTGTCTGCAAGGAGAGTTGCCGGCTCTGCCGCGCTCAGCCCCTTCTCTGCATCCACCAGCCATGCGCTGCATACGCCGCTGTACCTGTAGAGCAGCGTTATCTGCTTCAGCGCAAGCAGGAACTTCTGCAGCTCGTCTATTCGTGCCATGTCCTTCTCGCCTATTCTTGCGGTCTCTATGTACTCAGCGAACTGCTTCTCCATACGCTCACGTTCATCCACGAGCTGCCGCAGGAAGTACAGGTCCCTCTCCTGCTCAGACGTGCTCTCATTGCTGCTAATCGGATGGCCCTCAAGCGCCAGCCTCTTCTTCTCTACCTGCTCGTGCATGGCGTGAATTGCTGCCGAGAGCAGCTCGTCCCTGGCCTTGGAGAGTATTCCGTCGCAGACTAGCCACGCGGGCATTTCATCCTCGTTTCCCTGCATACTAGTGCTTTGGCGCTTCGGTTCTTAAAACACAGCGGCAGGCGTTGCTACAACCAAGTTATACGTTATGGCAACAAAATTCGTTAGATATTTAAATCTTTCAAACCCAAATTCGTCTCGCGTGTTAAGGTGCTTATTATAGATCCCCACCCACCACACCTTAACACCCACTTCTAATAAGCAGAGCTTGCTGGGTCTATACCACATCGTAATGTAATAGCCTGGCTCAGTTTCGGGCGGCAGTGTTCATCTTCCCTTTCGCTCCAGCTCCCATCTGCACCTGAAGCGTGCGGGATTTCCAGCCCCATGCATAAGGCAGTTACTTCATGCCAAAAGTAATATAATTGAAAGAGAAAATAAGTAAGGGAGAGAATGGGCAGGTATTTAATAACGGCTGCGCTTCCGTACGCTTATTCTGTGCCGCACCTGGGTAATTTCGTAGGTTCGGTCTTGCCCGCCGATGTATACTACAAATACCTAAAAATGAAAGGCGAGGACGCTATTTTTATCTGCGGCACAGACCAGCACGGCACGCCAACCGAGCTTGCGGCCATCAAGGCCGGCATCGAACCGCAGGTACTGGCAGATCAGATGCATGAGAAGATAAAGAAGTTATTTGAGAGATACGGGTGCACGTTCACCTACTACGGCAAAACGCACACTCCGGAGAACAAGGAAGTGGTATACGGCATATTCAACGAACTCTATAACAACGGCTACCTGCTCGAGCGGGAGGACATGCAGGCATACTGCAACGTAGACAAACGTTTCCTTACAGATAGGCTGATACAGGGTACATGCCCGCACTGCCACAAGAAGAGCGCAAGAGGGGACCAGTGCGATAGCTGCGGTAGGCTCCTCGAGCCTTCGCAGATAATAGACCCGTTCTGCTCAATCTGCGGCAAAAACGACATCACTTTCGTAAAAACAAAGAACCTTGCTCTAGAACTAAACAGACTGCAACCCGAAATAGCCAAGTTCATAAGGTCGAACGCGAAGTACAACTGGAGCAGGGATGCTGTGAACACGTCGCTCAGCATGATAAAGGGAGGACTCAAGCCCAGAGACATAACAAGGAACATGAAATGGGGTTTTCCTGTGCCGCTTTCGGGATATGAGAATTCGGTAATTTACGTGTGGATAACTGGCCTTATTGGCTACATAGGCATAACCAAGGAGTGGGACTCGAAAAAATGGCGGGAGTATTGGCAAAACGAGCACACGCTGCTCATCCAGTTCATGGGCAAGGACAATACCATATTTCATACAATAATATGGCCCGGGATGCTGATTGGTTCGAAGCTGGGCTTCATACTGCCACACACAATTAAGGAATCGCAGTTTCTTACGTCCAAAACACTGAAATTCTCAAAGAGCCATGGTGTTGGGTTGGACCTGAAGACCGCGCTTGAGGTGATGGGGGCGGATTACTGGAGGTTCGCATTGATGCACATGTACCCGGAAACGGCCGACAGCGAGTTCAACGAACAAACACTCGTGGATGTGGTAAACTCGGTGCTGAATGACAAGATAGGCAACTTCGTGCAACGCACGCTGAAGCTTGCGGTTGCAAACAAGCGACTGGTGGAGAAGGGAACCGTACCAAGCGCAGAAAAGAGGGTCAGGGTGGAGATGGAGCGATACGTGGCAAGCTTCGAAGAGCTGCGGCTGAAGAAGACCGTGGCTGCTGTTGTGAGCCTGGCGGAGCAGGGGAACAGGATAATGAGCGAGAAGGAACCGTGGCTCCTGGCAAAGTCGGCCAAGACAGATGCAAAAGCTGCGAAGAAAGCAAGTGAGATCTTCTCGAGCCTTCTTGCGATAACGTACGCACTCGGGGTCATGCTGTACCCGTTCACCCCCGAGGCCAGCAGGAAGCTGCTTGCCCACTTCAAAGTTGTTGCGGAGCCTGCCCTGGGGCTGCTCGACAATGCGATAGAGCTCGACACAGGCAAGGAACCGAAGCCGCTCTTTGAAAAGCTGACACTAAAGGACCTTGAGAAACTGCGCAAGTACACATAGCTACGTATACCTGAGGCTCAGCGAGGCGATTTGCTGCACCACATTTCCGTAACCTGGCACAGTGTAGTTTAGCCAGACGAAGCCTGTGAAACCATTGCCGAGCGAGCCAGACGCTATGCCGCTCGGGTTATAGCAGTAGGGGAACATTGTGCCGTTGCTCCCGCTGTAGATGCTTATTCCTGTGCCTGGAGAGTTGCCGCTGAGATAGTATGAGATTGCGTTCTTAACATATATGTTGCCGTATTCGGGTTTGCTGCCAGTGGTGTTCTGCTGCGAAGAACATGCGATGCCGTGCACAACAATCTGTCCTCCGGTTGCCTGAGCCAGGTCTATGGTCAGCAGGCCGTTAGTGTTCAGCACGAACGAGCTGCACGCAAAGCCAGGAGCAGCGGTGCACGACTGCGTGGCAAGTGCCGGGGTTGTTATTGCTATGCTGTAAAGCACCGCGACAGCTATTATTATTATCATCAGCGCTATGCCGTACGAGATCATGAAGTCTACTGCTGCTTGTGCCCGCATTGCCTGCGCCATGCTTCAGAGTCGCCATTAAATGTTCTTATCCCTTGCGATTCCTGCGGCTACTTTACCTTTATCTCGACCCTGGCCTCGAAATCGGAGATGGTGGGCTTGAACTCCTCGTTGCTTTTTATCATGCCCTTCTCCTTCATGTATTCCCTTGCCAGGAGCCAGTAAACAAGCGCCAGAGAACGCCTGCTTTTGTTGTTGCACGGAATGACAAGATCGACGTACTTTATCCAGTTGTCAGTGTCGCAGAGAGCCACCACCGGAACGTTGGTCTTGCTTGCCTCGCGCACTGCCTGGCGCTCGTTCCTCGTGTCGCTGACCAGTATTATCTCGGGCTCTGTGAAATCGCTCCTGTTTGGGTTGGTGAACGTGCCAGGCATAACCCTGCCCTCCACCAAGCGCGTGCCCGTAAGCTCTGCGAACTTCTTGGCAGGAGTTATGGCGTATATCCTTGACGCGGTGACCACCACTGATTTCTGCTCGTAAGCGGCAAGCATCTTCGCGGCTGCCCTTATCCTGACGTCTGTATCATCAAGCTTCAGCAGGTAAAGGCCGTCGCCTCGCCTCGAGCTTATGAACCGCTTCATGCCTGGCATGCGTATCATCGTGCCCGACTGTATGTGCGAGTACGCGTACTCGTTCTCGTCAGTTAGCATATCATTGGCCATTTACGCACCTTCTTGAACACTTACTTCGGGGCCGCCGAGATTTCCAGTTTTCACTTTTGAACTCGGGTCTTGTGCGCCCTAGGCACAAAGCCTAACCAAGCTAGCCGACAGCCCCGTGCTAGCTTATTGGCACAAGATGTTCTTATTCCTATCCTCGCCTCAGCTTCTTCCGTAGCTGATTATCTCGTCTATTATGTCGACATGGCTTATAAGCATGCGCCTGCAGCAGTAGCGCTTCACACCGAGGTCGTCGAGCACCTTGCCAGGATCCTCCCCGTTCTGGTTGGCACGCTTGTTGAACTCCTCCCATTTGTCTGCAATCACCTGGCCACACGAGAAGCAGCGGATTGGTATCATCATAGCATCACCTGTATGACTTCTGGAACCTGGCCCTCGCCTTAGGTCCCTTGTACTTTTTGGGCTCCACCTGCCTAGGGTCATTGACGAGCAGCACCCTGTCGTAGTCTATGTAGAGCTTCTTTATGGAATCGCTGCCCGACGCCTTTAGTATCGCCTTTGCAAGCGCGCTCCTGGCAGCCTGCGCCTGCCCGCTAGCCCCGCCTCCGGTAACGAGTATGCTTATGTTGGATTTTCCTGCTATCGCCTTCGTAGCCTCTGACAGGTTGACCGGCTCCAGTATGAAATCCCTCATTTCCTTAGGTTTAATTGTGCTCACGTCGAAACCGTTGATCGTTATGGCAACGTTGCTGTCGTTCTGCACGAGCCTTGCCCGTGCCATGGCCATCTTCCTCCTTGCCTTCTCCATCACCAGCTTCTGGGTGCGCCTCCTTGGTGCTGCCTTCTTGCCCTCGGCCTTGGCCTCCTGCTGTGTCTGCTTGCCTATGCCCGCAAGCTCCTTGTTCAGGTTTTCGAGCGCGCTTTCGTCTGCCATAAACATCAACCTAGCCTGTATCCCAGCCTCTCGCACAGTTCCTTGACCGTGATAGCATCCTCGTAGACCTGTGACCTGTCCTTGGAACGCTCACTCTCGCTCTGAGCCTTGCCTACGCCCTCTGGAACACCGACATATACACGCAGCCTCTTGAACGCATCCCTGCCCCTTGCCTTGTCGTAAGGCAGCATGCCGCGAACAGTGCGCTTCACAAGCAGATCTGGCCTCCTCGACCAGTACGGTGAGTGATCCGGGTTTGCCTTGTCCTTCCACTCTATCTTCTGCTTGTACTCAGATACTATGTCGTCTCCGTGTCCGCTTATAGCCGCCTTTTCAGCGTTGACCAGCACCACGCTCGAGCCGTTCAGCAGCAGTTTTGCAGTCTTGCTCGCTAGCCGCCCCAGTATCTGGGAGTCGCAATCTATGACTTGCTCGTTAGCTTGCATGCAGTTTCACTCTTTCGTTCATGTGTTTCTTATTCCTTGCCTTTCGCGCGACATGCGGGGGATGGGATTTGAACCCATGCAGGCACTAAAACCACAAGAGCCTCAGTCTTGCGCATTTGGCCAAGCTCTGCCACCCCCGCGCTACTTCTTCAGCTCCTTGTAGGCATCTTTCAAGCCGGAGCTTATTATAACCAACGCCCTCTTTATTATCTCGCTGGCTGACATCTGGCCGAAAGACTCCACATAGAACTCGAAGTCCTTGCCGTTTGTGGTTTTGTAGCTCACTATTCCGGGCTGGAACTTTGCGCTCTTCTTGCCGTTGCCCATCACAGCTTTGCAATCGGCCCTGAACCTCTGGCCTTCGCCCAGTTTAATTATAGGTATGTTCTCGTTTGCTACTTTCACTTCCTTGTCGCTGCTCTTCATGTCCTTCGAATAAAGCGTTACCGGGCCCTCGCCCTCCAGCGACAGCACTATCTCGTCCTTGTCGGTATAGCCCTTAGGCGTGAGAAGCGGCACGAGCCCTATGCGCTCTGCTATGTACTCGTCGAACATCGCGCTCGTGTTCTCGTAGAACGTTACTGTATCGGCAGCGAAGCACTCCACGAGCGCCGTAGCGCTCCTGCGAAGCGCGTTGGCAAAGCTGTAGTCTATGCCGCTTATGTCGGCGCGTATTACCATTGGCGAGTTCTCGATGACGCTAAGCTTCATCATATCAGAAAGAATAAGGCAACAGCCTTATTTATACTTGCGCTGAAGTATTTAATAAAACTAACGATAAGTGGCCGTATGGAGCTGTTTGCAGTGTACAGGCGCGAGGCAGAAAAGCAGGATTTCGGGAAGGCAAGGCTGCAGCTCGCCTCAAGACAGCGCATACACGCCTCGCTCTCGCGCATAGGCGGTTACGCCTCGCTGCTAGAGATGAACCAGGCGCGCAGCGCTGATTACAGCGAGGCGGGCAGGTACGTGCTGGCAAGGGGCATAACCAGGGACCTGCTCATCACCATCTACGACGTAAACACCTCTCAGGCTGTGCTGCTGAGGCCAAGCAAGGAGCTGGGAGACAGCATGGCCAGGCAGGTGGCAGGGACAGTGGGCAAGCGCAGGATGAAAAATCTGGAGATGCGGGCGATAGGCTTGCAGGAAGCAGATGCCGGCCTGCTCGCATCCATAGACAGGTTGCACTCTCTGCTAAAGGCGCCGCTTGTCGAAGCTGATCTATTCGGAAACAACACACGGCACATTGCATTCGACACAAAGCAGGGCATGTGCTACGACCTTCTGCTCCTTGACAGGATATACAAACCCCACGAGCTGGCAAACAGCGAGAGTGCGGAGGACTTCGAGAGGAAAAGGCTAGAGCTTAAGTTCGTATAGAGTGCTGTATTCGGGCCCGTGCTGCGTTAGCACGCTCTCCTTGAGCACTACAGAGCGCGCCTCGAAGGAACCAAATTCAACTCCGCCCAGTCTGCGTATAGCAGCCAGAAGCGAATCCCTGTCCTCCACGTACTTCACCCTTGCCAGAGTGACGTGTGGCGTATACTGCCTGCTCTCCACACCGATCCCGCGCTTCGAAAACTCGCCAGACAGATATCCGTATACGCCTGAAAGCGCCTCTGCACCGTCAGCAACTTTAGCGAATATTATCTTTATGAAATCAGGATTGAAGTATGAAACACCGGCTATGCTTATGCCCATCGGCCTCGCTTGCAGCCCTTTCAACGCCTCCTTCGCGCCCCCTATTCCCTTATCATCGAGCTCTCCCAGGAAATGGAGCGTTATGTGCAGAGCGTCGCGCCTGACGGGCAGCAGTCCCTTTTCAGGCAGCAACGCCGAAGCGTCGAGCAGCTTGTCCTTTATGTCTTCAGGAATGTCAACAGCCACGAAGGCGCGCATATCAACACTAATAAAGTTTGCAGTCAGACTGTAAGCTGATTACATGGTAAGCATCGAGGAGTTTAAAAATATTGACATAAGGATCGCAAAGATAGTGGGCGTGCAGGTGCATGAGAAGGCCAGGAACCCTATGTACATCCTCACGCTTGACCTGGGCAAGGAGCTCGGGGAACGCAGAATAGTGGCCGGAATAAGGGACAGGTACACGGAGGAGGAACTCATGGGGAAAAAGATAGCGTGCGTGGTTAACCTGGAGCCCAAGATCATAGGCAACGTGGCATCGAACGGAATGCTGCTCGCCGCGGAGAACGAAGGCGCGCTGGCGATCCTGGTTCCGGACAGGGAGATAGAACAGGGAAGCAGGGTGCATTGACTGCTGGTATGCATAACTGGAACGGCTGGCGCTGGCAAGAGCACTGTAGGCAGGATGCTGGCCAGGCGCGGCTACAAAGTCTACGAGCTCGGGGACCTCGTCAGGCAGCTAATGCGCGAGTCAGGAATAAAGATAACTCCGGAGAGCGACAAACGCTTCTCCGAAGAACTCAGGAAAAGATACGGAAGCAGGGTCACTCCCAAGCTGCTGCTCGAAAGGATAAGGATAAGAAAGAACGAGAATGCAGCAATAGTAGGCGTGCGCAGCAGGCCGGAGCTGGAGTACATAAAAAGAAGGCTGCGCGGCAAGGAAAGCGTAGTCACTATAGCGATCGTGGCCCCGGTAAGGATACGATACAGGCGCGTGAGGAAAAGAAACAGGCCGGATACCCCCAGAAGCATTGCAGCATTCATAAGGGAGAAGGATGCGAAGGAGAGAAGGTGGGGAGTGAATGAGGCCATAGACAGTGCCGATTACGTGATATCCGGAACCGGAAGCGTTGCCGAACTGAGAAAAGACGTTAACTCACTGTTCTCAGCGTTGGAGAGCGGAAAAGAGAAGGCATTTTAACTTTAACAAACATCTCTGTAGCATGACTTCCGCGCATACAATGTATGCGGTTTTTGCATTGACGCTATCGCTGCTTGTCATTGGTGCAAGCGCGAGCTACCTGACAGTGGAAGGTCCTGTCTCCTCGGTGATTTACAACAACGGCACGATTGCCCTTGGTGACGTAGGCCCCGGAGAGAGTTTCTATGTCCTAGCTTCCGCAGCTACTGCAAACGCCTCGGGCGCTGAGATAAACATAGGCTGGGACACGCTTGAGGCAGTGAAACTGCCGCAGGGCTGGGCATCTGAGGCATCTCCTGCTTACGAGAACCCGATGAAGCTCAAGGTGACTGTGGCGCCAACCGCGACCAACGACACCTACGTGCTTGAGCTGCGCGCAGTTAACATAGGCAACTACTCAAAGCTCGGCAACCTTACTTTCAACGCCAGCGTGGTTGTTACTCCTGACGTCTTCGTGACAAACGTCACGCCCATCGAGCTTGCCACAGGAGTAGGGCAGCCCGCCAATTTGCACGTTGTCATAAACAACACCGGAGTATCTGACGACCCGTTCGTGCTCAACGCCCAAGGCATACCAGGCTGGTACCAGCCGGTGGAGGTAATATCAGACCACAACACATCAAGCACTTACCTTTATCCGGTGCTCATAAACGAGCCGGGCGTATACCGCTTCAACTTCACGATAAGTTCCTCGACCAGTCCGCTGCTGCAGCACACGTACAAAGTAACGCTTGTAGCGGAATCCAGTCTCATGAACGATTACATCGCCACAGGCCAGGGTGTGATCCTCTCGCCCGTTATATACGAGCCCGCTTATGCTGTGATGCTGGGCCTGAACTACGTCTACAAACTCATATTTCACTAGCTGATGCTTATGCCTAAGAAAAAACAAGAGCAGGGTAAACTGCTTTATGTAAAGGCCGTTTCGCTGGAGGACCTGTGCAGGCACGCGTGCAACTTCGACTTCACTGCCGAACCGCTTGTCATGTACAAGCACAAAGCCGGCAACAGACTCGTAGCTCTCGGAGAGCACATCGGGGAAGCCCAGCTGGCGTACTACGTTAACACCAGCGCCGATGGCTCCATACTGATGTATGAGCTTGGATACGGGAACACAGGGGAGCACGCTGGCTTCGTGAACAGCGCGGACCAGACCGGCAGAAACTACATAAACGTCGTGCACGCAGACCTGGGAGCATACCGCGAAACTGCAGAACCCGACAAGAAGGGCATAGTGCTGATAAAGATGGAAAGGCCGGAGGACCTTGTAGGGGCTGTAGTCAGGAAATCGGTAAGGGACGAAAGCATAGCGTGCGTATACGCCACCGGAACAGGCGCAAGGACGATAGTCGCATTCAACGCGCTCGGTGCCCTGGCCGATGACAAGCTTACAGTTTATTACTCCAGGCTCGATTCAAAGCCCGATGGCAACTTCGCCAGGTACGATTACAAGAACAATTCGCTCGGATTCGTGAAATCGATGGAGAGCCACGCCTACGTATACGCAAAGGTAATTAACCTTGCAGAACCATTTCCTTTCCTGAAAGGCGAGTAGCCCGTTTTGTGCCCGAATAGCTCAGCGGTAGAGCGGCTGGCTGTTAACCAGTAGGTCGCAGGTCCGATCCCTGCTTCGGGCGTCATGTTGGGAGGTTCGATGCCCTTTGCCAACCAGAGTATAAAGAAAGGCAAGGACATGCAGAGAATATGCCGAGGGACTATCTGCATGAAGGCGATTACAGGCTCGCTGTAGAATTGCGTGTAATTGAGCGAGACTAAAGACTATCTTTTGATACGCAAAGAGCCCAAGCATATGCTTTGCCAGCTTGCTCTTCCCCTGGCCGCTGCTTCCAGCTATGAGCACGTTGCGGTTCGGCTTGCCGTGCACATACGCAAGCGGGTCGAGCCTGAGCGGCACTATCTTTGAAAGGTAAGGAGTGTGCCGGCCAGATGAACCGCGCTCCTTTGGCAAGCCAAGCAGCCTCTTTCCGGTTCGCGCCACAAGCTCCTCCCTCACGC
>CAZJQO010000029.1:0-4546 GCA_964548595.1 Microcaldota archaeon | reverse complement strand
GTATATATGTAGTGCAAGAAGTGACATCCTCCCACGAATAAATTCGTGGGCTTCCCAAACGAAACAAGTTGATTGGTATGGAATGGAAAAATATTTATGCGTTATTATCCAAGTTTGATGCGTATACGCCGGGACACGGCGGAGTCCGAGAGGACAAATTTCGTAGATGGCGTGTAAGTCCTGAGTTCCAGTCAGGCAACCCTGATGAAGCGAGAACATACCAAACGAAACAGGGCATTGATGCCAATACGCCTCCGATGGGAAAGGAGGCGGCCTATTCATCGGCTCGCTCTCATCCCACGATTGAACATCTTGGGTTTCCCGCTCGCAATCTTATAAACCACTTCAAACAGGCTAAAGCTCCTCGACAGTCTCTATGCCCAACAGGAGCAGCATGCTCCGCACCACTTCAGCGAACGCTGCAACGATGTTCAGTCTCGTTTCCATTGCGTCGCCGCCCCCGATCACGGGCATGTTCTCGTAGAACTTGCTGAAGAACGAGGCCATGCCGAGCAGGTAATCTGTAACAACATTGGGCCTGATTTCCTGGCACGCCTTCTCAATTGTGTCCTGCGCCTCTCCAAGCACCTTGACCAGCTGGAAGTCGTGGCCTCTTGTCATCTGCTCCGCGCCTGCCTTCGCAATCTTGGAATAGCCTGCCTTGCTCAGTATGCGCCTTGCCCTCGCGTATGTGTAGAGCACATACGGGCCGCTGTTGGCATCGAAGTTCAGCGCGCGCTCCCACGAGAAGCTAATGCTCTTCTCCGGGGCCACCCGCAGGTACTCGAACTTTATAGCGCTGAGCGCAACAGCATTGGCTATAGCGTCAAGCCTGCTCATGTCACTTATCTTCTTGCTCTTCTCGGCTATCTCCATCGCCCTCTTCCTCGTCTCCACAAGAAGGTCGTCTGCGGTATAGTTCCTGCCCTCGCCGAGCCACGTGCCCATGCGCATGGTGAGCTTCGCACCCTCGATGTCGACCTTCCCATAGGCGAGATGCACTATGTTGTTTGCTATGTAGTCGTTACCCATCAGCGAGAACATTATGCGCATTATCTTCTGCTCGTAGCTCTGGCCACTGTCTATAATGTTGATCGCCTTCTTCACTGTGCCGAATCTCATGCTGCTGCCGGAAGGCGATGTTGTGTACAGAGGCTTGCCGTTGGTCTGCTTCTCTATCATCTTCCTGTACCTGAAGCCCGCATCTATGAGCCCGAACTTCCATGTGTGGAAGGCGAAGTCCTTTGCTATGTAGGTTGCGGCGCCGCTGCTCCTTATTATCACCTTGGCCTCCTCCCTGCTGCCTTCGAGCTCCTTCGCATACCTGGTTATCTGCTGTATCTTCACCACAGTCGCACCGGCATATTTCCCCTCGCTGGGCCTTTCAAATATCCCGTGCTCATCAGCGAGCGAGAGAGCCCTCTCCATGAGCCTGCTGCGCACCACATCACTCTCCCAGACAAGCACATCCTGTGATATGCCGTAGGCCGCTGCCGTCTCCTGCTGCGCCAGCAGGCACTTCTCCGAGAGCTGCCTCCCAAGTTCCGCCTCCTTTGTGCCCGTTTCCTCCATGCGCTTGACTATAGCATCCAGCTCTGCCTTCGCCCCTTGCTCTTCTACGCTCCTGCTCGCCTTGACGTAGATCTCGCCAAGCCACTGGTCGAACTTCTTGTCAGGCTTATCGCTTATGTGCGTGTAGCCGTAGAGGGCGGTAGCCGCCTGCAGGCCAAGGTCGTCTATGTAGTTTTCGCGCTCCACCTGAAACGAGCATCTTTCGAAAACGTTAGCCACGACGTCACCAAGCAGCGCGTTCCTCAGGTGCCCGACGCTCCATGGATGCGCAGGATTTATGCTCTGCGACTCCACTATGACCTTGATGCCAGCCCCGATCCCGCTGGAACAGTAACCTTTGCCGTGTTCTTTTATGCGCCCCAGAACAAGCTCCGCGTACTTCTGCTCGTCTAGTTTGGCGTTTACATATCCGTTAGCCGCCTCCACTTTTGCCAAATAGTCGCCGCCCGCCATCGACGCCGCCAGCGTGCTCGCTATTTCTGCAGGATTTAGAGATAGCTTCTTCGCCAGCCTGAAGGCCGCTGAAGAGCTCATGTCCCACTCCTGGCCCTGAGGCGCTGATATGCTCAGCATAAGCTCCTCTTCGCCCAGTTTGGCATCGGGATACGCAGAGCCCATCGCGCGCCTGATCGCCAATGTAAATTCCTGCTTCGCTACCGAACTTGGCGAGGGTATGCCTGCCTCTGGACCTGCCATAAGCAGTATTGGATGCGCATACTTAAAGGCATAGTCTGTCTGCATTGATTTGTTGGGGCCCGCCTAACGTATCTCTTTTATTAGGATTGCGAGCGGGAAACCCAAGATGTTCAATCGTGGGATGAAAGCGAGTTGGCGAATGACGTATAAATTTGCACACTGAAATAGAGGATGTGGAAATGGCAAGAGCCTACTGATATAGGCTGTATCCCGATTCCAAGCGCCAGAAGGCGATTGACGGGCAGATTGAACTCGCAAGGCTTCTCTACAACAAGCTTCTCGAAGAGGCAAAGGTTGAATACCAGAAGACCAAATCCTTTGAGGTAAAAAAGGCGACTTTCAACCGACTCTTGAATGGGATAATCAATGAGAGCAGGGAATACTATCGGCTCTATTCGCAGACAAGGCAGAACGTCTTTGACACAGAAAGAAAAAGAAGTATTCTAGCGCGTTTCTTCGTCGGCGTAATGGAAATGCACCGAGCCATAGGGGCAGTTGTTTATCGCACAAGCCATGTATTCGTCTGATCCCTCGAATGGGTTTGTCTGCCAGTTCTCTGAACGAAGCCTCATGATAGAAGTTGCCCTGTGCACGAACCAGTCGGCTGTGGCAACGATTGGCGTTCCTCCAAGGAAAGTTGAAAGTCTCAGCAGAGCACGCGATGGAGGCATGTCCAGCACACCCTTCGGACTATAGCTGGCCATTATCTTGCCCCCTAGCTGCCCGATCCAAAGCACAAGTAGGGAGCCAAGGAATCCCCACTGGAAGAGCGTCAGGGCGAGCAGGGGCGGTACAGTCAGATTGGTAAACGGCAGGGTCGATGCTGATGAGGCCGATGCCTGTGCGGAGACAAAGACTATCAGGATTAGGACAAGCTGCCTCCCCTTGAGGAAGTCGGCCATTGACTTCGGGGTTAGTGTGGTCTCTTCCCTGGAGTACAGGGCTATGACAGAGACTTCCAGCGCCTCGAGGAAGAAGATCACAAAGAGGGCTATGGAAAAGACCAGCAGCGACGCAAGCGGATTCCTGGGTATAAGAAGCGAGCCAGTCGTGGCCACGCTGCCATACACCAGGTATAGAGTGATGGCAAGTATCGCTGCAGGATACCAGGTCCTGAAGATGTGCTGGAAGGCCCCGACCTTCAACCACGGTCACCCGAACAGCTCAACTGCCTCGTCCTTCGCTTCTGTGCCGGCCTGGTTCTGCACCTGCTCCGCGTGTATGTGCAGCCTCGCTATGTCCCTGTCATATTCCCCGTTCATGTCAAGGAGAATGGGCTTGCCCTTGATGAACGAGAGCTTCCCCTGCCCTTTCACTCCCACGGATCCCGTCGCTGCCAGCAGCTCTACCGCCTTAGGCAAGAACTGCGCCAGATCCTTCACATCGCCGAATGTCTTCCGCACGTGAAACTGCGGTCCCTTCTTCGGATTAATTTGTGTTTCCATCCAATTACCTCTAATCAGCATAAACAATCCGCCAGACGTTCTCTGCCTCTTTCACCCACTTTACCGGCCTCTCCTCATTCTCTGTCTTGGCTTTGCCACTAATCTTTGCTTTCAGGCTTTCCAATACACCCGTATTTTGTTTCCCCATCCTAATTCACCTTTTCGACGTACTTCTTCAGTATTCCCTCGGCATCAGTCAGAAGTCTCTGTAAGTTGTCGTAATCGGCGTCGCTGAGGACGCTGAACAGGCGCTGCAGCCTCGCCTTGGTGTAACCTATGTCGATTATCCTGCCCTCTATATACCTACGGTAGTCCATTTTGTCGCCTTGCCATGCAGAGCCGTGGCGGTGGGTGTTGGAGGAATAGCATGTCCTCCAAAGGTTCCACGGCTCGCCTGCCAGCAGCATGATCGGGCCGAGGCGAGGGGGCAAGTTAGAGCAAACGCTCCAGTAGAGGGGTGTCACAAATAGATTCTCGTCAGCGTCTCCCATCTCCCCAGCTCCCAACCCGTTGAATATGATTATGAGTTAGGTGATATATATGCGAAGCTAAAATAGGGAATATTAACAAAATTATTAATAAATGTATCAATTTAGCAATCTTATCTCGACTATGGATGAACCTGAATTCTAGAAGATGGCACTCTGAACAATCTGTCAATTTTGGTATATTCTATATGAAAAACGCAACCTCTAAAAGATTTTGCTGCCATTGCTATTCATGGAAGAGGCGACGTACGAGTTTGAGAGCAGATTCAACGAAAGATACAGCCTGGTTTCTAGGAAGATAATGCGCATGCTTTCCGAGAACTCCAGAATCTCGAATACTGAGAT
>CAZJQO010000028.1:0-6335 GCA_964548595.1 Microcaldota archaeon | reverse complement strand
AGAGAGATGTGTTACGAAGGCGAAGAGACTAAACGCTGAGCTGATCTTTGTTGCGGCTAGCCCCGAGGTAGCGGATGGCATAAAGCTGTTGACTGAAAACAGGCACGTGGTTGTGGTGCCGCCCTAGCGACGCGGGAAATGGATGCCTGATTTTATTTGGTGCTGCTGGATGCTTGCGAATAAAATAATTCCTCGAATCGTGCAAGCACCCTTTCCCTAAGATCGTATGTGTTGGCGAACTTGGCGTAGGCAAGCCAGCCTTCAAAGCTCTGCCTAACTTTTTCTCTAGTAATCTCGCCGGCATCGTACCTGTTTCTCATTCTGTCAAGGCGTTTCCATATTCTTCTGGCATTGCTCCTCTTCAAGAGCCTATAATGACGAAATACCCTGAAGCCCAGGAGCGTTATCCCCCTCTTGAGTGGGATTATCCTTGTCTTTTCTTTGTGCAGCTGTATCTTCAGCTCGTGTCTGAGGAAATCGCCTATTTCCTCTTTCCATTTCTTCAACACGGTTCTGTCCCTATGAAGAATCACGAAGTCGTCTACGTATCTGATATAATATTTGGCCCTTAGTCCGTGCTTGACAAACCTGTCGAGCTCGTTCAGGTATACATTCGCGAAAAACTGCGAGGTAAGGTTACCTATAGGCATCCCTTTTCCCTGAGCTTCGGTCTTGTGATTTGCCAATATGGTCTTGACCAGCCAAAGAACCTTGACGTCCTTTATCTTCCTCTGAATAATATGCAGCAAGGTTTCGTGGTCTACAGTATCGAAGTAATGGCTTATGTCGGCCTTAAGCGCATAGCCAGCAGATCCGCCGTCGTTGAAAAGTTTGCGTTGCCCCACCCCCGACATCGCCTCATACTTGCGGTTAAAGGAAACTCTTCTCAGAAACCTTTCATACCTCTTTATTGCCATGTGCGTTCCCTTGCCTTTCTGGTTTGCGAACGAATCGTGGATAAATTCTTTTTCCAGGATGGGTTCTATGATGTTGCACAAAGCATGGTGCACGACCCTGTCCCTAAAGTGCGAAGCGCTTATCTTCCTGGTCTTTGGGTCCCTCACAAGAAATGTCGTCAGCGGCGCGGGAGAATAGGTGAGAGTTTCCAGCTCTTCTTTCAGTTGCGTGATGTTCTTCTCCAGTTCGCTTTCGAAATTTATTACATAATCCTTGAGCGTTTTTCCTTTTCTGGCTTTCCTGAAGGCAACCTCGAGATTTTCGTAAGAGCAAAGTCTCGTACACAGGTTCCTATAAGTTTCCATGGCATCCCGCTGGATGCCTAGGAAGCAGCCTGGAGCCATTTGAGCAGCATTCTCGGGCGAGTTGTTCGCGTTGAGGTTGAGCCTGTTGTTGTAGTTGTTGTAGTTGACGTCGAGGGCCAGAGGCCCAGAATGCTAACCCGTCTACTTAGGAGCCACTTACGTGGCGGCACCACAGCTTCACGATTTCAGCACATGCCTACTCAGTGTCGCTGTTGAATTTCATGTCCAGCAGGCGATTGCCGCAGGCACTGTAGATGGGTGTGTGGCTCCTAGGCTTACATCTGCGAACCTTGGTTCGCAGTTTGCGGAGCTTTCACTCTCCGGCAAACCTAGGCAGAAATAGTTGCTGCGGGGCCGTTTTTATGCCTTCGTGTTAAAAGTCTACCGTCTCTTAACAACCTTCGCGGCACTTGCGTCAATCTGCATTTTCTGACCGTCAGGCAGCGTGACCTCGAGCATTTCTCCCTTCTCTATGCGGAAAGCCTTCGCGATCGGCGATCCGTCAAGCTTGACGAAAGCCACCCGAGCAGCATCCTCGGGCGAGTCGTCCGCGCTGAGGTAGAGCCTGCCGTAGTAGTAGTCGACGCCGAGGGCCAGAGGCCCAGAACCTTTGTAAGCGTAGGCTCTTTGTTCCTTAGGAAGTTTCCTGTACTCATCTTCCGATACTTTTACAATGTCGCCTTTATCATAGTCAATTTTAGCATAGCCAGAGATGTTAAGCCCGCCTGCGTCCCTTAGCCAGTACCAGTCTCCTCTGAATTGTTCATATTGTTTTGGGTCTTTCAAGGCCTGGATAAACTCTGCCTTTGAAGGCAGCGCGCCTCCGTTCTCGGCAGCAATTTCCGTCGCTCTTGCAAAGCCAGCGCGCTCGTCTAGCCTTGTTATCTGCTTTGCAAAAGTTATCGTTTCTCTTGTTTGTGTTGCACTCATTTTCTCACGTTATTACTTATGCCAAACCCCCTTAATTAACCTTGATGTTATTCGCAGAAGTTGCACAGAGCATGGTTAAGTTGCCAAAGACTGTTTTAACGCTTGGGCGTTATTTTTACGGTCTCTTGACAACCTTGACCGCTGTTGCATTAATCTGCATTTTCTGACCGTCGGGCAACGTAACCTCAAGCGTTTCCCCATTCTACACGCGCAGCGCCTTCGCAACCGGCGCGGCGCCATCAGGTTTGATTCCGAAAACCACCGAAGCAGCGTCGTCGGGCCTGTAGTCGCTAACGACGTCGTACCGCCCGCCGTCGACCTCGGCGCCGCCGTCCGTGCGGACGACGACCCGGCGCAGCCACTTACCAGACCACGCAGATACCAGATCTTCTATTGACTCTCCGCCTTTGGGTTTCTCCAGTTCGCCGGTCTTCTTGTTGAAGGCAAAAACGCCATCATTATCAATTCCTTCTTCAGCAGCATAGCCCCATCTTCCTTTTGAACTTTCTTTTAGTTCGGAATCATTGTGCAGAGCAAGCAGTATCTTGCCAGTTGGAGCGCGCACAAGCCCCTCTCGTTCCAGAGCCTCGTCCGTTTCCTTCAGATTAACTCTATTGGTCGGAAAGGCCGCGTATATAGAGTAGCCAAACCCTTCTATCTTGTATTCCTTGAACGCAAGCTTTTCCTGTGTTCTCATTTTCAGGTACATTTCCTCACGCTATTACATGTGCCAAAACCCTTAATTAACATGCGTGTCATTTGCATTTTCCACATGCTGTTTCGTTGTTTTGGCATGGCCTAGCGAGGGCGCGCTGGAGGCGGCGAGACAACGAGCCGCCGAACCGCGCCCGAGCGTTAGTGTGGGTTCGGTGCTCGCTGCCTGGTTTTCATAATGGAAGGGGCGAGATGCGCAACTGCTCCTTTTTGCCGTATATCTTATGGGCCATCTCGTCGAGCATCTGTGCCTGGTCCAACCATGATCTCCTCTTCCGGCCCCTGTAGCTTCGCGCCGCGCCTTCCAGGTACCTGGCAGCCTTCACGCACTCGACGCTTCCGATTCTGCCGTTGGTCATATCGTAAACTGCTTCGCCGTGCCTCAGGAATTGCGCTGCGTTTTTCCGCGCTGCCAGCTCACGTTCCCATCTTTCAATCTTGGCGCCGACGCGGGCGGCTATCCTCTCAGCCGCGTATATGTCCAAATCATGGGGAATTTCCGGAAGAAGAAGCTTTGGCGGCCGGCTTTCCAGTTCCCTCACAATCTCCGCTAGCTCTGCGGGGCAACGTGCAGTCTGCCTGCGCAGAAGCGCACCGAGCTCGTTGCGCCTGTTGTGAATTGGCTTGGCATCACGCTCACCTGCAGATGCCAGCCGTTTCAGGCATATAAGGCTTTTGTCCAGAAAGGCAGCGCTCTTTCCGGCGAGGCGCGTCGAACGGCCGAGCGCAGCGAGGCCAATGCCGACGCGCCGAGCTTAATGCTGTGCTCGCAGGTAGATTCTGAGCTTGTGTCGTTGCTGCTCGGCTACGAGGCTTCGTAGCCGCTCAAGCTGACGAGAGGTACTTATTTCGAGATTGCACAAGCACAGGGCCTTTCACCAATATTTAAATATGGGAAAACGCACAATACTATTGTGGGGGGTGGGGAACATGTCTGGCGACAAAAGAAGCAGGGGCGAATGGAACGAGATCATAAAGCTGATCCCATTCGAGCACGATGGCGGCGGCTACATAGTGAACGGCATTGAGAGGTTTGCGGAAGCTGTTTTCAGCAGGAAGCCCGATGAGCGCATCGGGTTCGCGCTGGGCGTGATGAAAGACCTCTGCAGCAAGAAGGAGTATAGAAAGGTCGTTAAGCTTTGCGACTTCGTCACAGCGCAGTTCGTCAACGCCGACATGAACGCGCTTCCATCAGGGCTTTCCGCAGAGACGGAAGCTGTTTTGACATGAGGGATGACGCGCTGTGCAGGCTTGAATCATCTCTCCTGAAAGATGCGGATGCAGCAATAACCTCAAATGATGTTGGCGCAGTAGAACGGCTGTGCGACCAGATAACCTACACTAGGCACAAGAAGCTGTGGGCGTACAGCGACAAGCTCAGCAGGCGAGAGGACGTGAAGGCCAGGCTCGGCAGGGCGAAGACCTATGTCGACCTGGGCAACCCCGAGGAGGCGAGGAAGGACATACTCGCAGCAAAGGCTGTGCGCGGGCAGAAAGAGGCAAGCGTGCAGGTGTCGCAGCCTTAGCTCTGAGGAGCGGGAAACCCACACACCATTTTATGGGTGGGATGAGATCGAGGGCGGAAAAGAAAGCATTGTTTTCAGGATGTGACCGCGCTTCCGCCAGACTGCTTCTTTGCTTCACCCTTCACGTTCGTTCGCGTTTCTTTGGTTTTTTGAGCTTGCACCGAGTTTCTGTTCGATTTCATCGTATAGTACGATACTACGGACGTGATTATGTTGGTTATGACGATGACAAACACTACTATGCTCACAAACTGGTCCGCGAGGGGAAGGTTGTCGGCCAACGCGACTATCGAGAGTATTGCTGGGGTGAGGCCCTGCGCGCACATGAGAGTTATCAGCCTTCTGCTCTTGTAGAGCTCCGAACCTCTCGTTGATATATTCACCGCACTGTACCTTATCACAAGCAGTATCGCGACGAAAAGCGCACCGGAGAGGAGGTTGAACAGTATTGCGGACGGCTGCACAAGGAAAGTCAACCCCAGAAAGACGAAGAAGAAGGTCTCAAGAAGGAAAGATATCTCGTCCTGGAAACCGCGCAGCTGGGTCTCGAGCTCGGTTATTTTCAACTCTCTCCTCAACCATGCGCTTACGCTCTTGCTGTTGCCTAGCATTATGCCGAACACCAGCACCGCCATGAGGCCGCTGCCGCCGCTGACCTGCGCGAGCACGTACGTGGAGAGCAGGAGCGCAAGGGTGAAGACATATGTGTAGCGGTATTCGCGGAGGTAGTTCAGCACCAAAAGCCACGCAACCGAGAGCGCAAAGCCGAGTATGACGCCGACTGAGATGTTCGCAGCAAGCATGGACGCGGCGCTGTTGAACGAGCTCGAACCCGTAAGGTATATGCTCAGGAAGATGAAGAAGAACACAACCGAGAAGATTGAGTTCATCACCGATTCCAAGCCGAGGAATGTGACCGTCTTGTTGTCCTGGTTGAGCGTCTTTGAAACGCGCATCATCACTGGCGCTGTAGTCTCCCCTCCTATTATCGAGCCGAAGATAAGCGCCTGTATCACATCCCAGCCGAACACGACGTGGGCAACAGCCGCTATCGCGATGATGCTTACGAAGACGTAGAGAACGACCTGAAGCAGCGTCCTGCTGCTGCTGCTTATGACGTCGCGGATGCTCATCTGCATGCCGTTGTAGAAAAGCACCATTGCAAGCGTGAACTCTGAGAACACACCAAGCACGGGTATGAAGGCGCTCCTTGGCACGAGCCCGAGAATAGGACCCAGCGCAACGCCAATGAAAATGAGGAACAGGAAGTAGGGCACGCCGGTCTTCCTGAAGAACACCTCAGCCCCGAAACCGAAGAAGATAATCACGGCTATCAGTGTGAATGCAAACGTTACGTCAATCATGGCTCTCCCCCAACCTCCCCACCTCCATGCTTTTCCTCTTCTCCGGAAAGTTCCTGGCCGGTCGCTTGCTCAGCGCGCCAATGTCCGCATAGTGGTCCACGAGTTTGCCTCCAAAAAACACAATGTACTCGTCTTTGCCGAACCCGCAGATGAGCGGTTCCCTCTCCTCATTTATGCGTTCTCTGTTGGCCGCTATCGATAGTGCACGCCCGAAAAGATCCTTGTCGCTTTTCTGGTCTATGCATATCTGCCAGGTCATGCTGACTATCGCGAACGCATGCTTTTAAGCCTTAAATCAGATGACCCCCTGCGGGCTAAAGCCCGTAGTATCTCCTAGGTAAGCGTCGTTTGCCTGATTCTTCCCGAAACATCCGCCCTTGGCAACAATGAAAGTCCGTTTGCACGCGGCGTCTCTGTGCCAGATGGGTACTACGCAAAGGCAGAGCTGCTGTGACAAAAGCGCTGATTAAAAAGCACAGCTGTTGCACTGATACCAGTGATTTCGTGTTCGAAGATACCAAAAAAGCCTGGAACATAAT
>CAZJQO010000027.1:0-13427 GCA_964548595.1 Microcaldota archaeon | reverse complement strand
CAGTGAAACCGTCAGTACAATAAATGATATTCCATTAAAAAATATTGGATTGAAATAAAATTAATATATGTTAGTATAAGAGCAAAAAAGCGATTTTAGGCCGTATCCCGCCTTGTGCCAGTTATCGCTCTGTCTAGGGAGTCCGGCGATTCCAGGTCGGCAACCCGCACAAACCCAAATCTGCCGAGTAGTGACGCGAATATAGTGTTCTGGTCTCTTCTCACCAGGATAAAGTGCTCTTTTTGCCTGTAGAGGAAGGCCCTGCCGAGTTCGACCAAACTGTCATTTATGTGCTCCGCTCTCTTATCCGGGTTCTCATATATCAGTTTCTTTACGAATTTGTGTTTATCGGAGGCATCGCAGAACACAACCTGTACATCTATGCCGCGCTCGCGGAGTTTCTCCCCTATGCGCTCCACGTTCGGATTGCCCGTGAGCACCATCTGGGTGGCGCCCATCCTGCTGTGCTGCTTCATCACTTCTATGCTGTTCTCATACAGCTTAACGCCGTTCAGCGTCTCGCTCTCTATCTCCCCCCTTTTCAGGCCCAGCAGCTCGTGGGCAGGGAAGAGCAGGTTCATCGTTATTGATCTTGCCGCCCGGACACCATTCAGCCTGCGTCCCAAAAGTCCGACCACTGCAGCGTTAGCTGTGCCGCTTACCGTGTCTGCAATCGTGTTGTCCCAATCCCATACCTCCAGTATGTTGCACAGCCTCCCCTCATTCTTTGCGTTAACGCTCGCATACCATTTTTTCGTATCTGCAGCGTCCCATTGGAATGGCACTGCTACTGCGTTGCTCATCGGGTTTACTTGAGTGCCTTCTTTTAAGCAATTTTCGAGGGTATACGCTCAATGTCTAAGTGCGCTTCGCCTTGCTTATGGTGCCGCCTCGCTTATCTTGGTCTTGCGCTGCTGCCTGAACATCTCCTCTATCTCCTTTGCGGTAGTGGCATCCTCCGGGCTCTTGTCCTGCCTTATGCCGCCCCCTACTATCCTTGGGAACCGCAGCGCGTAGCCAACCTCCCCCTCGCCCTCCCTGTGCCTGCCTGCGGTGTGCATCGGCGACTTTGTTATCTCGTCTGCCTTCACGGTAACCACGTACCTGGGCTCCACCCAGAAGTCAGGCTCTATCAGCGAGTCCACCCGCGCAGGCTTCTTGCCAGTCTTTATCTTCTCGAAAATGCCCTTGAAGGAGCGCATCATCTCCTCTGTAAAGCCTGTGCCTATCCTTGTTACTGTCTCGAACATGTCGCGCTTGTCGTCATAAACTGCAGCCAGTATGCCGCCGAAGCCGAACTCGGTCCTTATGCCCTTGCCCCTGTAGTAGCCTACGGCCACAAGGTCAACGGTGTCGGAGAGCTCGCCCTTGTAGCTCCTCTTCATCTTTATCCAGCTGAACTTCCTGGCGCCTGCTATGTAAGGCGCCTCGAGGTCCTTGGCCACTATGCCCTCAAGGCCGCTCTCTATCGCCTCGTCGAAATACTTTTCAAGCGCCTCCGGCCTGTCCACGAGTATCCTGTCGCTCAGCCTTATAGTGCCGCCGCCCTTTACTATGCTCTCCAGCAGCCTGCGCCTCTCGCTGTAGCTCTTCTCCAGGCAGCTCTCGCCGTTTAGGTACATCAGGTCGAAAGCGAAGAGGTGGAGCGGCAGCTCCTCGCTCATCTCCTTAATTCCGTGCTTCCTCTTGCGCTGCATAGTTTCCTGAAACGGATGGAACTGGTTCGTTGTTTCGTCGTAGGCAATAGCCTCGCCCTCGATTATTGCCTTCTTCGCGTGCACCTCCCTCAGCGCGGCCCTTGTTATCTCCGGGAACATATCGGTCAGCCTCTCCAACCT
Source organism: Microcaldota archaeon (assembly GCA_964548595.1). Lineage (GTDB taxonomy): Archaea > Micrarchaeota > Micrarchaeia > Micrarchaeales > CABMGC01 > JAJYVH01. The sequence continues at coordinate 11,589 of CAZJQO010000027.1, read as the reverse complement.
GCGCGAGAATATCTCGACGCGCTTTGCACCGGCGTCTATGTGCACCTGCGCCCTCAGCCCGTCGTACTTGCTCTCCACAGCGCAGCTGCCGTGCATTCGCTCGAGTATCTCCTCTGCTGTAGGCAGCCTCTCCGCAAGCGCGGGCCTTATGGGCTCGAAGAGCGTCACCCTGAAATTCTCTATACCCTTCTTTCCTTCCAGCATCAGCGTCTCGCCTACCAGGCCCAGGTCGCTGCAGATGTTGTAGGCGTCCTCGAGCTTTGGCTTGAATTCCCTGTCGCCCGTGGCCGCCTTGGAGAGTGCCTCGAGTATTGTTGCGTCCCCCGCGCCGAGCCTCAGTTGGCCCAGTGCGAACCTGATTATGTACCTTGCCTCGATTGGCTTGCTGGCCGCAAGCAGGTTTGCGAGCATCCTTATCTTTGCATCCTTGCTGCCCACACCGCCCGTCTCCGCGATCTTCAGCATCGTGTTCATCACGTCGCTTACCTCGAACTTCTCGCTGCCCATCCGCCTCAGCCTGCCTGCGCCTATAAGCTGCTCGGCGCTGCTCCCAAGATCGCCCGTTTTCTTGAAGTTTTTGTCGACGCTCTCCTTGCTGCCTCCTGTTGCAGCTGCTATCGCCTCCTCCGCAAGCTTCTCGGCGATTCCCAGATCGATGCCCCTGAAGGGCGGGGCAGGAGTGCCAAGCGTCATGTATATTATGTCCCTTACCTCGCTCTTCTTCGCCCTGGAGAAGATTTCGGTAAGGAGATCAATCATAGCCAGCCTGGAGCTTGTGCCCTCAAGCTTGCCGTAATAATCAGCGAGCTCCTCGAAAAGCATGCCCTCAAGCGTCTTTCCAAGCCAATCCTTTTATTTCTGATTGCTCCGCAAGCCCGGCGCTACGCGCTTGCCCTGATAACCTCCCTCACCCTGCGTATGGCAGCGACAGCGTTGTCTATCTCCTGCTCCTTGGTGTAGATGTAGAAGCTCATCCTTGGCACAGCAGGCTCGCCGAGGATCTTTGTAACAAGCGGCATGGCGCAGTGGTGCCCCGACCTTATGGCTATGCCCTCGCTGTCAAATACCTGCGCCACGTCGTGCGCATGCACCCCCTCGACGCCGAAGGATATGACCCCTGCGCGTCCGTCAACCCTCTCCCTTCCCAAGCCGAAGACAGTTACCCCTTCCTTGGCAAGCGCGTCGAGCGCGTAGCCCGTTATGCTTTTTTCGTGCCCCCTCACGTTCTCCATACCGAGCTTCTTCAGGTACTTCACCGCGGCCCAGAGCCCCGCTGCGCCCTCCATGTTCTGCGTTCCTGCCTCGAATTTCCAGGGCAGCTCGTTCCATGTGGATTCCTGGAAGCCCACGCTCCTTATCATGTCTCCGCCTCCGTGGAAAGGCTCCATGTTCTCAAGCACTTCCTCTCTGCCGTAGAGCACACCTATGCCGCTCGGCCCCAGCATCTTGTGGCCAGAGAATGCCAGGAAGTCTGCGCCCATGTCCGACGCGTCGACAGGCATGTGCGGCACAGACTGCGCGCCATCGACGAGCACGCTCGCTCCTGCCTCGTGCGCCATCCTTGTTACTTCCTTTGCGTCGTTTATAGTTCCAAGCACGTTTGACACGTGGGTGAACGCCACCATCTTGGGCTTGAGCAGCAGCTTGCTCTTGTAGTCTTCGATGTCCAGCTCGCTCTTGTTTTTCAGCTTTATGTAATCAAGATGCGCAGTTTTCCTTTTTGCAAGCATCTGCCACGGGACTATGTTGCTGTGGTGCTCCATCTCTGTAATAAGCACGTGGTCTCCCGCGCCCACGTTGGCGTCGCCCCACGCCCTCGCCACCGCGTTTATCGCCTCTGTGGTGCTCCTTAGGTAGACTATGCTCCTGTAGCTCTTCGCGTGTATGAACTTCGCTACGGCTTCCTTTGACTTGACGTACTCTTCGGTAGCCTCCTCAGACAGCCGGTAGATGCCGCGGTGTATGTTGGCGTTGTGCTTCCTGTAGTGCCTCGATACTGCGTTTATCACCTGCCTGGGCTTCTGCGATGTGGCTGCGCTGTCTAGGTACACGAGCGGCTTGCCGTTCATCTCGGCAGCCAGTATGGGGAAATCCTTCCTTATCTTATCCACGTCAAACTCCATCCGAACGCCTAATACTTGTAACCCTCTTTCTCTATCTTCGCGACAAGATCCTTGCCGCCCTCTTCCACTATCCTGCCGTTGACCATCACGTGAACGAATTCAGGCTCCATGTAGTTCAGTATCCTGCTGTAGTGCGTTATGAGCAGAACGCCGGCTCCTGTTTCCTGCTTGAACTTGTTTATGTTCTCCGCTACTATCCTTACGGCGTCGACGTCGAGCCCCGAATCAGGCTCATCGAGTATCGCAATCTTCGGCTTCAGCAGCCTGAGCTGCAGCACCTCCACCTTCTTCTTCTCGCCGCCCGAGAAGCCGTAGTTAAGCGACCTTCCCATCAGGTCGTCCTTCAGGTCAAGGTCCTTGGCGCCTGCCTTGATCTCAGTCATGAACTCCTTGAAGGAGCTGTTCTCCTTCAGCGAGGCGTTGGCCGTGTTCAGGAAGTTCATGAGCCCGAGGCCCTCTATCTCCACGGGCGTCTGAAAAGACAGGAACAGTCCAAGCTTGGCGCGCTTGTCTGCGCCCAGCTTGAGTATGCTCGCCCCGTCTGCAAGCACATCGCCGCCCGTCACCTTCGCGCCGGGGTGTCCCAGTATCGTCCTTGACAGCGTTGTCTTGCCCGAGCCGTTCGGGCCCATCAGCACGTGGAACTCGCCCTCGCCGATCGCGAGGCTCACTCCCTTCACCACCTCATTGCCCTCCACTTCGACATGCAGGTCCTTTATCTCAAGTTTCATACCATCATCTCGCGCCAGGCACTATCCAGAGGTTCTGCGTGCTTATCCTTGGCGCCGTTGCATGCCTGCCGTTATCAAGCTTGTCAAGCAGTACTGATATAGCTATCTCTTTCACTGTGTCGTTGGCTATGCTGGCAAGGTACTTTGACAAAAAGCTGGCGACAAATGCACGCTTCGCCCTTGCCTCCTCTATGCCCCTGCTCATCAGGTAGAAGAGCTTCTCCGCGTCTATTGGCGCAGCGGATGCGCTGTGCGATGCAAACGCAACGTCCTTGCAGTCGATGCTCATGTCAGGCAGCGGCCTCATTCTGGCATCGCTATCCATCACGAGCCCGCGTTCCTCCACGTACGAATATGCGCCTTTCGCAGTCTCAGCCACCTTTGCATAACCCTTGAGCGTGCACAGGGACCTGTCCCTGAGCACCGCCCCGCTCCTTAGCGTTGTGTTGCTCCCCGCCCCGGAGTTGAGCGTGAATGTGCCAAGGTCGAAGGCCTGCGAGCCGTTGCCGAGCACTATCTCGTTGACCGATATTTTGCTCCCGGTTCCTTCGGCGCTCGCCATGCTGCTCGACTTGGTATTCTTGCCTCCGTTGTACATGCAGTTGAGCTTCACAACAGCGTTGTCGGAAGCTGCTATGCTGTTCAGCGCGCCCACGTCGCACGAATCCGATTCATTGTGCAGCAGGCTTATCTCCACATTCGAACTCCGGCCTGCGTTTACCACGTTCACGGCAGCATGCGTCGAGGTTGCGCCCCGCGCCGATCCCAGCCATTCGAAAAGCCCCAGGTTGGCATCCTTTCCCGCATTTACCAATACGACGTTCTGCATCCCCGAATTTTCGTTGAGCAGCAGGAAGTTCAGCTTTGCAGTGGCGCCATCCGGCACATTAACCTCAAGTATGTTGTAGCCCGACTTCCTCATGTAGCCGTACAGGCTGTCTTCGAACGAGGCGCCTTTCGCCGTGGTTTGTTCAACGGCCGCGTTTTTCGAGATGCTTACTATGTTGCTTGTATTTTTTGCATCCACGCCAGCGCTGTAGGCGTCAAATTTTATACCCACGGAGCCGGTGATGCTCTTCAGCGCCTCTTCAACGCCGTCTGCGCCGTGCTCCACTGCGCCGGAAAGGCCTATGTCGCTGGAGTACCTCTTGTAGAGTTCGCTCTTGTCGAAAGGCAGTTTCGCGAAACCGGCTACGGCCTGCTCCACTAGCATCTTGGCGCTATCCAATAAATCATCCTCAGCCTACCGAGCCTGCCATGTCGAGCTTTATCAGCCTTTTAAGCTCCAGCGAATATTCCATCGGCAGTACCTTGGTGAGGTCGTTTAGGAAACCGAGTATTATCATCGCTATCGCGTCGCTCTCCGATATGCCCCTGGACATGAGATAAAAGACGTCGTCTTCGCTTATCTTGCCCACCTTTGCTTCATGGCTGAGCAGCGCGTCGTTGCGCTGCACATCAGCGTACGGGTACGTGTTTGTTTTCGCTTCGCTGTCAAGCAGCAGCGCGTCGCAGGTGGTGTTGGTCTTAGCGTTCTCAGCGTTCTTGCCTATGTTCACCAGGCCCCTGAACGTTGTTACCCCGCTTCCCTTGGAGATGCTCTTCGAGACGATCTTAGACACTGTGTTGGGCGCGATGTGGTACACCTTGCCCCCGGAGTCCTGAATCTGGCCCTCGGCGGCCAGAGCGATGGAGAGTATTTCGCCCTGTGCGTTGTTTCCCCTAAGGTATATGGAGGGGTACTTCATGTTGACCTTGCTGCCTATGTTCGCGTCAATCCATGACATGCGCGCGTTCTCGTAGGCGTATGCGCGCTGAGTCACCAGGTTGTATACATTCTTAGCCCAGTTCTGTATAGTGACGTACTGCACCTTCGCGTTCTTGTGCGCGACTATCTCTACGACAGCGGCGTGGAGCGCGTTGGCGGAGTACACGGATGCCGTGCAGCCCTCCAAATAGACCACATCCGCTCCCTCGTCAGCTATTATGAGCGTCCTCTCAAACTGCCCCGAGCGCTCAGCGTTTATCCTGAAATATGCGTTGAGCGGAAGAGGTACTTTTACTCCTTTCGGCACGTATATGAAGCTGCCCCCGGAGTGCGTTGCCGCGTTGAGCGCAGCAAACTTGTTATCTGTAGGGGGTATCACTGTGCCAAAATATTTTCTCACAAGTTCCGGATACTCCCTGACTGCTCTGTCCATATCAGTAAAAATCACACCCAGCTTGGCAAGGTCTTCGTTAACTTTTGAATACACTACCCCGGAATCGAATTGAGCTTCGGCCCCCGCAAAAAACCTTTTTTCAGCTTCTGGCACCCCCAGCTTGTCATAGGTGTCCCTTATCTCCTGGGGGACATCCTCCCATTTTCCAGACTCTTTCGCTTTCGGATTCCTGTAGTAGTATATGTCGTCGAAATTTATACCGCTCAAATCTGCGCCCCATGCAGGCATTGGCTTGCTTAGAAAAAGCTTGTATCCCAGCAACCTATTTTCGAGCATCCATTGCGGCTCCCCTTTCATACTGGATATTTTTCTTATTACTTCCTCAGAAAGCCCTTTTGGAAATTCTTCATACGCCACGTCGGCTGTAAATCCGTACTTCTCCTTGTAGTCCCTCTCGCTCAAGAGGCTTTCCGCTTCCACCATGCAATCATTACCCGGTGCTCATCGGGGCCGCATTTATGGCGCGTGCGCGCGAGAATGAGCACGAAAACCCATTGGCCATGCTGCAGAGCGCGCAGACGCATGCGTTCGCATCCTCGTCCTTCCCTGATGCCACGTCCTTCACGTAGTCGTCTACAAGCTCCCTGTTTGCGTCTATCCTCTCTCCCAGTTCCTTCATAGTCTCCTTGAGCTTTTCCGAGTACTTGCCCGTCATGTACTTGCTTATGGCCGCCTGCGCAACCCCTATGCGCTTCGCAACCTCGACTTCGCTCATGTGATATTTTTCTATGAGGGCATGGGCTATTAGTGACCTTGCCGCCGGCACGTAGCCGTCCGCCGTAATCTCGTACTTGCTCGCCATGCGCTATAACCCTGTTATAAAACAGAATATGCCAGAGCACCTTTATATACCTTATGCAGGGCGGTGGCCTCATGCCCTGCTCTCCGCTGCAGGGCGTGCACGTGCCTATTAAAGCATTTGCGCGCAAGTTGCACCATGCAAAGCAGGAGTTGCGTGTTTTGCGGCATAGTCAAAGGAGCGGTACCTGCGTACAAGATATACGAGGACAAGAACCACATCGCGTTTCTTGACATCTTCCCAAACATAGAGGGGCAAGCTGTGATGGTGCCCAAAAAACATGCGGGCAGCATATTTTCCGATGCGGGCGACAGAGAGCTTGCAAACATGATACTCTCCGCCAAGAAGGTATGCAACCTGCTCAGGAGGAGGCTCGGGGTGCAGCGGGTCAACCTCGTGCTGGAGGGCACCGGCGTAGACCACCTGCACGCCAAACTATATCCTACCGCGGGCGTCAGGGGCAGGGGTGCCGTGACGCATGAGAGCGAGACAGTGTACTTTCCGAAGTACAAGGGTTATGTCACCACGCTGCTCGGGCCTAGAGCAAGCGGTGCGTCGCTTAAGAAACTGCAGAAGAAGATAACAGGAAGAGCGAAGTAGCAGATGCAGGAACATACCTGGCAAGGAGTATCCACAATGTCAAATGTCGGGAAGCCCGCAGCCTTTAGGCGCGGGAGGATATCACTTCTTGCATCGGCTTGGGCGGATGTCAAAGGCTCATGCCAGTACTGAGTAGAACATCACTATGCCGACAAGTATCAGCAGTATGCCCGCTATCAGGTGGAGCACCCGTACGTTCTTCTCCCTGAACTTTGCTGCCTTCTCTATGCTGGTGAAGCTGGCGTACACTAGCAGCGTTATTATCAGCATGGGCAGTATGAAGAGCAGGTTGTAGTAGACGAGCCAGATGGCTGCGACCCCGAGCGGCAGGCTCTTCAGCAGACTGCCCGCTACGAAGTACGGGCCCGTTATGCACGGGAGCAGGAAAGCGGTCACGAGCACCCCTGCGATGAAGGCGCCAGGTATTGATGCGAATCCGCCGAGCACGCTCTTCTCTATCGTGGCAAGCATGCTGGGCCTCCACTTTCTCGGCACCTCCATAACGAAGCCCATGCTGCCGTAGGCAAAGTAGTCCTTCAGGTTTAGGGCTCCGAGCAGCATCGCGAATATGCCGAACGCGCTGTAGATGTAAATGTTGCTCAGGCCGGTCACCGCCAACGCCGCCTTTATGCCGGTAAGCAGCAGAATGCCTATTATCAGGTAGAATATGAATATGCCAAACGCGAACGCGGTGCCGCCGAGCAGTATGTTGCGCCTCTTGTTTGGGTCTCGCATGAAGAGCGTGGACAGCAGGAATATCAGCACAGCGAACGCGCATGGGTTGATGGAGTCGACGAGCGCAAGCCCCGTCAGCTCAAGTATGGTGAGGCTGCCAATGTTCCCCGTGCCAGGAGTGACCGGAGGCGTGCCATTCTTCGCAAAAGAGGCTATGCTGTTCGTAAGTAACGACATGCATGTGGTGTCGCCCACGCAGTATGCGTTGTCGACAAAAAGCACTGGCACAACACCGTAATCCGATTGCGATACGTTGTAGTGGCTGAGGTACTGCGACAGCTGCGACTGGTTCCGTATCGCGTTTATGTACGTGGTCCTTATGTCGTAGGTCTTGCTCATATTGGCTATGAAGCTGCTCAGCGCCTCGCAGTGCGGGCAGCCAGGCGCGTACGCCAGTACCATGTAAACAGGCTTGCCTATCTTGCCCGTAGCGTTGGTGTATATTGTAGTGACTATCCCGGCCCCTGAGTTTACGCACGAGCCTGTGTTTATGTTGCAGGTTGTGTTGGACTGTGCGCTAAGTGCTGGAACCAGCGCAAGGATCAGCAACGCCAGCGTGACCTGCTTCGAAACCCGCATATTCCCGGAGCTATATCCAGTGTGAAGTTTTTAATACTGTTCAAACGTTAGATAATCGCGCAAATGTTACCTATGTCCCTTTACTTTACATTTATCTCGCAGGCTGGCAAGAGTTCCACGACCTTTAGGTCGTCGGGTGAATTGTCCGGTGCAATAGGTTCTACTTCTTTTTCATCATTATTCCGTTAACGGCAGAGCGACGCAAAAGTTGCGCCGCAATCCTGCCGGAAACTTATAAATTTTATGTACATTGGAGTGTACTTTTTTATAAAGATGCAAATGAAAGAAAACCTGTATAAGTCTTTATCACAAAATCCAGTTCAGAACCAAGCGTCACTGTGAACAAATCCCGTTTAGTGGTCAAGTGATGAAAATCATAATTTTCGTGCGCCATGGAGAAAGCGAGATAAATGCGATACATGGCACGAGCTCAGACATAAATCCGTATAAACTGACTGAGAAGGGGGTAAAGCAAGTGCATTTGGTTGCGGAGGAGCTTGCAAAGACTCCTAAAATAGAGGCGCTATATACGAGTCCGGTATTGCGTGCAAAACGGACAGCCGAGATGATAGGAAAACGCTGCGGCATTATTCCTAGAGTTGAGGACAGGCTAAGGGAAAGGGCTCAGGGCAGGCTCAACAACGTGACCTTTCCCACAGAAGCAGAGCAACTGGAAGCCTACAAGAAGGAGATTTACGGCGGCTGCAAAGACGGCTTCGAGAGCTGGAATTCGATGCAGAGCAGAATGCATGATTTCGTGGATTCGATCAATGAGGAACTTGCTGTTGCAGTAACGCATTCAGACCCTATCATGGCAATCATGAGCATTCTCGATCCAAAATATGACGATTTCGACTTCACGACGAAGATCCCTATGGCATCTATGACTGCTTTGGACTTCGAGAAACGGCGGATACTTTGCGTTGGAAGCGCAACGTTGCCAGAGTCGCTAAAACTGCACTAGAGCCAGCATTATTGTGATCTCGCTACAAATTTTCTTTTAAGGAACTTATCTAACAACTCTTTTGCCCTTTTCCCTCCGATACCTCCCTTCACTTTTACAGACTTACCTATGCCGTAGGCTTTGAGGATATCGAAAGTTTTCCTCTTTCCGTATTCTCTGTGTTCAGTACCATAAACCGCCTTCTTTATGCCCGCGTATATTATCGCTTGAGCGCACATCAAGCAGGGCTCAATATTTGTATATAGTGTGTATTCGCTCAAGTTGTTTGTTCTTAGCTTCCTGCATGCCCGACTTATTGCGATTATTTCTGCATGCGCGGTAACATCATATTTGTTGTGTTCTTGGCTATGGGCCTTAGTAACTATCTTGTCATTTCTTGTAATCAAGCATCCACAGGGATAATCTCCGTGTTTTAGTGCATCTGCACCTGTTTTATTGGCCAGTTCTGCAAAATAGAGATCTGATTTTTGGGGCATGAAAATAGTCACCCTAGCATCTCGAGGAAGTCAACATCCTCGAGATATTTGATTATAGCGTTGGCGAACTTTACTGCCTCCGCGCCGTCAACGACTCTGTGGTCGAAGCTCAGCGAGATTGGCAGCACCTGTCTGCCATGACATTGCTTCAGCAGATAAGCTTATATAAAGCCATGTTAGGGATATACGCCAAAATGCCTATTTTAGGTATAGCCCCAGGAGGGCCTTTGATGTTTCGTTACGGTTCCCACTGCTTTTTGTTGTTTTGTTCATGTTTCCACCAACCTACTCTCCAAGCAACCACTTCCAGATAGGTCTTACAATGATTTTTTTGCCCCTGATATTAAACTCATCACTCTGATTGTGGGTTATTATCAACCCCTCAGACAGGCCGAACTTCTCAAGAGCTTCTAAAAGCCCGTCAAGTTCTCTTTTTTTGTTATCCTCATGCAGTTCATACGAGGCCTGGACAGCAATCTTTATCTTGTTCTTCTCCTTTACTAAAAAATCGCACTCGCCGTTACCTTTGAAGTAAAAAATTTCCTTGTGCGACCTGCGGAGTTTCAGAAATACGGCATTTTCAAACATCCTGCCTACGTCTGAAGAAAACGATGCCGAGTTGGCACCCGATAGACCATTGTCTATAGAGTACACCTTTTTCTCATTAACTAGCTGCTTTTTAAGCGAATAATCGAACTTCGGTATAGTGAATAGCAGATAGCTATCTTCAAAATAAGAAACGAACGAGATCGCCGTGTTTGTAGAGCCGAGGTTGAATGTTTTTTTGAGATTGTTATAGGAGAATTCCTTCCCTGTATTGGTCAGCAGGTATAGCGCCATCTCCTGCAGAGCCTTTGCATTCCTGATTTTATACCTTGCAACGATGTCCCGCTGCAATATGTCATTCAGCAACTCTCGCAATATGTCAGGTTTCCCGTGTTTTACGTATTCGGGGAATCCGCCCTCAACAAGGTACTTATCAAACGACTCAATTCCAGCTCTTTTTCCATTCGCGGATATCATCTCACCGAATGAAAATGGGAAAAGTTCTACGTTCATGTGTCTGCCAGTCAATCTTGTTCCTAGCTCCTTGCTCATGAGCGAGGCATTTGAACCTGTAATCACAAACTTCTTCTGCTTGTCAAGCCTGGATCTTACGAAAATTTCCCAGTTACTGATGTTCTGTATCTCATCGAATAAGTAAAACTGCGATGGGCCAAATTCCTCCCTAAAAGTCTCATCTAGTTTTTCGAAATCCTGGGAATCAAAGCCTATAAGCCGTGTGTCTTCGAAATTCAGATAGTAGAAATTCGGGAGTTTTTTAAGCAACTGGTGTAGCAGTGTGCTCTTTCCGCACCTTCTTATCCCCGATATGATTATTGCAAACGGAGTATCCAGAGTGATGCTCTTCAATTCTTCGCGCTCAACGCCGTAGTCAAATGCCTCCAAATCTGTGCGTTGCGCCTTAACAACTTGCCTCAACGTTTCCTTCAATATCATAGTTCGGTATTATACGCAGCAATATTTAAGCCTTTTCATTAGTAATGAACAAAAGTGTGCATTACTGTAGAATACTAACTTGAAACGACCACAGCCTGTTTAGTGGAAATCTTGCGCCTTTAGGCGCAGGTAATTTAAGAACAACGCTGGAATGTGAACAAACTCCTATCTCATTAATCTTAAAAGTAATTAAATAATTATAGGCATATCTGAAGCCGGGCTTAAGGGCTCATATAGCCATATTTTCCGCTAGCTGGTAGGTTTTCTTGAAAACTTCAGCATCCACGACCCGATGGGCACCATCCGCAGCCTGCGAAAGCCAGTCTCCTGTTTTTCCAGGGAGAGTTTCGCCGTTAGACATCTTCACGCTGAACGGTTCATTTATACGCATAGCGAGATCCGCGTGCCCTTGCTTCTTCACGTACGGTCCATTTTCACCCATTTTTTGGCTGGAATATGGTTCATACAAAATCTCGAACTTGCTTCTTGTAATCGGATAGTAATACTCCTTTGTATCCCCTGGGATCTTTTTATCTTTTACAATGGCATCTCCAGCATTATAGCCCTGCACGCGCTCTCTACTCTCGCAGGTTCCGGCTTCCGCTGCAAACCTTATTTCTTTCGGCTCGCGGACCGGTGTTACTATTACTGCTTTAGGTTCCTGCCTAAGGTCCACAGCACTATAATCTTTTAAGCCAGGTTTTTGTTTTACGCCCACTTTCATAGGTCCCACATAACTATCTGTTTTCCTTTCTTAATAAACATATGTTAGAGTTTCAGCTAGTTTATTCTGTTTCAGCCACAGAGGGGCGGCCTGAAAACGCTTCGAAGCACAAACGATATCGGGCGATGTACAATGA
>CAZJQO010000026.1:0-11220 GCA_964548595.1 Microcaldota archaeon | reverse complement strand
CTCTTCAAGAACGGCAAGATAATATGCACAGGCGCGAAGACGGAAGCCGACATAAGGAAGGCGATAGAGCAGGTAATAAAGGTAGTCAGGAACTACATACTTACAGAGAAGAAGTGAGTGGCGCGGGGCATATAGCTCATTAATAAGCATTCTGCGTAATCTACTTGTTTTCATGGCAGCAAGGGCCGAGAGCAAAGCAAGCGACATAGCGGTGCGCAGGTCCATCTTCTATCCCGCGTTCGGCATATATGACGGAGTCGCGGGCTTCTACAACTACGGGCCTGTGGGCGCAAGGATAAAGAGGAAGTTCGAGAACGCGTGGCGCTCCATCTTCGTTGACATGACTGGCGCGGTCGAGATAGAGACCACGAACATTGTGCCCGAGCCAGTGCTCAGGGCCAGCGGGCACCTTACTGCTTTCGCTGACCCCATGGTGCTCTGCAAAGTCTGCAAAACACCATACAGGGCTGACAAGCTACTGGAAGAGCATTACGAGAAGGAGCGGAGAGAGGACGAGGCTGCGGCTGTGAAGAAAATGGGCGCGGAGCAGCTTGGCAATGACATACAAAAAGAGGGCATAAAGTGCGGCAGATGCGGCGGCGAGCTGGGCAAGGTAGAAGAATTCAACATGACGTTCAAGACGCAGATCGGCCCGGCCGGAGGAATAACAGCGTACCTAAGGCCTGAGACAGCGCAGAGCATATTCGTGGACTTCATACACCTCTACAAGACACAGGGGATGAAGCTGCCCGCTGGCATAGCGCAGGTGGGGAGGGCGTACAGGAACGAGATAAGCCCAAGGCAGCAGCTTGTCAGGCTGCGCGAGCTTACTCAGATGGATCTGGAGATATTCATAGATCCCGAGGAGGATCCTAAAGAGATATTCGGATTCGGGATGGATCAGGTGCTCAAGGAGGAGATAAGCTTCTTGGCCAGGGGAGCCAGGGAAGCCAAAAGCGCAAGCCTCGGCATGCTGCTGAAAGAAAAAGCAATACCAAACAAGCACTTTGCGCTGCTCGTATACCTGCAGGAGATGCTGATGCGGAGCCTCGGCGTAGACCGCAAGCTCTACAGGTTCAGGGAGGTGGAGGGGGAGGAGCTGCCCCACTACTCCAAGGGCAACCTCGACCTGGAAATGAGCACATCTTACGGCTACATAGAGCTGTCAGGAACAGCGTACAGGACTGACTGGGATCTGTCGCGGCACGCGAAGGAATCGGGCAAGGAGCTGGGCGTGCTGAACACTGGCGGCAAGCGCATAGTACCGCACGTAGTGGAGTCGACGATAGGCGTGGACAGGCCCGTCTTCGCGATTCTAGACAACAGCGTAGTAGACGACGATGGCAGGGGATGGGCATGGCTCAGGCTCAGCGAGAAGCTGGCGCCTTACAGATACGGCGTATTTCCATTGCAGAAGGACGAGAAGCTGGAGAAGAAGGCAAGGGAGATGCACAGGCTGCTGCTGGGCAGGGGCGTGGATTGCTACTACTCGGAGACGGGCAGCATAGGCAAGCGGTACGCGCGCGCGGACGAGATAGGTGTGCCGTATTGCATAACGATAGACTACACCACGCTGGACGACGATACGGTTACAGTAAGGGACAGGGACACGACGAAGCAGGAGAGGGAGCTTTCCGGTAGTATAGATGCGTAGCATAGCAGTTTCCGATTTTGACCTTGCGCAGACGGTGCAGAGCGCCCAGCCGCTCGCTTTCTTCGGGGAGAGGAGCGCCGACGGGAAAGGTGTGATTTACGCGTTCGGCGATAGCCTTATAGAGGCAAGGCAGAACGGCAGCAGGCTCGAGTATGCCTCATACGGTAGCTTAGGGGCCGGAGGGCTGGAGAAAGAGATAGGGAGGCGCTTCGGATTGGGCGACGACATGGGCGCGACATACAGGAAGATAGGCACCGACAGCTTCATGAAAGAAGCCATCAAAAAATACAGGGGACTTAGGATAACGAGGAACGGGCCCTGGGAGACAACGCTGTGCTTTGTCATTTCGCAGTTCAACAACGTGAAGCGCATAAGGGGAATAGTGAAGAGGCTCGTCGCCGCGTACGGCGAGGAGCAGACGCAGCTCTACAATGGAGTAAGGCTGCGCTTCAGTTCTTTCCCCACCCCCGAGGCCATAGCGGGAAGCAGCGTCAGGGAGCTGATGGGGCACGGCGCAGGCTTCAGGGCCAGGTACATAAGGGCGCTTGCGGAGCAGTGCAGCGGTTCTTTCGACCTCGCCAAGCTCGACGGCAAAAGCTACGAGAATGCGAAGGATAAGCTCATGGAGCTCGACGGCATAGGTGACAAGGTAGCGGATTGCATACTCCTTTTCGGCTACGGCAGGCAGGAGGCGTTCCCGATAGACACGTGGATAAAGCGCATCATGGAGCGCGTGTATTTCAGGGGCGCTAAGCAGAAGACCAGAAGCATACACGAGTTCGCGGAAGAGAGGTGGGGAGCCTATGCCGGTTACGCGCAGCAGTACCTATACGAGTTCGCAAGGAACGAGCCCGGGGGCGGAAGCAGGAGGAAATAGCATGGCAGCGTACACGGGAAAGGCCGAAAAATGCCAGAGGTGCGACAACGATATTAAGGAAATAGGCGCAGGCCGTTTGCGCTGCACAGCTTGCGGCGCAGAACACTACTGATACGACAATGGAATATTATGGTGATAAATTGAGACAGATGCCCGATATGGGACGCGTGGAGAAGAAACTCGAGAGGCTTGAGCAGAGAAGAGACGGGCTGCTTGCTGTTTCCAGGGAGCTCATCAGGCTCGCGGGCAAGTCCATAACGCTCATGCACGCGAAGAGGCTTGCAGAGGCGTCGGCTCAGATGGCACGGATGCGCGCGCTCGAACAGAAGCTCAGGAGAGAGGAGCAGGGCCTCGAGTACTTCTCGCAGCAGGCTCACCAGGAATATGTGGAGGCGATAGCTTTCTACACGGTGCTGAAGGAGAGAAGGATACTCGCGGCAGCAGAGGCTGGCACCGGCGAGGTGCCCTACCTTCTCGGAGTGATGGACCTGGTTGGCGAGCTGAAGCGCGAAGCGATAGACGCGATAAGGGCCAGGGAATATGGGCTGGCTAACGAGTACTATGGCCTCATGAAAGGCATATACGACTCGACAAGGCACTTCCGCTTCGCCAATTCGGTTGTACCAGACTTCAGGCGAAAGCAGGATACCGCAAGGATACAGCTGGAAAGCATATCTGGCGAGCTGCTCGCTTACGGAACTGATGATAGGGAACGGAAAGGCGGGACTGCGAAACATTTAAATAGATTAGATCATTAGGTTCCTAGTGATAGTCATGAAGAATAGTGTTAGAAAGCTGAAAGCGCAAAGCGCCATGGAGTATCTCATGACCTACGGCTGGGCGATACTCATAATAGCGGTGGTGCTCGGCGCACTCTTCAGTTTGGGCGTATTCAGCAGCGGCGCGCTGCTGGGCACGAGCTGCATAGCGCTCTCAGGATACCTGTGCTCCAACCCGGTGCTGCACAGCGGCACATTCACAGCGACCATAGGCCAGGCAACAGGAACTAGCTGGACCGCAGCGACACTGCTATTCGTGGCATACGGAGCTAGCACACCTGCAACTGCAGACTTCACTGCTGAAAACGGCATGGTGATAAGCGGCGGCCTGAATAGCGGGCAGACGACCACGTTCACTACTGCCAATTATATGACTTCGTCTGGCACTCCTGCAGCACTTACGTCTACAGTGGGTGCCTCGGTATCCGGTACGATTTGGGCTTATTACAATACTGCAACAGTGAGCGACCTCCTGCAGCAGATAGCTACCGTGTCCTTGAAGTCATCATAGTTGTTAGGAGTGCGGGAGCAAATGCACCTGAAGGGTCTAGAGGCTGCTGTGCATCTTCTGGCCCACGCTTTCCTGTTTTAGCTTTAGTACTTCCATCAGCTCGTTTGCACTGAGCAGAGGCTTCCTGAGCCTGTCCGTATCGTCTGTCGCTATCCTGGGGCAGGCTGTATTCACGAACGCGTCGAATTCCAGCATGTTGTTTATCGACTCGAAATCTAGCGTGTTAGAAACAAGGATGGCAGCCGATAACCCTTCCTTCTCTATCCTGTTCTTCAGCAGCTTCGCAAGCTGCATGTTGTACTGGCCGTTCTTAGTACTCACTAGTATCCCTAACCTCTTTGAAGCGAGCGAGGCCAGTATCTTGCCCCTGCTCCTCCGCCTGTACTCGTCGCGCATCTCATCGATGCGCCTTACGCTGTTCGTGAACGGGTCCACTACCAGGAACGGCTTCGTGGTCTGCAGAAGGGCGCCCAGCGGATGGAATATGCCTCCGCCGAAGTAGACAAACGCATCGACGCCCCTGTCGAGCACCATAACGTTGCCCTCGTCGCAGCCCAGAATCTGGCCGTTCTGCTTCGCAAAACCGTTAGGCCTGTTCAGCGCAACGCTCTTTCCCTTGCCCTCGTAGAACGCTTTTATCTCAGGCAGCTGGTGCACGTGCTGGATCGTAGTCAACAGGCAGACGCTCTTGAACCCCTCCAGAGCAGGCAGCGAGTCGCTGAGCACGTCGAGCCTGGCGTCTATCCTGTAGGGCACGTATTCCACGTTGAAGTCCACGTGGTGGAACTCGGCGTGGCCGAAGTGCACCAGCTTATCCGCTCCTATCTTCTTCGCCTCGTCTATAGCGAGGTCGCAGGCACCGAAGCTCGGCGACGCGGATACAAACACCTCGTTGCCCCCCGCTTCAAGCCTCTTAGCATGCTCGAGAGCGTGCTGCTTAAGTCCTTCTGGAAATTGCAGAAGTATGCGCATGGGCACCACAAGATGCAGAAACGAATAGTAATTTGGGGCTAGGCTGGCACAGCTGCCGCTTCGGGCGCCTTCCTTGCCTCCATGTAAACGGAATACAGTCCCGAGAGCTTCGTGGACGCGCGCCTAAGGGCTTCCCTGGCTACCGTTTTGTTGGCCGAAGCAAGCTTGAGCTCCATCACAGTCTGCCCTTCGCTTACTCTGGCCGCCACCGCTGTCGGCTTGCCGAACGCAAGGGTCATTCCTTGAGAGATACGGTCTGCGCCTGCACCTGTGGCGAACTTCTTCTCTCTTATGACGTTGTGCGGATAAGGCACTACGCGCAGGTAATACGCCATTGGTGCTTCGCGCTCCAGGTATTTGTTGGCCGACTGCCTCGCCGCCTCCAGTGCGTTGGACCTCAGCTGCACTTGCTGCTTGGAAACCAGCCTGAGCGTGAGGTCGTACTCCGGCTTGTCGGCCCCCATGTTGAATATAAGCAGGCTTGTCCTCGGCAGCGCCCTTATGTAGTTCTTCTTGGGCTTCTTCACCGAATACCTTGCGTAGGCTTGGCTGTCTATGCCCCTGACGCACCTTCCCGGCCTAATCTTCATGCTAGCTCACCCTGCAGACTGGGGTATGCGCAGAGCACCTATTTATTGCTTTTCCCAACCCTCCGGCAGGCAGGAAAGCGCAGCTCGTGAGGTAAACAGCGAAGCCCGGAGCAGCAACCTTTTTATATGTATACTTAAGTAAATATAATATAGTTAAGTAAAAGAATGATACCATGATTACACAACCTCTGACTCTGATAAAAAGATACGCAAAGGTAGCGTGGCTGCCGCTAATCTTCGGAAGCAAGGCGCAGGCTGCGGTGGTGTCGCTCGGCATAATAACAACACTCAACGGCGTCCAGGCGCTGCTCGCGCAAATCGGGCCTGTGCTGAGCGCAGTGCTCTTCATAGTCGCTGGAATCTTCTACGCCATAGGGCAACTGTTCCCTGCGACTAAAAGGGCCAACTTCCACAGCACAGCGATAGACGTGCTCATAGGAGCGGTGATAGTGGCTGTGCTCTCTGTCGCGTCGAACAGCCTCGCGCTCGCTTCAACAAGCCTATTGAGCAACCTTACCAACGCCACGGTGTAGGCCATGCCTACTGCGTTGCTAGGCGCATATGGGTTCGAAGTGGCGGTGCTGCTAGTAGGCATAATGATTGCGATAGGAGGCATACTGCTTGGAATGGGGTACGCCCTCAACGACAGGAAACTCAGGGACATGGGCAGGGGCGAGCTTATGCAGTCGCTGATAAACGGGGCGCTGGTAGGCGGCTTCATTCTGCTGTTCGCTAACGGCGGCATAGTTGGCGCATTCGTCAACTCTGTCGTGCTTACCAACGGAACATCGATGAAATGCAGCGAATTCATGGCAGGCAACACGGCCATCTGCTTCGCATACAATTACCTTGTAGGCCAGGGCCAGTACGAGTACCTTGGCGCGGAGCACTCCTCGGTGCTGGGCAGCGTCACCACCACGGTCACCGGGCTGGTCGCGCTTTACGCAGTGCTTGGCGCATTCAGGACATTCCTCAGCCCATTGCTTTCACAGATACAGAGCACAGTGCAGGTGCTGGGCGCCGCTGCTGTGAGCGTCACAGTGCAGGCTTCGGTGCTTGTTGTGATAGCGGCAGGGGCGCTTACACTGCTGCTGCCGTTTGGACTGATATTGAGGACATTTTACCCGGTGCGCAAACTCGGAGGCTTCCTGATAGCTCTGACGATCAGCCTCTACCTGGTTATGCCGCTATCTTATGTGCTGAATGCAACGCTGCTCAGCTACTATGCCTCCACAGAAACAATAAACAGCAGCACGCAGTTCGTCTTCAATATCAACAACGTGGAAGGCTCTCTGCCCGCGTATACAAACACCAGTTCGGGCAGCAACAGCATAGTGGCTGCGCTCACAGGCATAGGAAGCGCCCTCTCCAGCGAGCTATCCGGCCTTGTCACCTACCTGTTCAACACAGTATCGTACTTCATACTCGCTACGTTCATACTGCCCGCATTCAGCCTTGCTCTAACAAGCATCTCGGTCAGGGAGCTTGCTGCTGCGCTCGGCTCAGACACGTTTCTTGGTAGGATGAGCCTCATCTAGGTGGACCGATGCTTGATGTAGAACTGCAGAACAGAGCCTACGCATATGCGGTATATGCAGCAGCGATCATAACGCTTGCTTTGGGCATGCTCTTCCGCAACGCTTACGCGCTCGCAATAGACTCTTTGCTGCTCCTCTGCTCTGTAGCGTACCTGAACTCCGGACACATCATTAACGGACTGCTGTTGAAGAAAGGCAAGATAGTGGAAGTATGCATGGGCTACAGGCTGTCCGACGACGTCCGCTCGATTGTCAAGGCGCAGGGAAACAGCCATGTGGCGATTTCGTGCGTCATTGCAAGAAGCAGCAGCACAGAACGCAACGGCGAAACTCTGAATGCGCTACTGCGCAACATAGACTTCCCGTTCGAGTTCAGCATGGGAATGAAGGCCATAGACCAGGAAAAGGTGCTGGATAAGCTGGAGGAGAAAAGAAGGCTGAAGGAGATAGAGATAGCGAGATGCGATGCCAAGAAGTACGACAGGGTCAACGGGTTGAGGCGTGAACTCAGCATAATAGAAAGCGAGATACGCAGCATGCGGGGCCAGAAGATGCTGACGCTTGCGCTGAAGCTCAAGACATTCTGCACAGCGGGCAGTAGTTTTGAAGCTGCCAGAGGGTCTGCGTCCAATGCAGAGAAGCTCGCGAGCGCATTCTCTTCGTCGCTTGGCTTCGAATGCGAGATGCTGAGAGGGGAGCGGCTGCTGGATGAAATCATGGCAAGTGGCGTTTGAATGCTTATGGGTAGATACACAGGCAACACCGAACATGCCGCAGACCTCATCAGGTTCCCGGACACGCTCTCGGAAAGCGAGAGCGATATCGAGTCACACTCACGGAGCTGCATCTTCGTTGGCACGATGCACAACGCACCTTACTTTCTTGACCTTGGCGCATCAATCAACCCGCATGTGTTCATCTGCGGCATTACGGGCAGCGGCAAGACGTATCTGATGCGCAACCTCATGCTCAAACTCTGGGCGCTGGACGATGCAACAGTGCTTGTACCTGACTTTACCGGAGAGTACGAAGCATTTACTTCATTTACCGGCGAGACATGCAGCAATCCTGAAAACGCCGATAAATTACTCAGAGAGCGGAAAGGCGGCATACTGTATTTCAACATGAAAGGCATCGCAACCGAGCAGGCCAGGGTGAAAGCAGTCGAACGCATAATGGATACAGCTGTTAAGTGCATGCGCGCTAACGCGGGAGGCGGGCGCGTCTTCCTGGTGCTCGACGAGGCTTGGAAGCTGCTCAAAGGCAGCACGGCGCTCAAAACACTACTGCGCGAGGGCAGGAAGTACGGCTACGGCCTGCTGTTCTCCTCCCAGCTCCTGGAAGACATAGATTTCGCGATGCTCTCGAATGCAGCTACTGTGTTCCTGTTCAGGCTCCAGAACAAGCACGGTCTTGAGAGACTTGCTGCCAACTACGGACTTGCCTCCAGGCATATCGATGTCGTGCAGAATCTGGCGGTGGGGAGCTGCATGGTAATACAGTCGCTCGCCACGGGCAGGAGGAGTGCATGCCTGATAGAAAGGGTGCACGGCATAGACATGGAGGGCGTCGTTCACATGGCGCTAGATGGTAAGATGAAACTGGAAATTGGCAGGCATAAATTTGAAGAATGCATAAGAAGGAACTGCGGTGCAGAGGCGTTGGAGGCCGCGCTCGCGCTGAACGGCAGCGAAGCACGCATAGAGCTTGCAAAGCTGGTGGCCCTGCTGCTCAAGCATTGCAGCGGCGACACAATACTTGCAGCGCTGCGCGGACTTGCCGTGGATGAGGAGAGTTTGGCAGACGCTTTTGCCTCTGCGTTGACGATGCGGGGAGATGCAAGTGAAGACTAGGTTTGGAGGGGAAAGGCAGGGGTTGCTCTTCAGCAGGATAGAGGTAAATGCAGAACTGCACTGCGGTTTTTCTGCATTAAAACGGGAGCTGCAGGCATACAGCGGCATGCACCTGGTGAGGGAAGGCACCATTCTTTTTTACGAGATAGAATCGGACGATGATGAACATTACTACAACGCAGAGTTCGGGATGAATAAAATAGCACTGTGCATATATGCCAGAAAAACGCCTATGCTCTTCATACGCGAAGCACTGCTGAAGCTTGTTGCGCTGTTGCAGCTGACATCCGGCTGCTACGAGGTCAGGCTCGGTTCCCTATACCCGTATCTTGTGCTTGCACTGATGGGGGAACAGTTGATTTCGTTGCAGCCGAACGCCGTAAGACAGGATTCACACGCAGAGTCTGTTGTTCTGGCAAGAAAAATAGTTCGCCTCATCTCCGAAAACAGGGATATTGGGAAAAGCAACACGGAGCTTGCTTCAAAGTTGCGGAAAACCATTTTAAAGACCGCTGCGCTTTCCGGCAGAGGCAGGATAAACTCGCGCGACTTCGCGTCTGAACTGGGAATCGAAGAGAAAGACGTCATAGATGCGCTTGCTTCGGCAGGCGATGCCGGTTACAAAGTGGCGCATTACGGCAATGGCAACTTTGGCTTGGTGAAATATTGGCAGGCATAATTTTGTTGTATCTGCTTCAGTTCGTGCCTATAGCGATAGGCGTTGCTTTCTTCGTCATGGTGGGCAACATCAGCATCAGTGGTAAGAAGATATCGCTTGAGCTTCCGGAAACAGGCATCTGGCCAAATGCGGAAAAAGAGGCGCTGGCAGAGCGCATCTTCGACAGAAGATTGCCTGTCTCGTATGCACAAAACACGCCAGACGACGGGTTGCGCACCTGGATGAACTACGCCTGCAATTTTGAAAACATGCACAGGCGCGTGTTCCTCAGGAAGGCTTACGACAGCCTGCTGAAGAATGGCATGCTTGAATGCGGCATGGGCTTGCGCGATATAGAGCGCGTAGCGTATGAAAAGCTGGGCATCGCAGATATTGCCCGGCTCAGCAGCGTTGCGAGTGGCAGAAGAAACGAGACAGGTAGGCTTGTTTTGTTTGCACCGGACATGCACCAAATAGTCGACTGTGCGTTGTCTTTTAGCCGCAGCTCGGCGATAATGCTTGCGTATCTTGCCGAATACAGGCTTGAGGTGCTTCGTGTATGATAACCGCCCTTGCTGCCACCTTTGCATACTACGTGGCAAAGGCGAGTGGACCCGTATCTAGCGTGCTCCTGAGCGCGGCAATACTGAGCACGCTGACATCCAGCAAAAACAAGGTGCTCATGGCGCAGTCGCTCGGCTTCGCAACGCTGTTTTTTGCGGCTCTGCTCGTAAAGTTGATTTTATGATGCGGGATCTGCGCAGGCTATACAAAAGGAGCTGGATGGAGGGCAAAGGCGCGGCAATGCTGGTGGTTGCCGCTGCTTCTGCATCCAGCGCAGCTGTCCTGTGCGCCGCATTTAGTATCACAAACATAGGCATAGTGATTGCAGCTTCTGCTGCAATCGGCGCAGCGGTCTCGACGCGCATAAAGCAGTACGCAACGTATAGAGAATCTAGGGACGCTATCGCGCTGCTTGCGCTTGGTTTGTCGGTAGCCGTGTTGTACCTGACGCTAATGTAGGCGCTTGGTTGTAGGCGCGATTCAGCCCTTCCTCACTATCTTCCATCCGAAGTTTGGATGCTGCCATATGGAAAGGAGCCGCATGTACATCGGCAGCAGCATCTCCATCTCCCTCGCAGCTTCTATTCCACCCACGTCTATTATGTCGTTCCATCCGAACTTTTTGAGCAGCTCGGCCACCTGCTTCTTCGCGTTGTCGTCGTTTCCGCAGATGAAAAGGGTCAGCTCTTCGCCCAGCCTCTTTGGATCAGCCATTAGAGGCGCGCCAACGCTGTTGAGCGCCTTTACCACTTTGGCCCCGGGCAGGCTAACCTGTATGCGCTCTCCCAGCGATTCGGTGTTGGCAATGAAGAGCTTCGTGCTCCGTTGTGAAAATTCAAGCGGATTGCAAGTGTCTATGACCACCTTGCCCCTGAAGTTTTCAGGCTTTGCGGCATTGACAACATCCACGGCAGCGTCTCCTTTCACAGAGAGTACCAGCAGCTCACCGAACTTCGCAGCCTCTTCGAAGGTACCGTGAGAAGCCTTGTGGCCGCTGTTAGCTTTGGCCCAGTCGCCGGCTACCTTGTTGTCAGCGCTCCTGGAGCCCATCTTTACCTCGTTGCCCAGCTGCGCCAGCTTCGTGGCCAGTGTTATGCCTACTGCTCCTGTTCCAAGAACCCCTATCTTCATTTGACCCCCGGCATATTACGCGGTTAAGCCTTAATAAGCTGCAAAGTATAAAGCTTTAACACTCATAGGAAAGCGAGCCAGGGTGGCAGAATC
>CAZJQO010000025.1:0-7187 GCA_964548595.1 Microcaldota archaeon | reverse complement strand
TCTTAACATAAGGTACGGTGGGCGATGTCGATTCATCTATTGCGAAGTCTAGAGCGAAGTTTCCAAAGCCAGTTACTCGCGTATATGTTGTACTTGAGGTTCCGTGTGCAACACCCAAAGGCTTTATCCATAAGGTTTCTGTCAACTGTGTAAAGGACAGAGAGCTAGATCCAGTTATGCCTATATAACTATTTTGTCCATTGAAATGCCCAGCGTGCACCACCTGGCTAGAGAGGCTGACGTTGCTCGGCTGCGAGCTCGTGGTGGGGCAGCGGTAGTCCAGGCATATGGCGCCGAACGAGTTCTGTATGCTCAGCGTGCCGTTGGCCGTTGGCAGCTTGTAGTAGAAGCCGTTTGCCTGCAGGTACTGCGGGCTGGACTCTACCCGTGGCACGCCGCTGTATGCTGTGGCAAGCAGGTTCTGCGTGCTCACGCTGCTGTTTATGATAACTGCCCCGTTCTTCCCTACCAGGAGCTGGTAGCTCAGCGTGCCTACCTCGCTTGATAGCGGTATGCTTGCGGTGTAGCCGTTGCCCGCTTGCATCGCTATCTGAAGCTGGCTTGCTATGTTCTGCGCCGCGAGCTGCTCCTGCCCGAAGAGCTGGCTGCTGAGCGTCTGGGCGCGCTGGCTTGAGATGAGCGCGAAGATGAAGAGGAATACAACAAGCACGAAGGCGAAGATTATCATGTATTCCAAAGCGATCTGCAGCCTCATCCGTACACCACGTGGTCAAGCAGGTGCATAGCACTATCCTCTCAAACAAATATTATATGTGTTTGCCACGTGTCTCTCGTCCATGCCGCTAGACCCTTGGGGACATGTATACGCATGCAACGCCAGGATTGCTCGGGCATGAGGAAGTTGCGGTCACGTTTATCAGGTACGTGCCTGTGGCGGTTATGCCGCCGAGCTGACCGCTGACGTTGGCCGGCGTGTACGCGGTGATGTAGCTCAGGCCTGTCGGCGAGCTTATTACAATCACTATCTCGTGGCCCACGCTGTTGTTCAAATTGCCAACGTAGACGAACCTCACGCCGCTGGGCATCTCTATCTGCGTTACCTGCCTGGCTGGCGGTCCCTCGCTGCCTACCTGCGTAGCCGCGCTGGAGAGCTTGTTCGCGACCTGCTGCGCCTGCACCGAAGTCAGGCTGCTGCTCGAGCTGGATAGCTGTATGAAGGCGAGAACGACGAGCGGCAGCAGTATGGCTAGGCCGAAGGCCAGTGTTACTAGCAGCTCGAAGCTCGATTGCGCTGCTATCCTCCTATTCCTCGCCATAGTACCTTTCTGCACCTCTCTTCTCGCTTATAAACTCCTCCTTCCTCTCCTTTACCCTGTCATATATGCTCTCCAGCAGCGACGATACAACGCTCTCCATGCTGTAGCCATATGAGTGCGCGAAGACGGTGCCCCGCCGCCTGAGCGCGAGTCTTGCGTGCGCCTCGTAGTTGCGCTCCCTGTGCCTCTTTATGTTCAGCGCCACGTAATCTGCCTGCAGTCCCTGGAACCTGTCTATCCTGGAGACGAGCCTCTCTGCCTCGTTCCTTACCTGCTGCTCGTAGTCCATGGTGTGCTCGTCGAGGCCCGATATGATCACGTTGCTCCTTACCCTTGCGGTCAGCGCCGCAGCGTTCTCTATCATGTCGCGCACAGTAACAATGCCAACAGCCCGGTCTGCCTTTATGGCTATGAGCGATGAGATGTGCTTTTCAAGGAGCCTCTTTATCGCCTCCTCAGCCGGCCTGTCGTAGCTTATGGTGTATGCCGGAGAGCGCATTATGCTGCCTACCTGTATGTTTGCCGGCGTGAAGCTCCGTGTCTTCTTCTCCGGCAGGCGCTCTTCCGGCTTGGAGAAGTTGTCAGTTATGTCCTGCGATGTCAGTATGCCTGCTGTTTTGCCCCTGTCCATCACCACGAGCCTGGCTATGTTGCTCTTGGCCATGAGGCTTACCGCCTGCGCCAGGTTGGCGCCAGGCGCGATCGAGACCACGGGAGCAGACATCACGTCGTTCACCTTCAGTTTGGAAAGCAGGTGCAGCGAGAGTATGGTGCTGAGCACAACGCTGCGCCTCACCACGCCGGTGATCCTGCCGCCCTGCATGTACGGCAGCACCTTTGCCGACGAATCGTGGAAATCTGTTATCAGCCTGCTCAGCGATGTTTCCGGGCCAAGCACAGGCAGCTTCCTGGCAAGATTGCCCAGCGGGAAACCCTTGGAGAACTTGAGCGGCTGCAGGCTCCTGCTCCTTGAAACAGACCTGTCGTCAACCACGCCGTAGTACTCCCTGTCCTTTAGCACCACGACCGCGCCAAGCCTGCGTATCTTGCCTATCGCTTCAGTGATTGGCGTCTTGTAATCCATGAAGTCTGTTTCTGAGACGAACTCTTTCGGCAGAGTCTCGAAAAGTGCCGGCATATGCTCGCTT
Source organism: Microcaldota archaeon (assembly GCA_964548595.1). GTDB lineage: Archaea > Micrarchaeota > Micrarchaeia > Micrarchaeales > CABMGC01 > JAJYVH01. The sequence goes on along the minus strand of CAZJQO010000025.1, from coordinate 4,762 downwards.
TTAAATTATGCACACAAATTAATAGATTAGCGCCAGGGTGGCAGATCGGCTATGCGGCCGCCTGCAGAGCGGCTTAGAGGGGCTCGACTCCCCTCCCTGGCTAAGTTTTGCATGCCTCAAGCGCAGGCGGGGAGGCAGCGCAGCATTCGCGCGCGCTAAACATCGAGCAGCACCCTTACCCTGTACACTTCTCCAGTTTTCTTGATTTTGAGCCCGTGTGGAGTGACGGCCTTCACCTCAAGCATGAACGGGTTTCCGCCGCTCCTCTTGTAAAGCAGCCTGCCTGCGAGCCTGCATCTGCCTTTTGACTCAAGCATGTCTACCTTGAATGCATAGGCGTGCAGCTTCCTCTCGTCAACCCTGCTCACTATGCTCTGCAGCGTGTACCACACGAGGCTGTCCGCGCTCTGCGCATCTTCGCTTATTTTCAATGAGCCGCTCCCGGCTCCTGCTTTCTTTATCGAGTCTATGTCGAGCATCACGCCCAGCAGCGCCTCGGCAGCATTCTCTATGGTCTCCTTCACGCTCCTGCCGTAGGCCACGAAGGCCACGTCTGCCGTGTGCGGCAGGTACCTGTACCTAACCCCTCGCATGCTCCTATTTGCAGATGCTTTAATATATTGCTTGACCATTGTTAAGCGTCCGATGAAGAGCAGAGTAACTGCTGAAATGTGATGAAGTCTATATCGGCTGAGGACGATTGTGGTCAAGATGCGATACAACGCTGGCATCGCCGCTGTGCTGCTACTTGCCAGCGTGATCCTGCTCCTGTCCACATCCGTTTACATAACACCTCTAACGATAAGCGATGCCAATCCAACCAGCTACGTGATAGTGCCGCTGCTCATGCTGCCCTTGTTCATCTTCTTCTCGCTCAAGACCAGGCCGGTGCCGTCGCCTGGCTGGCGCAGCCTCGCCATCGGGACCGGAGCTCTTGCCGCCTTCGTGGTAGTGTCGGTCGCGCTCAGGCTCTACTTCTCGTTCCTCTTCATCTCCTTCAGGATCGACATGCTGCTTATGCCGCTGGCATTGGCCGGACTCATCTCCATCTTCTTCGGGACCGGCAGCGTGCAGAAGTTCAAATGGGCTCTTGTCTACTCGCTGCTAGCCTCCCCGGCTCTGCTCTACGCCCTTGTGATCCAGTCTGGTGCGTTCGCGCAGGCCAACTCCTTTGCAGTCTACGCGCTGCTGGAGCCCTTCATACACGGCCTTGGCTACTCTGCTCCAATAACTATAACGGCAAACGGCTACAGCATAGGAATAGGCCAGAGTTGCGTGAGCCTTGGCATATTCGTCTCCCTTGCGCTTTTCCTTGTACCTTTAGGCTACTTCTACAGCGGCAGGCTTTCGCGCAAGGCACTCTGGCTCGCTTCCGGAGTTGCGCTCCTCCTGGTTCTGAACCTGATCAGGATGACTCTGATATCGCTCCTCTGGCTTAGCTACGGACCAAATGCAACACTGCTCCTCGTGCACCAGATAATAGGCACGCTCCTGTTCTACGCCATAGTAGTGGCGATGGTGCTGCTCGCTGTCTTCTTCGGCCTGCGCCTGCCCGTGCCTGCAAACGCAAAGCGGGCCCGGCCGGCGATTAGCAGCAGGATAATCATCGCCTCCATAGTGGCCGCTTTCGCCATATCCGCTTTCTACGCCTATGCCACGCTCAACTATGCGACTGCGCTCTCCATACCCCCGGCTAGCGCCGAGAGCGTGGTGCCTTTCAACTTCAACAACACAACCATGGCTGACGCCGTGCGGGCAACAGTAACCACCGGCTATACCACGGCGTATCTAATAAGCCAGAACGGCACCGAAGCAATTGTTGGGTTTACCAACTCCAGCATCAATGCTTCAGAAGCGATACTGGCGCTCTTCGGCGTGCAAAACGGCGACGTGGTTGCAGGCCTGGCGAGCAACAACAAGCTCATAGGCGAGATGCGCTTCTTCGGTTCAACTGGCCTGCCGCAGCAGACCTTCGAGCTAATATCCAACAACGCCACTTACCTGGTCTACAGCACCAATCTTCCGCTGCTGCTGCCAAATTTCTCAGTGACAATAACTGGCGTGTATGTTGTCATACCAGCAACCGACATACCGGCTAAAGTCTCGTGCAGCAGCTATGATCCGCTCTACTCCTACCTATACAACCTGCCTATACCCAGGAATTACAGCGCCGCAACTGGCAGGCTCCTCGTGGCAGCGGAATGCATAGGCAACAGGCTGGTGTAGCTACGCCAGGCCAACTGTATCAAAAGTAATAAATCAGGACACTGCTACTGTTATTCGTGGGCCTGTAGCTTAGCCTGGTTGGAGCGCCCGACTGATAGCCTAACGGCAGAAATCGGGAGGTCGAGAGTTCAAATCTCTCCGGGCCCACTCTACTCAGAGTGTCGTTTCTCTAGAGGAACAGAAAAAGAAGAAAGTAATCGCCGGTGCCTTGCAGGCACCGTCTGAAGCAGAAATCCCTGCAATCGTGATTAAAAATGCGAAGAAGGAAAACGAAGACGGCATAGAAATCGCCATCGGTCTGTTGAGTGAAGAAACCACAATGAGCGAGAGCGACCGCAAGAAGAAGGTAAAGGCCCTTAGAGAAGCAAGGAGTATATTGGGCTCGGGTGATAACAGAACTGAAGTTGAGAGAAAGAATGAGATACGGGTCCTGAAAGTTGCTGCCAGCGCAGTGGAGGAAGCCATCGATATCGCCGTAAAACTGCGACTTGAGAAGAAGGAGTTAATACTGCGGAACCTGCTCATGGGTCTCCGTGAAGCCGAAGATAACAGGCTAAAGCAAAGAATGCACGCATAGTGCTGTGACTCGGGTTTGGTAGAAGCATGCCCGACTTACTTCCACAAATGCATCGGGCTTAAGTATGAGGAAACCCCTAATGCATTAACTAGGCGTGGGGGTGGGCGCGCTGGAAAGGGGGGAAGGTTACTGGCCCATAAAGGCCCTTCCTCCTTAACACGGCATGCACTGCATCGGACCTTCGGAGTTCGGCTCCTAGAAAGCCTAATAAGCATTGAAACTGAATCCTGTCACATGGCACGGGCATATACGCAGGCAAAAATTGCCATAAAAGGATATGACGGAAACGTACCGAATACCTTTTACCTGCAGAATGCTGATACCAATAAGCTCGCGCTGGTGTTTCCGGGAATAGGCTACACCTGCCAGATGCCACTGCTTTATTATACCACCAATGTCCTTCTTGCGCTGAATTTCGACGTTCTGTGGGTTGAGTACGAGTACAAGAAGAACGAAAGATGGTCGACTCTTTCAGAGGAGGAGCAGGTCAGATGGCTTTCCCAAGACGCAAATGCAGCCTATCTTGCCGCGATCTCGCAGAGGAGATACTCGCGATTAGTGCTTGTAGGCAAGTCCGTGGGTACTGGCGCGGTCTCAGCCATACTCGCGAAACAAAAGCCGCTTGAGAATGAGAGGATTGTGTGGTTCACCCCGCTACTCGCTGATGAGGAGATATACGGAACCATAACCAGCAAGTGCAAGGGGAACTCGCTCTTCATACAAGGCACGAAGGACCCGTACTTCGTGAAGGACAGGCTTGAAGAAGTGAAGCGCCTGGGCTGCGGTGACGTCATGATAATCGATGGGGCGGACCACAGCCTGGAACTGGAGGGCAAAGACACGTCGCAAACGGCGCGCGCCTTGGAACTGATAATCGATTCCGTGGGCAAATTCGTGAAGGGGTAAGTAGGCGCATCACTGCAGTTATACGCCCGCTATGGCAGGGGGTGCGGATACGGGTTTATGCCTGAACCTCTTGGAATGAAAGAGTAGAACCGTGGATTTTGGAGAAACGGATACGAAGGCAGGCTCAGTTGCACGAGTTCCGGTACCAGCACCTTGGTAACGTGCAATCCAAGTTCTGAAATCTCGGGAGCAGTCATATCGAGATATAAGGGATGCAGAGACCTCTTGTAGAGTATTTTCTGAACGTCTTTAAATGTTGCGTTTCTATTAGCAAAATCCTTGGTTGTGACTTTTCTTGTCTTTTTTGTTTTGAGCCAGAAACCAAGGTGTCCTCCGGGCCCACTCATGTACTCTCACAGGCCCGCCACGAACCCTACTACGACGAATACTATTATTGATACTATTATTGATACTATTACCTCAGTCAGCACAACGCCGCCGAGGGCGCGCCACGCGCTGATTCTGTGCTGCTTTCCGAGCGAGATCACAAGCACCGCTATGCTCCACAGCGCTATCACTATGAAGAGCAGGCCAGCTACAGGTATGAATGCCAGCCAGAAGAATATCAGTATGGGGAACATGCCGTAGGTAATCGCTGTGAACGTCTTGTCGAACGTTCCTTTCCACACCTTGAATATGATTTTTGCGAAGAGCTGGTACAACGCCGCATCTATAAGCATGCCTATGGGCACTAAGACAACCAGGTATATTACTGCCAGAACCGCTGCCAGGAGGCCACCGAAGGCACCGATCGCACCGATCGCAGAACCCAGCGAGATGCCGAAAGTTCCGAAAAACGAGCCCAGGAGACCGCCCGCAAAGTATCCTGCTATGAAGCCCACAACCATAGCAACGACCAGGGGCAGCAGGCTCGCCCTGTAGTAGAAGCCCAGCGCCTTGCCTATGCTAAACGTTTGAGTTGCCCTGCCCGGATGCATAATTATGTTCCAGGCTTTTTTGGTATCTTCGAACACAAAACCACAGGTATCAGTACAACAACTATGCTTTTTAATCAGCGCTTTTGTCACAGCAGCTCTGCCCTTGCGTAGTACC
>CAZJQO010000024.1:0-9926 GCA_964548595.1 Microcaldota archaeon | reverse complement strand
TCCACGGTCAAACGCAAAGATACGACAAACCAGATGCAACTGGAGGAAACACGAGATAAGGAAGTTCAGGCAGTGGGGCTATAAGAAGTGGAGAAAGACACGAAACTACGGGGAGAGGTTGTCAGTAGAAGGGGAGAATTCCTGCGTGAAAAGAACATTTGGAGAAAACTTAGTCAGCAAACTGGGAACTTCGTTGTGCGCAGAGGCAATTCAGAAGTTCGTGTTCTATGATTTCCTGAAGGGCTATGGTATGAGTAGAAGATAAAGTGAAAGGAAGTTGTTACATTGTAGACTATTGTACTATTCGTTCAACAGAGCATACATTAATCTTTTCATGATGGGTCCGAGAGAAGAGTGCTTCTGGCAAGCCAAATCTTCCTACGCCTTCGGCTTCCTGCCGGGCGGCTTCGGCAGCTTGAGATTCGGAAACGCTTTCTCCAGCATAGGTATGCCAACACTGAAGTCAAAAGACAGGCCTTGGACGGTCTTCCTGAAAAGATATGTGGCTGCTATTTCAGCCAGCTCCGGTTTTGAGTTCGTGGCAGCAGTTATGCTCTCCTTGGCCTCAACAGTGCCCAGCTTCTGCACAGCCTGCGCCAGCGCGCTGTAGCTCTTTCTGGATCCTGATGTAAGCTGAGCCGCGTATGCGTCCAGCCTGGCGGTGTCTATGCCAAGCAGCTCGAAGGATTTCCTGTCCATGCTCTGCATTATGCCCGCGAGCTGCGCCGCTATCTCCTCGGGCTTCGTACCGGTGTCTATGTGTATCTTCTTTACAGCAACCCAGCCCTTGTACTTGGCCAGAAACTCTATGGAGTCGTTCTCTTCCATGCCCTGTCCTGCTAGGCCTGCTGAATAAGGTAGTAGCCTGCTGCCTTCTCGCGTGCGACCCTCTTGACCACGTTCTTCTGCGAGAGCAGAACGAGCGCGTTCGTCACCATGCTCTTCGGCCTGTTGCACTTCTTCGCTATGTCGTCAGCGGTCTTGAGGCCGCTGTCCTTGGTTGCCCCAAGCTCCTTCATAGCGTTCACTATCAGCTGCTCTATCGGATTGAGTTCAGCCATAATATCACACCAATTCTTAAACAAAACATTTTATTTAATCTACTTCTTCACCCTGATCTCCCTCCTCTTGGGCCTGAGGTATACGGAGCCGCACTTCCTGCACTTCGCCACGCCCGCCTTGTTCCTGGCCTTGCACTTCCTGCATATCGACACTTTAGCAAGCGCCTCGTCTGCCAGCTGAAATCTTCCCATTTGAATTCACCAGAATGAGCGCATAGAGATTGCAATTAAGGTATAATAAGCTAAGCCTTCTTGCTCTTGACCCACTTAATCACGTCCTTGAATGCATCGAACTCGCTGTAGTCGAGCACCATTATCTTCACTCCCTTGTAGCCGCCCTCCTCAAGCTCTATGGCGTCGCTGTACTGCGGCATGTCTGCATAGAGCAGCGCGTCCCAGTGCCACGTTCCCTTGAAGTATTCTTCCCTGTCAATGTCCGCGCTGTTGGTGAAGTATAGGAACAGCACGCCGTCGCACCAGAAGATCGGCTTGTTCTGTCCAAAGCCCGCAACGCGCTTCGCCAGCTCCTCGGTGCTCTTGAACTTGTATACCTGGTGCACCACTATCTTCTTGTCAGGTGCGAACTCAACGCTGACCATTTAATCACTTCAAAACGCAATGTCTAGGCTCGGCTTCAGCGGCATGGAGCGCCACGCGCGCTCCGACCTGGATGCCGATTCCTTCTCGACTTCCACTTCGCAGTTCAGCTGCTTCGCGATGTAGCCCGCGGCTCCGGAGAAGGCGGCGTATTCCTCCTGCTGCGTTATGTCAACCTGCTGCAGCTCGTTCATGCGCTTCGCAAGCATGGCAGCCAGTTTTGCCGCTGTTTCCATGTTTACTCCCTCCTCTTCCTTCACGCTCTCTATTGCCTTGTCCACTTTCTTCTCCTTAGCAAGCGTGTTGAGCAGCTTCGCCTTCCAGCCATCAGCTATGATCAGCATGATCTTCTTGGCCTTCTTGCCTTTCTTCCTCTCCATAAGCGCGGACGCCTGCCTCGCGTCCTCGAGCGTCTTCTCGATCGCTGCTTCTTCCTTCTCCACCTTGTTGTCAAGCATCTCCTTGTTCGCCTCTGGCCACTTCTCCACCGATGCAAAAGTGTCGTTGCCAAGAGCGTGCCACATTTCCTCTGCGAAGTGTGGCGCTATCGGCTGCAGCATAAGCGCGACTCCGGAGAGGAAATCCTTAACCACTATGGAGTTGCTGCCTCCCCTTGCGAAGTACTTCTTGAGCTCAAGCACAGAGTCGTAGAATATTGGTATGTAGGCATCGCGCAGCTCCAGCTTCTCCATCGCGGCTGTAGCGCTTCCAATCTTGCTGTTCAGCCTGGAATAGAGCCAATAGTCTATCTCATTGAGCTCACCGGAGCCGAGCTTGCTGAGGCTCAGTGTGGTGTTGTAGAGATACTCGAGCCTTTCTTGTATGCCGTCCACCGCCCTGTCGCTGAACTCCGAGTCGCTGGAAAGGTCGCTTCCTGCAATCTCGTTTATCCTGAGCGGATCGGCACCGTACTTGCGTATTCCGTCCATCGCAGGTATTATGTTGCCAAGGCTCTTGCTCATCTTCTCGCCTCCGCTCAGCACGAAACCGTTGGTGACTATCTGCTTGGGCCAGTACTCCTTGCTGAACACCGCTATGTGGTTGTAGATGTACATCGTCAGGTGGTTGTATATCAGGTCTGGCGCAGAGTGCCTTGACGTGTACTTGTACCAGTATTCAAAAGATTCCTTGCACTTCTTGAGCAGTGAGTAGTCTATGCCTGTGGCAGCCGCCACTTTATCCGCGTCCCCCACGCTCCTAAACACAAAGTCGAAGAACTCCGGCTTGAGTTTCTCAGGCGGAATGTCCTTTACGATGTTTGATATTGTGTAGAAGGACATGTAGATCGTAGAGTCGGAGAGACTCTCTATTATCTTGCTGGTGTCGAGCGGGAACCTGGTCCCGAGCCCCTGCGCCCTGGCCACAGCGCGGACGTCTATCCAGTCTACCGTTGCTTCGAACGCGTTCCTTGTCTTTTCGGGGTAGAGGCGCATTCCTTTCAGCGCCTCCCTAATGCTTTCCTTCCATTCGCTGTTGCCGTAGTCTATGAACCACTGGTCATCAACAACTTTCACAACTACTTTGTATCCGCATCTGCAGTATACTGGCGCATTCTGGAGTACGTAGATGCCCAAAGCCCCGCCCTTGCCGGCGAGCTCCTCCTTCACCCTGTCTCTTGCCTCCGGTTCGCTCAGGCCTTCGTAGCCCTTCACCAGCATCTTGCCCCAGTGGCTCTCCTCCCTGTACTCCAGCTTTGTTGCAAACTCTAGCATGTCGTCTATCGCATCCGCACTGGTATGGAGCACTTCAAGGTACGCGAGGGCAGGGACATCCAGGTGCTCCGGCTTTGCCTCGCCGACGCTCACGTCGCTCAGCGACCTGCCTATCTTCACGTCGATGACCTTGATCGGCGTTATCGCCGCGCTGAGTGCGCCTTCCTTCTTCAGCCGCTCGAGCGCCGCATAATCGAAAGGAGCGTGTGCGGGCACGCTCATCACTATGCCCGTTCCCATGTCCTCTTTCACGAAGAAGCCCGGAAGCACTGGCAGTTTGCTGCCGTTTACCGGGTTCAGGCAGCTCTTTGCAAGCAGCCTGTCGGCGCTTATCTCCTCTATCACCTCTACCCGCGTCTGGTATTTCAGCATGTCTGCCCCAGCTTTTGACAGGTAGTAGCGCTTTCCATCGTCTCCTACCTTGCACGCGACGTACGCTGCTTTCTCCGCTATGAATAGGTTGGTGACGCCAAATACGGTCTCCGGCCTGTAGGTGGCGCAGAGCATCCACGCATCTTCTCCATCGACCTTGAACTTTATTGCCATCTCTTCCTCTATCTCTGGCTCCATGTCGTGCTGTGTGTCGTGCATGCCCACGGCGTTATTCTCGTTCGGGCACCATCCCACGGGATGCTTGCCCTTTGTCAGGTACCCTTTGCTGTTTAGGATTGCAAACTGCCATTCCACCAGCTTGCTGAAGAAGGCATCGGTGGAGACGAACCGCCTTCTCCAGTCGATTCCCAGCCCCACGCTCTTGAACGAATTTCCAATTTCTTTTATGAAATAATCGGCGATGTAAACAGGATCGGTCATCTTTGCTATGTCTTCGTCAGATACGTGGAACATCCTGAGCTCTTCAACTATGTCCTTGTCTTTGTCCCTTATCCTCTTGGCGAACGCGAGCACCGGCGTGCCGGTGGCGTGGAAGCCCATCGGGTAGAGGACGTTGAAGCCTCTCATCCTTTTGTATCTAGCCAACACGTCAGCTGTGCCGTAGGTGCGCAGGTGCCCTATGTGGAGCGGCGTGTTTACGTATGGCCAAGCAGCGGTTACCATGTACGATGGCCTCTCGTTAACGTCGCTCTCGAAGAGTCTTGCGTCTTCCCAGGCTTTCTGCCATTTTGCCTCTATCTCAGCATAGTTTATCATGCAAGCACGACGAACTATGCCTATTCTCATATAATATTAATAGTGCTATTGTTCAGGAGTGGGAACCGCCCTTTCTAAAATCTGACCATGATAATATTTAAATTAGTCTAGTTCTAAACTATAGCATGCAGAACAGTGAGCACACCGCGCCCTTCAAGGCTTTCGGCAAGATGGGAAAGGACATGCTGAAGAACGTGCGCACGGTAATAGTGCTGATGCATATAGAGAAGAAGAGCACACATCCGTATGCGCTGCTCAAGAGGTTCAGGGCGAGCAGGCACCCAATGATGCGCAGCGTAGACAAGAGCGAGCTCTACAACCTGCTTAACTCACTGGAGCACAAGGGCTACGTGAGGAGCAGGATGGTGCTGGCGGGCAACAAGGTGCAGAAAGTGTACCGCTTAACGCCGAAGGGCAAAGCGCTGGCAAAAGAGTTCAGAAGGATGTTCTTCAAGTTCACAAAAGAAGCTTCTTCATTGATCCGGGGTGCTTTCGCTGAGTGAATATGCTATAGAGCTTACCGGGTTGGTGAAGAGGTTCGGCGAGCTTGCAGCCGTCAACGGGGTGGACCTGAAGATAAAGAAGGGTGAGATCTTCGGGCTCCTGGGCCCGAACGGAGCTGGCAAGAGCACCACTATTAACATGCTGCTAGGCCTGTTTCAGCCAACCTCGGGCACCGTGCTCGTTGGCGGCATAAACATGCGGGATAAACCCGACGTGGCGAAGAGGAACATGGGCGTAGTTACCCAGGAAACAGTGGTGGAGCCGGAGCTAACCGCGGAGCAGAACCTGATGATATTCGGCAAGCTCTACCACATACAGGAGCCCGAGCTGAAGAAGAACATAGACTTCGCACTGGACCTTGCCGACCTGAAGGAATTCAGGAATTCGTATGCGGGCACATTCTCCGGCGGCATGAAGCGCAGGCTGGAAACATCAAAGGCGCTGATGCATGCTCCGCAGATATTGCTGCTTGACGAGCCAACGACAGGCCTGGACGTGCAGAACAAGAGTAAGATATGGGCGCTGCTGAGGCGCATAAACAAGGAGCAGGGCGTTACGATACTGCTTACCACGCAGTATCTGGAGGAGGCGGACCAGCTCTGCAACAGGATAGGCATAATGGACCACGGCAAACTGATAGCGCTCGGCACACCGGGCGAGCTGAGGCAGAAAACAGGCATGAGTAGGGTCATAGAGGTCTCTGCAGCCAAGGAACTGCTCGACAGAGTGGCGGCGATGTTCAAGAAAGTGGGTCTTGAGCCTCAGGTGCTTTCCAACAAGGTAGTTGCGCCTGGCGGCTCCAACGCAGTGGAGAAGATAGAGAAACTGACGCAGGAGTTCCTCTCAAAGAAGCTGCCCATAGAGAACGTTAGCATGCACGAGCCAACCATAGATGATGTGTTTCTGAAGCTCACTGGCTCTGCTGTGCGAGATACTGCTGGCGATTACGTTGCGGGCCGGGGTGGCTTCATGCTCCGCGGAGGCAGGTGACCCCATGAGCCTATTGAGCGACACATACGTGCTTTTCAGCAGGGAGATGCTCATCTTCAGGAAGAACTTCAATACCAACGTAATACGCATGCTCATCTTTCCCATAATCTTCATACTGCTGCTTGGCAGCCTGGGCAATTCATCGAAGAACGTGCCTGTGGCGCTGGTAAACTATGATAATGGGCCGCTGTCGCTGAGCTTCATCAGTCTGCTGAGTTCTGGCAACGCGCTGCTGGTAGCGAGCTACACTACCGAGGAGCAGGCAATGTCACTGCTTGACCAGGGCAAGGTTGCCGCAGTCATAGTCGTGCCACCCGGCTTCTCCATCGCAGCCGCGAATAAGCCAAGCGTATACGTGTACCTAACAAATACACAACCGCTTGAACTGGAGGTGGTGGAGAGCACAGTGAAGGCAGCCGCGGCGGAGCTCGGCACCGGAGAAGTATTGGCAAGCGCGCCGGCAGCGGGTCAGGATCCCGTACCTGTGGTCACGAACTACGCCGTGGGAGCTGGCAGCAACTATGAAACCTTTGTTGTCGGGGGCATAGTCATACTGGTGGCTTCATTCGGTGCAGTATTTTCCAGCGGCTTCACTATGTTGAGCGACAGGCAGCTCGGAAACCTGAAAGCGTTCCTGGTCACGCCGATAGACAAGTTCTCAATACTGCTCAGCAAGATAATCTACGGTACCTTCCAGTCTGTCTTCAGCGCGTATATAGGCTTGGCCATAGGCCTTGCCCTGGGGGCAAGCATCGCCGCAGGCCTGCTTGGCTTCTTTGAGCTGTTGTGGTTTGTGCTGCTTGTGGGCCTGGGCTTCGGCGCCCTCTCCATAGCGTTGGCTGTCAGGATGAAGCAGATACAGACCTATGCGTTTGTAGCGCAGACGCTCACCCTGCCTCTCGCATTCCTTGCAGGAGCCTTCATACCGGTCAACCTCCTGCCCTCACTGATCCAACCAATAGCGACCGTAGACCCGCTTACGTACGCGGTGAACGCTGTGCGCACAATAATGATAAGCGGCTCATTGCCGCTCAGCACTTTCGCCTTTGATTCCGGTGTGCTGCTTGCGTTTGCAGCCGTCATGGTAGCTGTGGCCGTCCTGCTTTTCAGGAACACTAGCGAGCAGGTCTAGCTCGCATTTACGCTAATATGGTGAAAAAATGAGAACAAAAGTCTTCTTGGTGCTTGCCATCGTGCTGATGTCAAGCGGAATGGCGGGCGCGCAGTACACTGGTGCGCTCACGCTCGCGAACGTCTCGGTATCGCCCAACCCGGTTGTTGCAGGCAGCAACGCTACTATAACGTTCAGGCTATACAATTCGTACGGCGGATTCCTGAGCGACGTGGACCTGCAGGCGGCAAGCAGGTATCCCATACTGAACGTTTCGCCGGCAGGCAGCATCATAGTGGGCCAGGTCAGCTCCGGGCTTAACTACAAATACCTTACCTACACGTTCGCCATACCTAACACGACGCCCTCAGGCACCTACACGATCGATTTCAACGCAACCTACATGGCGCTCGGATCAGAGGCCGCCGTGGCTACAGCGGTCATGCCTGTCAGCTTCTACGTGCAGAACAGGCCTGTGATAACCGTTGTTGCGTCGAGCCCGCAGCCGTCCGCGCTCTACTCCGGCTACAACCAGACCATCGAGCTTTATATAGAGAACACGGGCTATGGAACGGCCAGGAACGTTACGGTGGCTGTTACCAGCGGGGATGGGCTCGACATACTCAGCTCTGTCAGCACCTTCTTCATATCCAACCTCACCGCGGGCTCCACCGCCGAAGAGCCGCTGCTGGTGGCGGCCAAGGGATCTGGTGGCAGCAGCCTGTCAGCGAGCGCAATGTATTATTCGTCAACCCTGACCCGGAGCTTCTCCAGCGTGCAGCAAATCAATCTCTCTGTAGCGCCTTCGGCAGAGTTCAACTTCACGTACGTGGGCGGCAACCTCGGCATAGGCAGCGCTGACGTGCCCGTGAGCTACAAGATAACCAACACGGGCACAACAACGGCCCAGCAGCTTGAGCTTACCCTGGAGACCACGTATCCGGTCACTCCGGTGGCAGGCACAGCATACGTAGGCGGTTTGGCCGCGGGTGCGTCCGCAAACGTGACCTTCCTTGTCAGCATTGACTCGTCGGGAATCAGCGGCAACTACCCTGTTACCATTTTCGAGGAGTGGAAGCAGGCCAACGGGGCAGCTAACCAGCAGTTCACCGCAAGCAGCAACTTCTTCGTCGGTGTGGGCAGCGCCGCGAGCAGCACAGAGCTGATAATAGCCGCAATCGTTGCAGTGGTGGTGATGGTGCTGGTCATCTACAAGGTTAGCTCGCGTGCGAGAAGGCAGGCGAAGAAGAAGTGACGTGCAAGGCAGCTCGGCAGGACGCAGGGGCGGTCCAGGGCGTGCCTGCAGGCACCCGACCACCCTGCCCGTAACTGTAGCAGCTACTCTCAGCTTCTGGTTTTCGGCTAGTTGCTCTCGATGGTCAACACTGCGGCAGACCCGTCAGCCGAGACGTTCATTGGCTATCATTTTTAATAGCCGCTGTTCCAATATACAAGTGTCAGGCACCCGCAAAGGGCAGGCTCACGCGCTGGCGCAAAGTGAAACGAATGGCATTGTACACGCCGCAGCAGTCGGCTGGAATACTCAGCTTCTACGACGCACCGGAGAAGGGCCCGAAGATAAGCGCTAAGACTCTTCTGATCATAGTCGCGATCTTTGCTGTGGTGGTAATAGTGCTGGACCACCTGGCACCGATCTGAGCCTGTCTGCCCCTCTGGTTGCACACTCCAATTGCTGAAGCATGTGTTATTTCCCGCTCCGCAGAGTTAAGCTTGGAATCGCAGCAAAAGGCTCATTTTTGTAAATCGTGCTGCATTGCCAGTGACATCCTCCCGCGAATGAATTTGTGGGCTTCCCGGCGTGCAAGCAGATTAAAGATAAAGATACTGTTTCAGATTAGAGTAAAGACGTCCTTCCTCCTCTCGCTTACATCTCCCTGCTCGGAGAGCAGGTAGAGCATAGCCCTTACCCCGTCCTCATCGAGCCCGGCGCTCTTCGCCACATCCTCTGTTTTCTTCGGCCCCTGCTTCAGCTCCTTTATCACCTTGCCGCTGTTCTTGTCGAAGAAGCTCCTGAGTACTATGTAGAACTTCCTGTTGAATGCGCGTATGCCGAGCACCTTTCCCGACCTTATGCTGTCCTCAAGTGCGGCAGACAGGCTCATCGCCTCTGGCTGCGTCTGAAGCACCACGAAGCCCTCTTTCTCGAGCCTGCCTATGTTCTCGTTCTCCACCCCGATGGGCAGCAGCGGAGCCTCGACCGCAGGCGCCTCTTCGGTGCCCGCTTCCGCTTCGTGCTTCCGCTCCTCGTGTTTGGCCCTGCTTCCCATTATGAATTTCTGGTAAACGCCCCTGTCTATGCTGTAATCGCCCTTGAAGAGCCAGACGACGCGTTTGCCCATGAGCCCCTGCAGCACCTTCTTCTCCTGCTCGTTCAGGATCCCGGAGACCTTTGCTGGCGTCCTGTCCGCATACCTGAGCGTGTCTAGCATCCTCAGCACTTTTATTTCGGGCAGCGTGAGGTTCGCTATGTTGCTCCTGCTCGCCCCAGGCGTCATTGTCCACTTGCCCGAACTCTTTGTAATATTAAGCAGCATCTCCGATATGTCGCCTTTCTTCGCAAATATGAAGGCCTTGTTGTTGAGCCTGAAGAAATCCACTTCCTCGTCGCCCTTCAGCTCAAGCTGCTTAGTAACTTCGAAAGGAAGATAGATTACGAGCTTGCCCCCCTTGGAGCTGTATACTTTCATCGAATGCCCCAGTATATATGTAGTGCAAGAAGTGACATCCTCCCACGAATAAATTCGTGGGCTTCCCAAACGAAACAAGTTGATTGGTATGGAA
>CAZJQO010000023.1:0-12584 GCA_964548595.1 Microcaldota archaeon | reverse complement strand
GGATAGAAGCGTGAAAGCAAATAAGCGAGGAGCGAGGCTCGATAAGCGGAGAGCCGAGCGACGAGCCAGCGTGCGATTCCCACCGAGCCCGCACCTGTAGTCTGGCGCTCTTTAAAAAACCGCGAGCTGCGCAAATAAAATTCGGGATTTGACAAGGTATAAATATGAGAGGATGCATAATTAAGATTGGCGCAGAAGGCGCCTGCGCGTGCCCGTACATAATAACAAATGCGTTTGTGTGTTTTGAAAAAAAAAGAACCGTTTAAATACACGTACATACATAAACATAATGTAGGCGAATAACAGGGACTGCGTTTGAAAGCAAGCGTGTTTGAGGATATGGGTTGTTTGCAGTTATAGAGGCGTGCTAATATGAAAAACTATAGGAATGGCAAACTGCGTGCTTCTGCGGTACGCCGCATAACCGGCAGGACTGCGAAAGCTAAGATTAAGCGTGGCGCAAAGCCAATCCCTAAGAGGCACGAGGCGGCGCACAATTCAGTTGCGGACAAGATGAAGGTTGCGATGCCTGCCACTTCACGGAAGACGAAGCGGCCTCAAGAAATGAATGTTGTGGAGGCGCGGGGCCCTGATGTGGATGCGCTATTCGACAATGCAGTTTTCTCAGATTATATCTCCAGGAACGTGGGCAAGAAGGCCATAACGGTGGCTAAGATGCTGCGCCATTTCCAGACTGATGAGAAGCTGGCAGCAGAGCTCGGCATAAAGATAAACGAGGTAAGGCGCATACTCAACGTGCTGGACACCTACGGCGTAGCCCGTTATGATGCTGACAAGGACAGCAAGGGCTGGCTCACTTTCAGGTGGCACATCGATGCCGACAAGCTTGAGGAGCTGCACAACCACGTAGTTAACGAGAAGCCCAGGAACGACGAGCAGAAGATGCCAGACGACTGCAACGACTTCTTCTTCTGCGAGAAGTGTTACAACGAGCAGAAGATAATAATGCCGTTCGACGCTGCGTACGAGCTTTCGTTCAAATGCGAAGACTGCGGCAGGGTGCTCACGCAGATGAGCAAGGATGAAGTCAGGGCTGTGTTCGTGCAGGAAGGCGCGGTAAGTATTGTTTGACTCGCACAGAACATGCGCCCGTTAATCATTCTGGAAATGATTGCGGCAATACTTGCGCAGACTGTCGCAGTTTATCCCTAATTATCGAGAACCCATGTGCTCCACTAGTGGGGCAAGAACGATGGTGGAAGGGGCAGATAGATTTTCCTAATCGTAAAAGAGAGCGACAAACTCCTGTTTATGAAGGCGCAGGTTTCCAGCTTCAAAGAATGCCTGGTGGATCATCTGGAAGGGCCCGCAGATCTGTTGCTGTTTGCAAACCACTATATACCTTTTAGTCTAAAGCCATTAGCACAGCGAGGTAGGGTAGCCTGGAGTACCCGTCGGGCTCATAACCCGAAGATCGGTGGTCCAAATCCACCCCTCGCTATACCCCATACTTCCACTATTCGCAACTTCTATGTTTTAATTAAACATAAATGATTTGAGGTTAAAGTAGGTATTAAATAAAGAAAGCTGTTAGTAATACCGGAACACAGGTGTACCAAACGTGCCGACTACAATATCAACAGAGCTTCTTTTCTCCACGTTGCAGAAAGAAAAATCAACAGGAGAACTAATCCCATTGCAACAGGACTACTATTCTTCAGCCATACATTTCATAAGCCTGCTAGAGGCTGACTCACGCAACGAAGAATCAAGAAACACAGCAGAGAACGCGAAGAACGTGTTTGCAGCGCTGCGCGAGCGCAGGAAGCAGAAGCTGCTTCTTTACATCGCCTATAACAAGCAGCTCCCAGCGTCTCTGCCTGTTGAGGAAGAAAGCTTATATAATGAAATAACCAATCTGCTAAACCAGAACGCGCCAAAACCAAAACCCACAAGGCTCAGGATACTGTCGGATGTTCCTGAGGTTCTAACCAAGACGGGCAAGAAGATAGGCCCGTACAAGAAAGATGAAGTGGTGGAGCTTTTCGACAATCTGGACGTGGAATTCGTTGCCGAGAACAAGATTGGGGAAGTAGTGGCTTAGGGTTCAATAAACCAAGGTGTTATTGTGAAGATACAGAACCAGATAATGGCATACTGTCCGCACTGCAACAAACACACACTGCAGAACGTTAAGAACTATGTCGCAGGCGCGCACAGGGGCCTCAGTGTAGGCACACGCAGGCACGAGCGCGCCATACGCGGCTATGTAGGCAGCGTAGAGGCAAAGCTGCACCCGAAGAAACTCGCAAAGAGGCAGAAGGTAATGCTCACGTGCACTGTCTGCGGCAAGAAAGCGGAGCGGGTGTTTGGCGGCAGATCGAAGAAAAAGATTGAGATAAAGAGGTAGTGGTGGGGCAACGATAATTCCAAAGAAGCTTCCTGAAAAAGGGGACGTTGTGCTGATACGCATAACCAAGATAATGCCTCACGGGGCGTACTGCGAGCTTACCGAGTACAAACTCGACGCCTACCTGCCCATAAGCGAGATAGCCAGCGGCTGGATCAAGAACATACACGAGTTCATAAAAGAAGGGCAGAGCGATGCTGCAAAAGTGGTCTTCATCGACCCGGTGAAGAAGGCAGTTGACGTGTCGCTGAAGAAAGCGACGACAAAGGAGAAGAAGGACAAGATAAACGAATACACGCTGGAAAAAAGAGCGGAGAAGTTCTTCAACAACGCCCTCAAGGCTGCGCATGTGGAGGAGCAGGCGCAGCAGATAAAGGAGAAGGTTGCGCAGAGTGTGCCAACATACGCAGAGCTGCTGGAGCAGGTGCGCGAGGACGGGGACGAGAAAAGCATGCTGGGCAAGGATTTGCGTGCAGCGCTGAAGGACATAGTGACGAAGAACTACAAACCAAAGGTGTACGTGGTCAACTACGAGCTGTCGCTCCGATCGCTTGGCACAAAGGGCGACATAAGCATGATAAAGAAAGCGCTTGGTGAAGTGTCAAAGATGGGCGTATCGGTGCTCTATGAGGGGGCGCCGCACTACAAGCTCACCGCCAAGGGAGAGAGCTATCCTGTTGTCGAGGGAAAGATAAAACAGGCAGAAGCGGTGCTTTCCCAATACCAGTCCAACCTGGCCGTGGAGCTGGCTAAGCAGGAGGCGTAGCATGAAGGACACCGTGATATACTACAGGAACATCAAGCTGCACAATCCGGTGCTGGTTGTGGGCCTTCCCGGAGTCGGCAGCGTCGGTAGCCTCGTGGTGGAGCACCTCAGAAGCCAGTTCAAGGCAAAGAAGTTTGCTACTCTTTACTCACCGCATTTCCCTTACCAGATAATACTCCTTAAGAACGGCGCGTTCAGGATGGTGACCAACAGGTTCTATTACGTCAGGCAGGGCAGGGGCAAGAGCGACATAGTGCTGCTTACCGGGGACGCGCAGCCGATGACACCCGAAGGCCAGTATGATGTGAACGACAAGATAGTCGCCTTCTTCAAGCACATCGGCGGCAAGGTGATATACACCATAGGCGGCTTCGGCTCCGGCGCACCGTACGTCAAGAGCCCAAAAATATTTGGTCTTGCCACGGACAAGCGCACCATGAACCTGCTGAAGAAGCACGACATAATGCCTACAAATTCGCTCAACATGGCCGTGGTCGGCTCCGCAGGCATGATAGTCGCGTTCGCAAAGAAGCACCGCATAAGCGCAGCATGCATACTTGGCGAGACTGGCATGCTAGAAGTAGATGCCAACACGGCCAAGACCGTGCTTCAGATGATGGGCCGCGTGCTTGGCAGGGAAGTCAAGCTAGAAGACATGGACAAGCTCAAAACTGAAACCGAACGCCTGCTCAAGGAGCTGGAGGACGCTCAGAAGGGTGCGATGACAGGGCCGGATAGCAGGCTTTCGGACACGACCAGCTACATCAAATAAAATACTCTGGTGCTGAATCCTATTGGGCGCACGTAGTCTAGCCTGGTAGGACTTTGCCTTCCCATTCCCTAGGAAAAAGGCAACAACCCGGGTTCAAATCCCGGCGTGCGCATGTCTGCCTGCCCAGACCTGGGGCTCAGGCCGCTTTCATGCTGCCAGGGCGGCAAAGCACACAATCGTGCCTGCAATCGCGCATGCAAGGTTGGAAGTGTATTTATTCCCTACCCCCCTTTCCTCCCAGTAGCCGAAGACCGAATCGGTGATGTTGCCTATTATGCCAGAAACGAAGGCCAGGGCCACCAGCGCCCACGCCGCCTGGCCGTACACCGCAAGCAGGCTCAGGCTTATCACAAGCGACGCCAGGGCTCCTGCCAGCAGCCCCAGTGCTGTCACTCCTCCAGAAACGCCCTTCTTGACGGGCTTGAGCGTCAGGAGCATGAGCGGCTCTCCGTCAAGTACTCCGATCTCGCTGGAGAACTT
Organism: Microcaldota archaeon; assembly: GCA_964548595.1. Taxonomy (GTDB): domain Archaea; phylum Micrarchaeota; class Micrarchaeia; order Micrarchaeales; family CABMGC01; genus JAJYVH01. The sequence goes on along the minus strand of CAZJQO010000023.1, from coordinate 8,195 downwards.
GTCGGCTGCTATGGCGGCTACGCTGGCAACATACGCGGCAACCAAATACTGCGCCGGCACGAAGCCGTGCAACGAGTTTATGAAGTACAGGACCACTACAGCAAGCGGCACCGCTCCATTGGAGAGCACGTTTCTCCAACCCCTCGAGTGCTCGTATACTCCTATGCCCTTCTTCCTGCGCTTGCCTATGTTGGTGACCAGCGCTGCTATGGCAAGGAAGAGGAGCATGTCCAGCAGGAAGAAAATGCCGTTTCCTCCACCTAAAAAAAGGACCAGCGCGCCCAGAATTACCGCTGCAGTCACCCCCCTTCCGTCTAGCGTAAGTATGTCTGTCATTTTTCCATCGTTTTGGAAATATTCATCTCTTAGATAGTTTTTTAAGCTTAAAGGAGCAACTATTTTTTAGGTTCTCGTACGTATCCTCTACTGTGGGGATGTATGAAACTGGTCGCCTTGCCAGCATGCATCTGCATGCTGGCCTTTTCCTTAAGTTGCATCGAGCGTTAATGCTGCGGATGCAGTTAAATAACCAGCGCATCGGCTGCGCGAGCGTCTGCGTAAGCTATTAAAGTCTGATATGAGCAAGCTACTAGGGCTTCTTTGGCTAAGGAGAAAAGCGTCAAGGAACTTGAGGACCTGCCTGGAATAGGACCAACGTCAGCGGAGAAGCTGCGCGCTTCAGGCTACGCGAACATAGAGAAGGTGGCGGCGAGCTCGTCGTATGAGCTTTCCGAACTGCTTGGCATAAGCCCGGAGAACGCCAAGAAGGCCGTAGAAGCTGCGAGGGAGGCTACCAACATAGAAGTTCAGACAGGAGCCGAGGCGCTGGAGAAGAGGAAGGCGATCGGCAGGATCTCCACAGGGGCATCCGGCTTTGACGAGCTTCTGGGGGGCGGGGTGGAGACGAACGGAATAACAGAGGTCTATGGCAGGTTCGCTAGCGGAAAGACGCAGATCGGCTTCCAACTCGCTGTCAACGTCCAAAAACCGGTGGAGAATGGCGGACTCGGCGGCTCGGTGCTGTTTCTGGACACGGAAGGCACCTTCAGGCCCGAAAGGATAGAGGCGATAGCCAAGGCGCAGGACATGGATCCGAAGAAGATACTCGACAACATATACCTGAGCAGGGTCATGAGTACGGACCAGCAGATACTGACTGCTGAGCGTGCCGACAAGCTGATAAGGGAAAAGGGAATCAGGCTGGTTATAGTGGACTCGCTCATGGCGCTGTTCAGGTCCGAATTCATAGGCAGGGGAGCGCTGAACGAGAGGCAGCAGAAGCTCAACGCGCACATACACAAGCTACAGCGCCTTGCAGACGCATATTCGCTCGCTGTCTATATCACCAACCAGGTGATGGACAACCCCGGGATGCTCTTCGGCGACCCGACCACGCCTGTAGGGGGCAACGTTGTGGCGCACGCAGCAACCACAAGGCTCTACATAAGGAAGAGCAAGGAGGAGAAGCGCATCATCAGGCTCGTAGACTCGCCCAGCATGCCGGAGGGGGAGACGGTGATAAAGATAACGCCTGACGGCATAAAGGACTGATGCCCATGCCCTCGAAAGACATTCTCGTGCTCAAGCCAGAGGGCAGTACGAGGCTGCAGGCAAACAACCTGCAAGATGCCCAGGGGGCGTAGCTGCGGTCTGCACCGGAGTGTTGGCATGTTGTTTCTCGTAGGCCTGGGGCTGGGCAAGAATGAAATATCGCTTCTTTCACTCGAAACCATAAAGAGATGCGAATTTCTGTTCGCAGAAACATACACGGCCGCGCTGCCAGATGGTTATCTTGAGGAGATAGAGGAGATGACCGGCAAGAAGGTAAAAATGCTATCAAGGAGCGACCTCGAGGAAAAGGTAAAGGGCACGGTTGCCTTTGCGAAAGGCAGCGATGTGGCGATCCTGGTTCCCGGCGACCCGCTGATAGCCACTACACACGGCATAGCGATCAATGAGGCCAAGGCGCAGGGCATAGAGGTAAAGGTGCTGCATGCGCCCTCCATATTCTCAATCGCTATAGGCGAGAGCGGTCTGGGCGTGTACAAGTTCGGGCCCATTGCCACCATACCCTTCTGGTACGGCAGCTACAAGCCAGCATCGTTCCTTGACCTGATAAGCAGGAACCTCGAGGCGGGGCAGCACACGCTGGCGCTCCTGGACATAGAGCAGAAGACGGCAAGACCGATGCGCGCAGACGAGGCAAGGGAGATACTGCTGGCGGCTCTCAAAACAAATCCGAAGGGCAACATAAGCGTGAAAACAAGGGTACTGCTCCTGGCGAACATCGCAAGGGACGACGCAAGCATAACGTGCACAACAATAGGCGAGCTTGGTTCCGAATCGGCCCAGCGCCTCTCAGGAAAGATGCTAAGCATAATATTTCCTGGCAAGACGAGCTTCGCAGAGGAAGAGAGCCTGTCTAGGATCTGCTTGCACGGTGCGGCTCCCAGTATCTGAAGGTATAGACCAGGAAAGCAGAGCTGGTTCCTTCCATGAACCACATACTCGCGATTCTGAACATTATGACTATCGCCGCCGCTATGCCGAAAGTCAGGCCGAAGGGTGTGAAGAAAGCCACGAGGTAACCCAGCATTGCGGCGTCGCTTACTCCAAGAGCGCCAGGTACGCCAGTCACCATGCCCAGCAGCAGCGAAGACGTGTAGATGAAAAGAACGGTGGGGAGCAGGTAAGCGCTGAGCTGTATGCCGAACGCCATTATGACGAAATAGAGGGCCATGCCGGAGAGCACCACCGACGGTATGGTGAAGAGCATCGCATACGCGTATGTGCCCACGCTTAGTGACCTGCTGCTCTTGAAGTAGAGGTCGCCCACGCTGAAGACGCGCTTCATCAGCCTGTTGCGCCTGAGTCTGCTCTTGATCCATTCGTACGGAGTGCGCGCGTATATGAACACGAAAGGCAGGAGCAAAAGTATTGTGATCACTATGGAAATAAGTGCGTACGCGCGTACAAGGAGCGCGCCAACAAAAGCTATGGCTATGAAACCGAGGAAATCGGTGAATATGTCAGCGACAACAGCAGGGAACGTCTTCCCGAACTTCACCCCTGTCAGCCTGTTGAGCGTGTACGAAACTACACCCCTCCCCCATCTGCCCGGCGTTATGTCCATCGAGAACATCGACTGATAGACGGCGAAGTTCTTGGAAAGTGGTATGCGCACCCCCAGCTTCTTCACGAACATGCTCCATTTCGGGAAGCCCACCACTGTGCTCGCGAAGACGCACACAAGCGCAGCAATGAAGTACCATACGTTCATCGAAGCAAGTGTGGCGAAGAACCTTTCAGGGCCCTCGTTTATTATCGCAAGCGCCGCTATCACCGCGAACATCACCGCGCTCAGGCCGAGTATGCTGAGCACTATGGCGCGCGCCCTTGCTATTCTCCTGCTGAGCCCGCTTCTTTTCATGCCAACCACTAACTCAAATTATTCAAACTTATTAAACTGTTACAGCAGCAGTTTATAAAGCAGCAAAACCCAGAACAATCGTGTTACAGTGCTGCAGCTTGAGCTTGCGAACAGGAAAAGAATAACAGTATCCGACGCATCGACAAGGGACACGCTGCTCAGGGGCTTTTATGGTACACTGAGAAACGGCACGCTCGTGCTGCTGCCAGAAGAGGCGCTCTACCTGATGGATGTGAGGAACGCCGATTGCATGTTTGGAGGCAAGGCGCTGTCGTTCAACGAGCTCGCCGCCACCTCGTGGCGCAGGCCCAAATTCATGGCACGCTACTTCACCTACAGGGACTGGCGCAGCCGCGGCCTTGTGGCCGTAAGCCCCGGAGCCGCGTATGCGGGGCAGGGAAGCGCCAGGGCAGGAGAATACACAGCGGCGCGGCTTGCGCTGCCCAAAGCGAAGTTTGTCGGCACTTTCTTCAGGGATGACCTGATTTCGGTGCTGGATGACGGCAAGGCGAGCAGGATGCTGTACGAGAAGCTCTGGTTCGGCCAGTACGGTTCCTACAAAGCATCCGGCATAGGGAGCATGAACAAGCTTGACGTGTACGAAACGCTGTTCCTGATGGATGCGGGCATACTCTCCCTCAGGAACGCGACCAGGAGCGCGTTGGTGGCCTGCGCAACAGAAAGCCGCAAGGAGTTTCCCAGCCTCTACGCGGTCTACGCAGACTGGAGGAAGCGGGGCTATGTTGTCAAGACCGGCTTCAAGTTCGGAACGCACTTCAGGCTCTACCTGCCCGGAGCCAGGCCAAGCGAGGCTGGCAGTGCCGAACGGGCGCATTCGAAGCACGTTGTGCAAGTGTTCGGCAGGAGCGAGCGCGCATTGGTGTCCGAATGGGCAAGGGCCATAAGGGTTGCGCATTCGGTGAAGAAGACGTTCATACTCGCAATCCCAGGGGCGTCTGCAGCAGCGCGCAGGCCGATAGACTATGCGCTCTACTACAGGCAGGGGGGTGTTGCCGAATCTCCAGGCACATCGCAGCCAAAATTCGCAATGCTCTCGCTTGGCGAAGAGGAATACATAGGCGGTAGGGAGCTCGCCGGCGCGATAGCCGAGGCGCAGAGGCGGGGCCTCGGTCTGCTGCTTGCGATAGCAGACAGGGAAACGGCAGTTACCTACTACAGTGTTAACAGGGTCAGGCTGCGCGGAAGCAGGAACGACTATTTCGAGATAGAATGGATGCAGCCCTGACTTTTCCGTCTAAGAACCGCGCAACAGCGTAGTAGAGGACGATTAAGCGACATAGGAAACAATTTTTAATATATACCTAGCATAGTTCAGTGGCGACAAGGCGTTGAAATGAAGATCTCTGAAATATACAGGATGGATATTTACAGCGATTCTGGAGAGTACCTGGGCGAGGTGCAGGACGTTATACTCGACCTGGAGAAGGGAGAAGTGAGCAGGCTCCTGATGCTGCCAATGAAGGGCATGCGCGGCGACGTGAAGAAGATGCTGATGCAGAAGAGCGTCCTTTACAAGAGCGTGAAGAACGTCGGCGATGTAGTCCTTGTGTCTGCCCCTTCAAAAATGCAGGAAACTAGCAAGGAAGAAGTCAACGACCTTTCCAGGTAGCGACAGCAGCTGCCTTTGGCATTGAAGAGAAGGGCAGCGTCAGCCCTCATCGGGTTCTGGCTCCTCGACCACCTTTGGCGGCCTGACACCCTGCTGGCCCAGGTAACTGCCCGCGTATGCTTTCTTCACCCTGTTCAGCGTGGTGGCGAATATTACGTGGGCGAACCTTGTTCCCGGCTTGAGCTTAATAGGATACGGCCCGTTGTTTATCACCTCGAGCGTTATCGTGCCCCTGAAGCCAGCGTCGATTATCGAGGGCGGTATGCTTATCCCGTGCCTGCACCACGTGCTCCTGAGCTCCACGAAGCCCACCAGGTTGTCGGGCAGCTCCAGGTACTCCTTAGTGACCATCAGTATCTGTGTCATCCTGGGCACAATGAACTCGTGCATTTCCTTCTTGACCACGTACGCGTTGCTCACGCTCTTCTCGTCGTAGGGATCCACAACGAAGCCGGTTCCCAGTGACTCGTTCCTGACCGCTATCTCATTCCCTACCCTCAGGTCTATCCCGTTCTCGCGTACCGTGTTCTCGTTGAATGGCTTTACGACCAGCCTGCTGTCCTTTATGTAGCCCCTCAGGTCGAAATCTGAAAGTATCACTCTCTCACCGCCACAACAATTGCAAGCAAAACATTATCAAAGCACGCATCGCGGAAGTTCCCTGGTGTAATTTCAGGTTTCGGGCGCTGCTTGCAGTGAATGCTTAATAAACTAGAATCCCCAGTATCGCCAAATCAGGGCGTGGAAGAGTGAGGCGCGGAGCTTTCATAGTATTTGAGGGCCTAGACGGCTCCGGAATATCTACGCAGGCCTCCGTACTCGAGGCGTACCTGAGGAAGCAAGGCAGGAAGACGCTGCTGACCAAGGAGCCCACGAACGGCCTGATAGGCGGGCTGATAAAGGAGGCGCTGAGGCAGAGCTGGAAGACGCCGTTCAAGTCGCTGCAGCTGCTTTTCTGCGCAGACAGGGCAAAGCACCTAGAGGATGAGATAGAACCCGCCATAAGGAACGGCAGGATAGTGGTCTGTGACAGGTACCTGTTCTCAACTCTCGCCTACGGCTTCGCTGCCGGGGTGGACACGCACTGGCTCTACAACATAAACAAAGCGTTCAGGATGCCTGATCTTACGCTCTTCCTGGACATAAGCCCTAACGTATCCATCAAAAGGATAGCCAAAGGAAGGGAAAAGCGAGAGCTCTTCGAGAGGGGAGAGGCGCTGAGCAACGTCAGGAAAGCGTACCTCAATCTCGCAAAGAGGTTCAACTTCAAGATAATAAACGCGGAGCAGGGCACGAGCGGGGTAAGCGCAGAAGTGCAGCAAGTGGTCGCGAAGTTCCTCGCAAGAAGGTAAGCAATAAATAAGCAGGGAGCAGATTAGCTCTGGCTCCCATCGTCTAGTCCGGCCAAGGACATAGGGCTTTCAACCCTGCAACCCGGGTTCAAATCCCGGTGGGAGCACCAGGAGCAGAAGTGCGATGCTCATACCTTAGAAGCTATAAAAACAACCCAGCCCCCAGTAGAAACCATGCAGCCGAGGCATTATTTGAATGCAGGCCCACTACTTTTACGGCAGCAGGGGGTAGCCCAAGCCCAGAAGGAGTTACAGGCGCCTAACCTTAATTATGTGCTTGGGTTCGTAAAGTGGCTTGAGCTTGCTAACTGGAAGGCTGGAATCAGAATGAGAAAGGAGATGCCGCTTTTGCGCCGAGCAAGGCCAGCGGCATGCTCCCTCCTTTGGTGTGGTGTTCCTGTCTACCATCCACTACGTTACTGTAGTGTTGGCTGCGGCAAATGCATCCTCCTCTCCAGCCACCCTCAGCTGATAGGCATTGCCTATTACAGGCGCTATCAGTATGTGGCCGTTACCCAGAATTATTTCGCCAGAAAAGCTCAGCGTTACTGAAGCCCCGGGAGCAAGTACGTAGCCACCAGAACCTTCATTCAGGTCCTCCTGCAAGAACGGCAGGACAAGAGTGCCATTCTGAGTTATCAGGAAGTCCAGATTCCTGAACATCGTTATCTGCTTGCCAACATTTATTAATGCGTCAACGTTTTGGTGTTCGTTTGCTTCCCCTCTGCCGTCTGCGCCCGCGCTTGCGTTTTCATTCGAGTTGGTGTTAATCTTGGCGTTGGCGCTCGCGTTCAGGTCTGCATTGATGATCAGACGCAGGCCGTTGCCTTCGTCTATTATATCAGAGTGGCTCTTGCTGCTGGCTTCTCCATTTGCGTTCGCGTTTGCATGCGCGTTGGATGTTATGTTTGTTATCAAGCTGGCTGCAGTACCAAGACCTATCCCCAGACTGGTGTTATTGCTGCTGTCCAGCACCCCTTCGCCAGCTGAAGCGCTACCCGAAGCTGGCGTGCTTGATACTTCTCCTGAGCCGCCCTGGCCGTTTATGCTGGATTGCCCATTGACGCCAGCGCCAGCCGTAATGCCAAGTGACGCATTGCTGATTAGGAAGTCGGGTTTGGCCTGATTGTTAATGTTGTCTCTGCCCGCATTAACGCTCACGTTCAGCGTTGCGTTTGCCGATACTGTAACAGATGACGCGCCTAGCAGCATAACGTGCCTAAGGGTTACACTCTCGTTCCCCATGTTGATTACAGTCACGCTTAGGTTTGTTACATTTCCAGTGACTACCACGTTGGCGGAAGTTATGTTTATTGCTGGCATAGCTTCCTCAAGCTTGTGGTGTTCTGATTCCGTAAGGTTCGTCCTTGTCCCTATGTGCTCAGTCACGTTTGTGCTGCCGAGGAATACCGCCGTTACCGAAGGCGCCAGCACAAACGACGTTGCGGTTTGTGTGTATATGCTCACCACAACCGGGCTAAGGTCTATCAGTACGCTCGAGTTGGCCGACGCCCTGCTCGCTCCGGTAACCTCTGCCGTCAACGCCCCGCTTGGCACCGTGACGTTATACGCGGAGCCGTTTATCACTATGCTGGCGGAGGTTATGTTGAACCTTACCGTATTGATTATTGCATTGGCTGGAGTCTTGCCGGTACCTATCACCTGCGAGGTGTTGATGAGGGCCATTAGGTTTATAGTGCCGCTGCCAGTTCCAGAAACCCATCCCGAACTATTGCCATTTATCACGTGCGCCTGCACTGAAGAATAAGCTATGGTTAACGAC
>CAZJQO010000022.1:0-21557 GCA_964548595.1 Microcaldota archaeon | reverse complement strand
TGCTGCAGCTTTATGAATTTCACAAGCTACGTGGAGCAGATAAACGGACTGCGCGGCTATTCGAGCATTCCTCAGATTCCGGCAGATCCGTATAACATCTCTGTTTCGCTTGCAAAAGAGCTTCTTGGATATCAGAACGTTACTCTTACCGGCGCACAGCAAGAAATCTTTGACGGCGCGATGAACATGTCAGGCCCGTGCTGCTGCCACTGCTGGAGATGGTACGCGTTTGCGGGTCAGGCAAAATACCTGATAACCCATTACAACTTCAGCGCTTCGAGGATAGCGACGGTTTGGAATCTCGAGGATGGGTGCGGCGGACCTCTCGATTCGCAGGGATTTAACCCGCCAACTGCAACCTGAGACGCACCGCACAATACCATAGACATTACAAGGCTAGCTCTACATAGTCAGTGCCAAATCGATGCACGCTGTTCTTCGCTGTCTTGAGTGAAACGTGCCTAACATTTTCAAGAGAGCCTCCCCTTCCCCGAGATGTTACAACAATCCATCGCTCTCGCCTACCTTCGCAAAGCTCCACGCGCATTCTTGCCCTGTTCTTGGCCAGCTTCTTTGCTCGCCATTCAAGCGTCCTGAAATCTGGCAGATTCTGCCAACCCGCATCCTTGAAGACCGAGATTGTTTTCCTGTACCCCACTCCGAGAACCTCCTTCACCGCCAGCATGCCCAGTATGAGGCACGCTGCATGCAGCATAGGCCTGCCCACTAGGCCACGCCCCGATGCCGCCTCGCCCTCGACTTCTCGCACCAGGCTGTTTGAAACGAATACTCTTGTGATTCTTGAACCGGCGCCCACCTGCTACCCCTCGTAATTATTGGACGGCTTGCCTTTTAAAGCCTTTGAAAGTGCTGTTTATTTGTGATTGAGTGAAAGAAGAGAGCTTGCTTCTAGGAATCCTGCTTGGGGTTGTGGCTTTGGTGGCTTTGGTAGCTGTGGCCGTCTTTGGCACGGTGGGCGCATACAACGCCGGCACTCTACTTCCATATGGAGGAGGCTACGGTAGTATGATGGGAGGGATGATGGGAAGTTCTGGCATGATGGGATTTGTGGGTGGAGGCTCGCTCAATGCAAGCAGCATGCCGAACTACTGCGATAGGATGATGGGCTACGCTTTAGGCAACTACACAAGATAGTCTCATGGTTGGTGAAGAAATCCTAGGTCGCGCACGCGTGGCGAGGCTCGCGCTTCTCGCGTCCCTCATCGTTTCCTCGGTGACAAGGATAGCCTCGGCGATGTGCCCGCTGTGCGTGATAGGAGCAGCCGCGGCTCTGTCGATAGCAAGGTACTACGGGGTGGATGACACGATAGTGGGTCTCTGGCTTGGGGCTCTCGCCGTGTCCACAGCAATCTGGCTTGTAAGAGTTGCAAACAGAAGGATTGGAAGGAGGATTCCATTCCAAGGAACAATAATCTTCGCTGCTGTAGTGCTTGCGACCATCCTGCCTTTCTACTACGCCGGGTTCTTCAATGGCATGCCGGGCATGAGCGACGAGGTATTTGGGCTGAACAAGATACTGTTCGGCGTGCTGGTCGGTGGCGCGGCGACCTACCTGGGCAGCCCCCTGAGCCAGACGGTAAGAAGACTGCGTGGAGGCAGGTCCTTCCCGTACCAAGGTATAGTGGTTACGCTCGGTCTGCTCGCCATCTTGTCCGTGCTCCTCTGGATTGCGGTTTCGTTATCGGTGATTTAAATGAGAAAAGAATACAAGCTTATTGTCGGAATAAGCCTGATCGCGGTACTGATTGGAGCCTACCTCAGTCTTTCAAACGGCACGACAGGCAATGCGCAGCAGATAGACAACAACCCCAACTCATTTGCAGGAAAGATTTTGGGCGCTGCGCCGCCGCAGGAAACGCTTAGCGGCTTGACTGTGCTCTCAGACCAGGGATGCACCATAGACCCGCGCACGCAGCTAAGCAACTGCACTTCTGCGATACAGACATCTGGCGGAGTGATCTACTTCAACTATGAGCACAACATGATGATCAAACCATGCCTATCACAGGGAGACGTGGTCTCGTTGGTGATAAACAGGGACGGAAGCGCCGTAGCCACGAGGACCTACTGGACCGGCAAGGGAGGCGCATGAGATGGCGGAGCAGAGCAAACACAAAGCGAAAAGCTTCCAATTCGATAAGCGGCAGATATCGGTATACGCACTGGTCGCCTGGTTCTTTCTTTCTGCGGCGTACATGCTCAGCGGCAGCATCGCGTCACTGCTTTCCGGTTTGACTTCGGCTCCGACTACGGCACCGAACAACACCGGTCCTTCGGGCTCGCCTGCAACGGGGACGAACCAGGCTGCATTTCTCGCCCTGGAAAAAAGCGTGATTCCGGATCAGGGTTTCACGCTCAACGCAAAGTGGGGCACTGCAATCAAGCAGCTTGTCGCCTCTGGGGCGCTGAACGTTTCCTTCCTTAACAAGTCGCTTGCCCAGAGCAGCCAGCCGATAACCCCGATAGAGCACGAGATATTGAACGGCACCTACGAAGGCAACATAACCATGAACCAGAGCAACTCGGTCTTCACGCTCTATGTCCTTTGGGCTCTTGGGATAAACAACAACAACACTATACTAAACAACGGACCGATAATGCATTATGGTGGAAACCCAAACAATCTTGCAAGCACGGGCGGGTACGGCCCGCTCGGCACGCTGCAGCTCGGCAGGCTCAATATAATCAGCCTGACGCAGGAGCAGCAGGCTATAGCAAATTACACGGCACAAAACACCTACAGGCCGTGCTGCAACAACCCGACCTTCTTCCCCGACTGCAACCACGGGGCCGCGGCACTTGGTCTCATAGAGCTGATGGCATCGCAGGGGGCGAGTATGCAGGGAATCTTCGCTGCCGTCGAAGATTTTAGCGTGCTGCAGTTCCCGCAGCAGTACGTGTATGCTGCGGCATACCTTGCCGCGAAGAACATCAGCTGGCGGAGCGCCGACCCACAGACCGTAATGGGCTACAACTATTCCAGCGCCACAGGAGCTTCCGAAATCGCACAGTATCTGCAGGCAAACAGACTGCTTCCGCCGCAAACTTCCGGAGGCTCTTCGTGCGGTAGCTGAGGTAATTTATTGGACGCTGGCGGTTTTAAATGTTTGTTAAGGTAAACAACTCCATGGACAATGCCAGGGCGGTGTGCCCCGTGTGCAGCATGATGGTCAGCAGGGAAACCGCATTCGCATCCAAGTTTAGAGGGAGGAAGTACTACTTCTGCTGCAACGACTGCAAGAGCGCGTTCACCATGAACCCGTTTAAGTTCACGCTAGTTTGATGTTGGTGAGAGGATGGCAAAACAAGCGTTTTTGGAGATAGATATAAGGGCGGCCGCGATAGCTGGGGCCGTGATTGGCTTCTTTTGGTGGCTATTCGCCGCGCCGTTCGGAATGGCAGGCACGGGATTCGGCACATACGGCTTCATGGGTGAGATGATGGGCTATGCCTACTCTGGTCTCGGTTTCGTGGGCGTTTTACTTGGCGCGGTAATAGGCGGTATTGCAGGAGCTCTGGTTGCTGTATTGTACAACTGGGCGCTACGCTTGAAGTAATGGTGGTAGAGTGAAAGGGCATCTGTGCGGGATGGAGTCTGGGAAAACTCAGGGAGGCAGTGGGAGGAAGATGGATTACTGCTCCTGCTACAGCGGCGCGGAGAGCAGATATCTGGAAAGGCTACGCAAAATTAACGGAGAGACCGTGGGCAAGATGGAAAGCGAGTGTGGCTGCCAGCATGCGATAAGCGAGCTGCAAAAGCATGATTTTTAGGGTGTAAAAATGAAAGCAATATGGAAATGGCTTGCATGGATCTTCTTCATATGCGGTTTTGGAGCTTATCTCCTCGCATGGACGGAAGCATTTACGGGTGCAGTCTACTGGAACATGACGAGCACGTCGCTGTTCTACGATTCAATAGCCACCGGCATCTTCGGCCTCTTCTTCCTAGCCTGGGGCTGGATGAGCGCAAAAGGTAAATAGAAGAGCGCGAAGTACGAAGCGATGATGGAATGAGTGATAAACCAAAATATTATGCCTGCCCAATGCACCCCGAGGTGCACGCTGACAAACCTGGCAAATGCCCTAAGTGCGGTATGGCGCTTGCTGAAGAAAAGGAAAGCAAAAGCAAGTAATCATGGCAACTGATCGGTTTGCAGGATGCTGCCTCCGGCAGGGCTTTACAGTTGGCAATTATTGGACGGACAGCCTTATAAATAGGTTTGACGACACATTCTTTTAGTGATTGCATGGGTGTAATCGATGGAATCCGTTCCAAATTCAGAAAACAGGCACAGGCTGCTGAAACTGGACAGGCAGAAAAAACAAAGGCTGAAGGCGGCGATGATTGCTGCGGGGCAAAGGACAACACCAAGAAGCCTGATAGCAGGAGGCGCTCAGGCGGCTGCTGCTAGGCAACTGCGCTGGTAGAATTGGCGATACGATGAGATGCAACAAATGCGGTGAGATAATAACTACATGCGACAACTGCAGCATGCAGTTTGGGAGGAAGGGGACATCCATATACTGCATGGTGATGAAAGAAGGCTCGAACGCGCTCGTCTTCGAAGATAAGAAGAAGGCAAAGGCTGGCAAGCGTGAGCATCACCACTACTGCAGCGCTGAATGTGCGAAGGAAAGCGGAGCTGACGCTCAGGAAGCTGAACTCGTGGATGATTATTGATGGTCGATGTTATGAAAGATCCAGTCTGCGGCATGGATGTCGAGGAGGAAGACCCGGAGCTGGTGAGCGGCTACAAAGGCAAGAGCTACAGGTTCTGCTCTGCGCTGTGCAAACAGAAATTCGACAAGAAACCTGAAGACTACGCAAATTAATGAAAGTGGATAGATGGGAGGCATACTCGCTGCGCTGCTGGCGATTACTATCCTCTTCTTTGTGTTCCTCGCGGCAAGGTCAGCATCTAAAAAGCTGAGAAAACTCATATTCTGTGCGGTATGCATGGCTGTCAGCCTGACATGGATCACGCTGCTCGCCCTCTACTACCTCGGCATTTTTCAGAATCAGCTGCTAATAGCGCTGTTCATGGGCGAAACGGTGCTGGGCGTCTTTTACCTTGCAAGAGATCGGTTTGGGAAATCGTTCGAGCTGTTCCAGCTTCCGCTTCTGCTCACGCTCATAACGGCAGCCTATCTCTTGCTTTCTATTCCGGGCGACCTGATGCAGGTTGCCGCACTGTTGGCATTGCTGTGGGCCGTTTTCCTGCTCGTCTTTCTGTCCAGGAAGAACAGAAGACTGCGTTTGCTAGTCAGAGAACTAATAAACTGTTGCAGGCAAATATAGATGGTGGGCAGAGCATGAGACTAGGGGGTAGAGTACTGGCTTCGGACAACTGGTTCGCGAGGAACGCGGCTAGCATAAGCAGGGCGCTCGAGGTTCTCTTCGGCTTTGTATGGGGCTTGGACGCCGCATTCAAGTTCCAGCCTGTCTTTGTCGATACATTCTCCAGCATGATACAGGGGGCTGCGGCTGGGCAGCCGAGTTGGCTATCTGGATGGTTCGCTCTCTGGTCAAGCGTGACATCCAGCAATCCAGCCTTCTTTGCCTATTCGATAGCTGCGGTTGAGTCTCTTCTTGCGGTGGCTCTCGTCTTCGGCATAGCGAGGAAGCTGGCCTACGGCGGAGGATTTCTGCTTAGCCTTCTCATTTGGGCGGTGCCAGAGGGATTTGGTGGCCCCTACGGACCCAGCTCTACAGACATAGGCACAGGCATAATCTATGCATTTGTCTTCGTGCTCCTGGCGGTAGTGAGCGGATTGTACGGACGGAACAGGTACACGGTTGACTACCTCATTGAAGATAGGTTTGGCTGGTGGAAGAGCGTGGCTGAGATAAAGCGTGATTGAGCATGGCGACAGACCCCGTATGCGGAATGCACGTTGAAGAGGGCAGCACAAAGCTTGTGAGCGAGAGGCAGGGCAGGAAGTACTATTTCTGCAGCACGACATGCCAGCTGCAGTTCGAGAAGCCGGAGCGCGAGCTGGCGGGACTTAAGCGGGCGCTGATCGTCGCGTGGCCGTTAACAGTAGTGGTTGCAGCGCTGACCTATGTGATTTCACTATTGTATGGCAACTACATTATGTTCGTGCTTGCCAGCGTAGTGCAGTTCTACTCCGGCAGGAGGTTCTACGCGGGCATACTTGACGCTATAAGGAACAGGTCAAGCAACATGGACACGCTCATCGCCATAGGCACGAGCGCGGCATGGATATACAGCACCGTCGTCGTGTTCCTGCCGAGCATTTTCCCGACGGGAGGCGTATACTTCGACACCTCTACCGTCATAATCGCGCTCATACTCACAGGCACGTACATGCAGAGGCTCGCCGAGACGAGAGCCTCCAGCGCTGTTTCAGAGCTCATAGCCCTGCAGCCCAAGACGGCGCATGTGGTGAGGGGCGATGATGTTGTGGACACGCCAATCGAACAGGTCAAAATAGGCGATCTGCTTCTTGTCAAGCCCGGAGAGAAGATACCCACAGACTCTGTTGTGGTTGATGGCGACAGCTCGGTAGACGAGTCGATGATAACCGGAGAGAGCATGCCCGTCACGAAGGGGAAGGGCGACAAGGTTACCGGCGGAACGATAAACTCCACGAGCTCGCTGAGGATAAGGGCCGAAAAGATAGGAGAGGACACCGCGCTGGCGCAGATAATAAAGATAGTGCAGGACGCAGCTTCCAGCAAGGTGCCCATACAAAAGCTTGCGGACAAAATATCCTCGTATTTCGTGCCAATCGTGGTGGCCGTGGGAATACTGGCGTCACTGGGCTGGTACGCATTTGGGGGTGTGGGAGTTACCACCGCGGTGCTGATATTCGTGAGCGTGCTCATAATCGCGTGCCCATGCGCGCTTGGCATAGCTACCCCTGCGGCGCTGCTCGTTGCTTCTGGAAGGGCCGCGAAGAACGGCATACTGGTTAAGAGCGGGGAGAGCCTCCAGATGGCTAGCCGCATCGACACTGTGGTGCTTGACAAGACGGGCACGCTGACCAAGGGCAGGCCCGAGATTACCGACATCGTGGCTATGCCGGGCAACAGGGAAAAAGATGTGCTGCGATATGCGGCTGTGGCAGAGATGAACTCCGAACACATAATAGGCAGGTCGATAGTTGAGAAGGCGAAGGCATCGAAGATCGCGGTGGAGTTCCCGAAGAAGTTCTCCTACAGGCAGGGCGTTGGCGTAACTGCCGTGGATAGCGGGGGGATGGAGATAGAGGTGGGCAACAGAGACATGTTCGCTGAGAGCCAGATGGCGAAAGCGAACGAGAGGTTGGTAAACCTTGAAGCCCAGGGCAAGACCGCACTCACCGTTGGAGTTAACGGAAAGGTCATAGGCTTGATAGCGCTCGCTGATGTTCTCAAGCCGGACAGCAAACAGGCCATAGATGCACTGATAAGGGCCGGCAAGCAGGTGTGGCTCATCACCGGCGATAATGAGAAGGTTGCCGGAGCTGTTGCAAACCAGTTGGGAATAGCGAACGTGATAGCACGCGCGAAGCCGCAGGACAAGCTCAACAAAATAAGCGAGCTCCAGAACGCTGGCAGGAAGGTGGCTATGATAGGCGACGGCGTGAATGACGCCCCGGCGCTTACGAAGGCAGACCTAGGCATAGCGATCGGCGCAGGAACAGAGGTCGCGATCCAGGCCGGAGGGATAGTGCTGGTAAAGAACAGCGTCTACGATGCCGTGGTGGCGCTGGAACTGGGCAAGAGGACGATGGGCAAGATAAAGGAGAACCTGTTCTGGGCGTTCGGCTACAACATAATTCTTATTCCTGTGGCTGCTGGGGCTCTGATACCATTCTTCACTATAAGCGTCTATGGCTTCCTGCCGCTGCTCGCTGCTTTCGCGATGGCATTCAGCTCCGTCACCGTTGTATCTAACTCACTGCTTCTGGCGAGGTTCAAGCCACGCTAGATTATTTGAGCTTCACGGCCCAGTTGTAGACAACAGCGACGATAGCCCCTCCTATCGCGCCAAAGATCGCTCCGAGAATTACCGAAGCGAACCCGAAGCCGGAATACGCGTAGCCCATCATATATCCCATCGCTCCGTAGTAACCGATGCCACCCATCATGCTGTATGGCGTCGAGAACAGGAACCAGAGGAAGCCGAGAACAGCCCCGGCTACAGCCGCAGCCTTTACATTTATCTGCTGAGAAGCCATTTCATCACAAAGCCATACGGACGATATGCTTAAAGCGCTTTCTACTTCAGGAAACCGAGGGCCTCGGCCGGGAGTCGGACCCGGTCCTGAGGATCCACAGTCCTATATGCGAGCCGGTACACCACCGAGGCCATAGGCGGATTTGACATCAAACCTATATATAGGTTGAACTTTTGCCAAAGTATTTAAACAACCCCAAACAATATGCCCGCATGGAGGCAATCAAGTCTGTCACTGTGTTGTCTGAGAAAGGTTTTAAAGCGCTCGAAGACGCAGACCCCGGCAACATCTTTAGGGGGCTGTTTACTGAGAGCAATATGATAATGCTGAACCGCACAGGACATGATTTCGGAGCATTCAAAGAATTCTCCAAAGGCATAAGCGCCGAATTAAGAGACAGAACTTCAGGGCTATGGGGCGCAGATATTATCGACAGTGCTATAGCCTTCTATGGATTTAATGAAGCAAACCTGCACCCGATGAGCATCGGCTCCGCATTTAAGCTGGCAGAAACGGTTGGTTTCGTAGGGGTAAACATACTTCAGGACATCAGTCTGACCAACGCGGAATTCCTGCTAGAGTACGAGGGCAGCCTGCGCAGACTGAGCTACGGTTACGAATATGTAGAGCTGGCAAGAATTTTGGAGGGCATGGAGAAAATTGGCGTTGCTAAGGGGAAGGATGTGGTACGGCCTTACGATATAATACAGGTAGAACTGCAGGCTGACGCGTACGCTGCCAATAACTGAGCCAGCCTCATGCAGATGCTTAAATAAGCTTGCTTGGAAAATAACTCTGCCGGCGGGGTAGCTCAGCCTGGTTAGAGCGCTAGACTCATATGCAAAGCATAATGAGTTGCGAGCTTCGGCGATGACGCTGAGAGATCTAGAGGTCGAGGGTTCAAATCACTCCCCCGCCAAACAGAGGCGCTCATAAAAGGAACTCCTTGGGCAGGCTGGCCATGAGCTCCGCATACTCGTTTGTTTTGGAGTACTTTTCCTTTATTGACGCGAGCCTGCTCTTCACTTCGGCTCCGCTTAGGCCCCTGGCGTGCGCCACCATGCGCACAGTGCCCTCGAAATCCTCGTGGCACGCGGCGTAGCAATTGCACATCCCGTTGAGCAGCTCCCTCTCTACCTCTTCCACAACACCAGCCTAGCCGGGCAGCCTCTCTATTATGCCGCTCATCTCGGCGTAGTGCTTCTTGATTATTGCCTCTGCCTTTGGGCCGAGCATCCTCTCGGTGTTTACCTTGCAGAGCTCCATCGCGGCCCTGAGCCCCTCCTTGCTCGGGTTGCTCACGTCCACGTCGCACTTCTTGAAGGCGTCGTTGACAAACACCTTCACCCTCGCCTTGAGCTCCCGCTCAGGCACCTTCTGGTTGAGGGCCTCGTTTATCTCCCTGTTCGCGCTCTCGAAGCACGTCATCAGCCTGTCCATGGCCACCTTAGGGTCTATAACCTCCACGCCATTGCCTCTTAGCATAAGATATAACCTAGTTATAGCGCGTGGGAATTAAAAAAGACGCACGTGCGGCTACGGGCAGGGCGATGCCAAGCACCACCATTTGGTATGCATGCAGAGCAGCGACAGCGCTTGAGTATGCAAGCCATATCTCGTTCAGGTAGTTCAGCTCGCCGAGGAAATAGGCCAGATAGGACACGATAGCGAGCACGAAGACCGTTAGCACCAGGCCGTAGAACGACACTCAGCCACCTACGCTCACGCAGACACGCTGCAAAACGTTGCCTGCGAGCAGGAGAATGGTGCCGCAGGCTGAAGTTGCAGACGCATTATTTCCAACTCTGATGCCTGCAACGCCAAGCTCCGCGCCGTAGGCTCCGGCTATGGACTGCACGCAGGAACTGTTTCCATGGAGCAGGTAGACGCCCAGGCATGTGTTTGCAGTCGCGTTGCGCGCAAACAGGTTGAGCAGATCGTATGCTGCCGCGCCGTTTTGCATCTGCTTCGTGCTTGAGGCAAATGCTGCTGTAGCGCCGCTGAGCTGCACGTAGGCGAAAGAAACAATGGAAGCTGAAAGAAGAAGCGAAACGATTGCTTCCGTAGTTGCGAACTGAGCCTTCATGCGCTAGCCCCTTATGCTTATTTCAGAGCCCAGGTAGTACAGAGTCTCGTTAACGCCAGAGAAGCCGGAGCCGAGAGTGACGTTTATCGCATACAGGAAAGGCGAGGAAGCAGCACACACATACTCATCACCCTGAACCTCGCAGCTTGTTGGCTGCACGCTGCTTCCCACCACTCCCCTTTCTGTACTGTTGAAGTACGCTACAGCCTGCTCTATGCTCGCCTGCGTGCTCGAGCCTGCGCCGGTGCCGTTGTAGAACGCGAGCAAAGGGTACAGCAGGTTCTTGGCCTGGGAATAATCAGCATATGCTGTTTGATTGACGAGATGCTGACCGGAGCTGCTCCCGAGCACGTACGCGCTTGTAGCCGTTTCTGTGCTGCTTACGCCGACAACCTCCGCGTTCCCGACTGGCGAGCCAGCAAGGAACAGCGCGGAGCCGCGTGCGTTGCTGCTGAGCTGCGACCGCATAAGGCCGTATGGCGTGCTGAGCGTGAGAGTGAAGTTGTAGGCGTAGCTCCTGCTGCCTGTTGTCTGCAGCACATAGTAGCTGGAGTTGCTCGGCACTATGCAGAAGGTGCCGGCCATGGCCATGCAGTCGTAGCCTGAAAAGTAGTACCACGCATCATCTGTGCCGCACTGGTCGGAGATGTTGTACGGATGCCCGAAGAAGCCCACCTGGATGCAGTGGCTGAACTGCGTGAGGTTCGCAAGATACGAGGGCGAGCTAAGCGAGTATTCCAGGTACTCGTACCTGCCCGATATATCAGCGGAATAAGATTGCTGCAGGGTATAGTTTGTCTGCGGGTCTGTCTGTGGCGTTGCTGCAGCGTCGAGCAGGCTGGAAAGAGAACCGTAGTAGGAACTGATTGGCGTGCCGTTTGCAAGCGATGAGATCGCATTCGCCTGGGTAAGCAGGTTGTGCGCGTAGAAAGTAACCACGAACAGGCACATGGCAGCTACGGCGCTGCCTACAAGCAGGAACTCAAGGCTGGACTGAGCCCTCATTGGATACCACCAAAAGATAAGGAACGCCTGAAACTGTGACAATCCTGCATGCCTGCCAGATGCCTGAGCACAGGTTGACCTTCGGCCTGAGAAGCTCGAGTGTGAAACCAGTTCTGCTCTCAATGCCATATGTTATGCTCTCCGCGCTTGTATAGTTGGTGGCGTTGCTGTCAAGTGCCGGAGCCGCTTCCTGCGACACTTCGAACGCACCCAGTTGGCTGTACTGCCCTCTGGCGATGCCGAGCGCATAGGTCTGCGACGAGTATATGCTGGAGAAGAGGAGCAGCGAGGCCACGCCGAGTATCGGCAACGCAACAAGCAGGTCAAGCGATATCAGGAAAAGCTTTGCCACAACATCACCACATCACCACATCACCACATTACCACATTACCACACCAACGCGGCAACCCCCAAAGCCTCACTTATGTTACGTATCGCAGCGTAGGCATGCAGCGTGAATGCGTGCGCCCCTGCGAATAGGGAGAGCAACACAAATACAGAGAGGAGCGCCACCAGCATGCCGACGAGCGTCTCTGCACTTATCTGGAGCCTGTACAAACCAAAACCAATGTGGGCGGCTTGCGCCGCCCTGCTTCTGAGTGATGCCGGCCTTGCCGGCGCTATTATTCCTCGCTAAAAGCTTATATACTTTACTACAAGATAACACCAAAGATATAAATACTTTTACTTAGATAAAATATCAGGTAAGAGCGCAGGTCGAAGCGCTATACAAACGATGACGTGGCTTATGCCATCGGCTTGGCCGCTTCTGCTTCTGGGTGATATGACGAGAGTGAGCGTAGAGCATGGACAGGAAAAGACAGGATATGGTGCCACGCGCGAACGCGGTGACTTGCGTGAGCTGGTGCACTGCATCGCGGAACTCGCAAATCTTTGCGCGGAGAGTTCCCGCGCAGGAGGGGACATCTGGTACGAGCTTACCGTATACGTGCACAAGCGCGGGATACGCTACCAGGTGGAGAGGCACGGTTCTGTAGTCGGCGGGGAAACCCGCCCCCTGCCCCAGCCCACGCTCGTCTCGTTGAGCTGCGTGAAAGGCGATTTCCGCATCCCCAACAAACACACTTTTAGGCCTCATCTGCAGAAGGATCAAGCCCTCTCGCCATTGCGATGCCTTCTGTTGTAAGCACAAAAGGAACATAGCGGAGCGTCACCGCAGCATTGGCTCTGTTCCCTTTCCTATCGCACATCTCCTCGGTCAGCTTCTCGCATAGCTCCAAGTCGCGCCGATACAAGGAAGCGAAATCTTCGGGCTTCAGTTTCTTGCTGGAATCTACCATCTCCCTATGGGCAACCTCTACCAGCTTTTTCCGTACGGCATAACAGACAAATACACGAGTGAACGTGCCAGGGGTTACACGCTGCTCTGCAAACTCTTTCCTCAAATCATCGAATCTGGTGGCAGCTGAGTGTTTCCTCAGCATGTTTACGAGCACCTGGTCCCCAATCTGCTCGCTTGTATGCTTTGCTTTGCCATCTGGCCCGGCAGCCCCGCTGTGCATTACTGTCGTGTGCCCGTTAGTTCCAGTATCACGGAGAGCAGCACTGACAACCGCTGATGCGCCTGATATTTCACGCGTGCCCACATCAATCACCTCCGCGAAACGCCGAGCAGGGAGCCATGCTTACCATCCCTTTCCAGTTCCTCTATAATCTGATTTGCCTTCCCTCTGCCTTTACTTGTCAGCCAGAATTTCACCAATGTTTTTTGGAAATGACCGGGATAACCGCCAGAAAAGACCCCTTCGCAAGCTTTCCTGAACCTGGGCTGGGATCTTATGAGCCCTTCCTCGTAAAGAGCTTTGACTGCATAGAATGTGTCTGACAGAATGCTGCGACCCATGCCTATGTCTAGCCTTGCCATTTCGGCTATCTCCTCCATGTTGACGCCCGGTTCGTCTTGCACTGCCAAGAGCACCTTGGTTTGTTCGGCGCTTAGCACATTGCTCGTTTTAACATCAGATGGCATGAAAAACAGCACTGAGTGATTGGTTTCCTTGCTATTAATAATTTGCCTTTAGGGTAGACAAAACAGTAATAAAATGTGGCTCGTAGACTAAACATGCTCAGGATAGGCTACCACGTCTCCGTGGCCGGGGGCGTATGCCTGGCGTTCGAAAGGGCACAGGAACTTGGTTGCACCTGCATGCAGCTCTTCCTAAGCAACCCGAGGGGCTGGGAGATGAAGCACATAGGCGAAGCAGAGGCGCTCTGCTTCAAATCGAAGCAGAAGGGAACAGGGATAGAGCCTGTGGCGCACATGCCTTACCTTCCGAACGTGGCTTCTCCGCGCAAGAGCGTTTACGATCACTCGGTTGATGCGCTCCGCGAAACGGTAGCGAGGTGCGAGCTGCTTGGCATACGCAGGCTTGTGGCGCACATGGGCAGCCACCTCGGCGAGGGGAAGGAAGCTGGAATGAAGCGGGCAGCGGAGGCGATTGCAAGCGCGTGCGGCAAAACAGAGACTGTCAGGCTGCTGCTCGAGAACGAAGCGGGGCAGCGCAACAGCATGGGCTCCAGCATCGAGGACCTGCTGCAGCTTAGGGAGCTATCCGGTGTGGATGGCGTTGGCTTCTGCCTCGACACCTGCCATCTCTTCGCTGCCGGCTATGACATAAGGAAGCGGGAAGTGGTGGACGACATATTCAGGGGCGTGGGCCTGGAGCACGTTGGCGCTGTACACATGAACGACGCCAAGTATGGGCTCGGCTCGCATCTCGACAGGCACGAAAACATAGGCTTCGGCCATATAGGCGCCAAGGGCTTCGAGGGCTTTTTCTGCAACGACGAGATAAGGTCGAAGCCCATAGTGCTGGAGACGCCTGGCATGCACGCCGGCGTGCGCGAGCTTGCGCTTGCAAGGAAGCTTGCGCAGGGAAAAAAGGGCAGGGGCTAACGCTTCTGCGACGCAGCCTGCTTTATCAACGCCACGAAGAGCGGACCGGGCCTCTCGAGCCTGGACTTCAGCTCAGGGTGCGCCTGCGTGCCGATGCCAAACGAATCGGGCCACTCAGTGCTCTCTACAAGCGAGCCGTCAAGCGTTGTGGCGCTTATCACCAGGCCCTTCCGCTGCATAATGTCCTTGTACCTGTTGTTGAACTCATACCTGTGCCTGTGCCTCTCGTGCACTATGCCCGATTTGTACGCGTCGCGCATGATGGTGCCGCTCTTCACCCTGGCAGCCCAGTCGCCGAGCCTCATGGTGCCTCCCTTCTTCCTTACTCCCCTCTGCTCCTCCATGAGCGCTATGACCTTGTGCTTCGTGGCGGGGTCGAACTCAGACGAATTTGCATCCTTGAGGCCGCAGACATCGCGCGCGTATTCTATCACCATGAGCTGCATGCCAAGGCAGAGGCCAAGGAAAGGCACGCGATGCTCACGGGCGTACCTTATGGCCGCTATCATGCCCTCTGTGCCCCTCTTGCCGAAGCCGCCTGGCACTATTATAGCGTCTGCACCGCTGAGCAACTCCTCAGGCCTGTGCTTGCCGTTCTCCAGCTCCTCGGACTCTATCCAGTCCACTTCGAGCTTGACGTCGTTGAGCGCGCACGCGTGCACCAGCGCCTCCTTGACGCTCACATAGGAATCCTTCAAATACACATACTTGCCCACTATCGCGACGCGCACCTTCCTTTCCTGGCCGTCTATCCTTGCCACAAGCGATTTCCACGAGCTGAGCTGCTTTGCGTTTACGCTGCGCCGCGCCATGCCAAGCCCGTCGAGCAGCATGGTGTCAAGGTGCTGGTCCATGAAATGAAGCGGGAGCGCATAGACTGTGCGCTGCGTCGAGTCGTCTATCACGCGCTCCCTGGGCATGCCGGAGTAGAGTGCGAGCTTCTCTGCAGTGCGCTCCTCGAGCTGCTTCTCGGACCTGCACACAAGGAAATCAGGCTTTATGCCGAGCTGGAGCAGGCCCCTTATGCCCAGCTGCGCCGGTTTCGTCTTCTGCTCGCCGACCGCATCAACCACAGGAACGTACGTTAAATTGATAAAAACGGTAGTGTGCTTGGCCGCCATCTGCCTCATGGCTTCTATGAAGTAGCCGTTCTCCAGGTCGCCTACAGTGCCGCCAACCTCTATGACAAGCACGTCTGCCCGCTCCTTATTTGCAGCCCCTTCTACCATGCCGATTATCTCGTTGGTCAGGTGCGGTATCATCTGCACGTCCTCGCCGAGGTACTCTCCGCGCCTCTCCTTCTCTATTATCCTGGAGAAGAGCTTGCCGCCTGTTATTGACAGCACGTTCGTCAGATTCTTGTCGAGGAAGCGCTCATACATGCCGAAGTCCATGTCGACCTCGCTCTTGTCGTCCAGCACAAACACCTCGCCGTGCCTGAACGGGTTCATAGTGCCGCAGTCATAATTGAGATAGCCGTCGAACTTCAGGGGAAAAGCGTTGTAGCCGTGCAGCTGGAACATCTTGAGCAGCGAGGAGGTTACGCCTCCCTTGCCCATGCCGCTCATGAGCGAGCCCATGACCACTACGTACTTTGTTTGCATACGCTATTCTGCGCAAACAGATTAAAAAAGTTTCGCAAGCTGCGCATGCGCATCATTATGGTGATTCTATGTTTTGGGAAAACAAAAAAGAGATAGTACTTGGAAAAGTCCACCGCGAGTTGCGCCTTGTTAGGCGCTTTGGTGTTTTGAGGTGGCGCTGGAAGAGGAGGTACTTCAAAAGCATGAGGCTAGACCCGGCGCATAACCTCAACCCGCACATAATGATAACAGGAGAGAGCGGCGCCGGCAAGAGCAACGTGGCAAAGCTGATCCTGAAGCAACTGGCCGGGACAGGCGCCAATTTCATAGTGCTGGATCCGCACAGCGAGTACGCGGAGCACGCCAAGGACATAGGCGCAAGCGTCTACGATGCGGGAATACACGCTATAAATCCATTCGACCTGGACGGCCTGACGGAGCGGGAGAGGACGGCTGAGATTGCAGGTATGCTCAGGCGAATCTTGCACCTCGGGGAGGTGCAGTACTCGATGCTCCACAGGTGCATAGGGTATACGTACTGGATAAGCCTACAGAAGGACGCAGAGCCGACAATGCGCGGCCTGTTATTCTCTATAAAGAGGTTCAAAGCGAACGCGAGGAGCAGGCCTGAGGCGAACATACTGGACGGGCTCGAGAAGCGGCTGGCAGCGATAACAAGCGAGAGCTTCGCCAGAAGCGTCTCGATAGGCAGGATAATGGGCGCAAGGAGTATCTTCTCGCTCGCAAGCCTGCACAGCCACGAGGCGCAGAGCATCTACATAGAGAGCATGCTTCGAAAGGTGTACACAAACATGCTGGCTGGCCCTCTGGAAGAGGATCGGTCCAAAGGAGGCAGGAGAACTTTTTACCTGGTCATAGACGAGGCGGAGAAGCTGCAGGACAGCCCAGTAATTGGAAGGCTGGTGGCTGAGGGAAGGAAGTACGGAATAGGCATAATCGCAATTTCACAGCGCGCGAAGGTGCTGAGCAAAGAGATAAGGAGCAACTCCGCGACCATGATAGCATTTGCACAGCGGGAGCCCGAGGAGCAGAACTACGTCGCCAATATGGTCGCCGCAGGAACAGAGTACAACAGGTTCATGGAAGTCAGGAAAGTGATGCGTGAGCTGCCAAGAGGGTACGCGTTGGTGCAGGTGGCAAAGGAAAAGACAAAAATAGTTAGATGCACAAGGTTTGAAGCGAGGACGAAGGACCCAAGCTACAGGATAATTGAGCTGGCTAAGAAGGTCGTAGGCAGGAGGGAGCTTGTAGAGAAGCTGGAGAAGGAGGGCTTTTCTGAAGAGGAAACGATCAACGCGGCGACAGGATTAATTAAGAGCGGCTTACTGAAATATCACGCTGTGACGGAGACACCATATGAAGGAATCTGGTACATCACAATGCCGAGGAACAGCGCCGAGCACGACATAATGGTGCATCTGATCAGCAGGTACCTGAACGAGCACGGGATACCGGGGAGGGTGTACAACAGCTCCTACGGGCCCGATGTGATTGCTTACAGCAACGGCAAGAGGGTTGCCGTGGAGTATGAGACTGGCGCGAAGAGGGCCGGCGAGACCGAAAGGATGCTTGCGGAGAGGCGCAAGAAGTTCGGCTCCGTTGTTGTTTTGGGAAATAGCGGAAGCGCTGAGGAAAAGGCGTAAATAGGTTTACATCTTACACCCTATAGCACTCTGTTATATTTTCCAAGCTCTGGCGCATCAGACATAGGGTGGGGTACTGGGAAACGATGTCATAAACGATGCAAAAATGCACGACTTCGTGGTTACAGCCGATGAGTCGTGCATGCACAACTACAACCTGAGCTTCATGGCCGGCTTCGTGGCCTGCGTGCCGCGCGACCTTCTGCCGAAGCGCATACAGAAGAGCATAGAAGCCAAGTTCTTCACAGAGGTTCCGAACAAGGGAGGCATAGCCGAGCTCTCGATACTTGCGTTGAGGAAGATAGAGGCGTATCTTTCAAACCTGGGATACGATGTGGCTGTGGCAACGCCGCAGGGCATTGGCAAGGTCAACGGCCGTGTGTATCTCGTCTCCACCATGGACCCGTTGGGCTTCGGGCCAGCGACAACTACCATGGTCGGCCTGACGGGCGGGAAGGAGCCCTATAACAGGTACTTCTTCAAGAGGCTGGTGCAGAACATAAAGGAGTACCATCCGGGCGCGAAAGTAGTTGCAGGCGGCCCCGGTATTTGGGAGATGGATGTCGACACCACGCAGCAGGACGCCATAGGCATAGACCACATAGTGGTGGGACCTGCAGAGGCGCTCGGCAAGGAATTCTGGGACGACCTGCTTAACGGCAGGATAAACGGCAGGAAAACAGAGACGCCGAGCAGCAAGATGAGGCCTGACCCGTATCCGATGAAGGGACCGAGCTTCTGGGGCATGGTGGAGATAAGCAGGGGCTGCGGCCGAGGCTGCCAGTTCTGCGATCTCGAGCTCATGTCGGGCTTCAAATGGATACCGAAGGAGCTCATACTGAAGGAAGTTGAACTCAACTCTAAATCTCCATACGTTAACAATATCACGCTTCTTTCCGAAGACACGCTGAGATATGGCACAAAGGTGGGCGAGTGGCGCATAAACCACCACATAGTTGACCTTGTGAAGGACATGGCCAGCTTCGGCAAGCAGCTCTCCTTCACGCACAGCACCTTCGCCAGCGCGCTCAGCAATCCGCGCATCACCGAGGACTTCGCCTATTACGCGGGGCTCAACGAGCGCAACCTCTCGGGCTTCCAGACGGGCATAGAGTCTGGCTCGCCAAAGATAATGAACAGGTACATGATAGGCAAGGTGAAGCCGTGGAAGCCGGAGGACTGGCCTGAGGTGGTGGAGCAGGGGATGGGCATAATGGTTGACAACTACATAATACCGCACTGCACGCTCGTCATGGGGCTGCCTGGGGAGACTCCGGATGACACTGTAAAGACTACTGAGCTCGTTTCAAGGCTGAACGACTACCCGTCGCTCATACTTCCTCTCTTCTTCGTGCCTCTCAGCATAATTAAAAGCGGATTCTTTTTGTCAGACATGATGACGTACGAGCAGAAGGAGCTGCTCGGCGCTGCTGCGAAGCACACGGCTTACTGGGCCAAGCGCCTGCCGAACTGGTCTGGCAAACTGGGCATGATGGACAGGCTCCTCTTCCAGACGGGTGCCAATTACAGCTTCGCCTACCTAGGCAACCTCGCTTCTGGGGAGGGCAATAAGGGAGCCGGGATGGTAATCGATATGACCAAGGCGCTGCTCAGGGCATCGGTCAGCGCGGTGTTCAACAGGCAGCAGGAGCTCGATTACTGGAGAAAGACGAAAAGAGATTACAGCGTGCTGCAGAAGCTAGACACAAAGTACCTCGAGGGCATGGAGGCGCCAAGGCTCGGCAACATATGCAAGCCGCCAGGCTCGGGCTGCGGCTGTGGCATAGGGGGAATGATGAACATAGTAGCAGGCGCCGGCAGCAAGGGAGAGAAGAACTAGCCCCTGATTCCCACGAAGCCAGACAAGAGTGCGCTTATTTCTTTTGCGTTGGTGTAGTGCGGCGTGTGACCGGCTCCCCGAATCAGCTCGAACCTGCTGCCCCTTACCGAGTTGCTGAGCCGCCTCGCATACTCTGCGCCAGAAACATTCCCTTGCCCCGCAAGCTCGTTGTCGTTGCTGCCCCATATCACCATCACGGGCACGCCCGCTCCCTTCAGCATGGGCGCTATCTCGTTGGCTCCGGTCACTACAGAGTGCACCATGCTCCTGACCACATACTCCCTGGGGTTCAGCTCCAGCGCCTCCCTGACAAGCCTCTCCTCATAAACTTCAAGCGCCTGTGAATCGTTGCTTCGCTCTCCAAGCCCCGCCGGATCCTCGATTACAAGGCCCTTGGCCTGAATTCCGTGCTTCAGCAGCGTGGCCGCTACAAGGGCGCCATACGAATGACCGAAGACGCAGCAGGGCTCCAGTTTCTTGAGCCTGGTGAATTCGGCTGCAGCGCGAGCGTGCGTCTCAAGCGTATACTCGACGCGCGGTGCGTCGGAAAGCCCGTGGCCCAGCATGTCAAGCAGACACACATGCATGCTCTCCGGCAGCTCTCCCACCAGCCTTTTGAACGAAAGTGTGCTCGCAGCCAGGCCGTGGATGAACAATACACAGGGGCCATCGGCCTCGTGCTCCTTGCAGTGCAGCCTGCCTAGGCTGGTGTCCGCATAAGCATCATGCATTGTCTCGTACAGCAAGCTAGCCACCGAACACCGACCTTAGAGCCAGGGCGGCATGCCCCCGCTCGCGCAGGCGCCTAGAGGCATAATCGAGCCACCTGGACCCGAACGGAACATAGATCGCCACGCTGTTGCCTGCGCCCACGAGACGCTGCGCGTAGCTGCCCCTTATTCCGTTGAGCATCGCGTAGGTGACGTTCCGCCTGTACGACCTGCTAAGCACCATCGCCTCGCGTATCATAGAGTCGTCGTGGGTGGCTATTGTGAATTCACCGCAGTTCCTGAACAGGTAGTTCATTATACTTGAATAGTTGCGCGTGACCTCTTTCCTGCCGCCTACCCCGAGCGCCGGGGGCTCGGTGTATGCGCCCTTCACCAGGCGCACTATCCCCTTCATGCCAACTATCTTCCTTGCGTCTTCATGGCTGCGCAGCAGGTTCGACTGCAGGCATATGCCCACCCCCTTCCTTGCCACCTGCCTGCTGTAGAGCGCAATCGTCGCGTCTACCGTGTCGTACGTCTCCATGTCGAACCACACGAACACATTCTTGCTTCTTGCAACCCTGAGTATCCTTGCGTAATTGCTGGCCGCCAGTCGCCTGCTTATCCTGAGCCCGATCTGCGTTGGCTTAACAGATATGCTTGCTATCGCCCTTTCCCTCGCTATCTTGTTTATCAGCCTGGCGTACGTGAGCACGGTCTCTTCTACGTCGCTTTGCTCAGTAAACTCCTCGCCAAGATAATTCAATATGGCGCTCATGCCTAGCGCATTCAGCCCCTCGGCCCTTAGCACCGCATCGTTGATGCCGGCTCCGGCTATCCATCTGCCCGCCAACAGTTTCTCCAGCGTGCTGCCAACACTCATTATGACATCTCAATGGAAACCCCTGCCTTTAGGCTGGGAGGAAGTTGAGCGAAAATGTATAAACCTTGACTGATAAGGTATCTTTGGTCAAGGTATGAAACGTGCTATTCTGTTGCAGATAGAACCGACTACGAGAAAGGAAACTATTCTCTCCAAATTCAATCAATCTGCACTCTCGGAGTTCAACAGGATTTTTGATGAGAGAGACCATTGTATGACCTTTATGGAGTTCCATAGAAAAGTTTATACTTCTATCAAAAAGAACACTTCCTTCAACGTTCAGGTTGTCTGCGACCTCGAAAGGAAGGTCTGGAAGAGCAAGGGAAAAGCAAGGCGACTGACTGTGCAATTCAATGTTCCAAGAAACTGCAAGACCTTCCCCACCAATTCTTTTGACTTCGTGGAACTTGGAATCCGTCCGAGAGACAGGATTGCAGTCCCTCTTGTGAGGAACCGAAACTGGCAGAGGTACCACGGCCTCCTCGCCGGCGGCTGGGCTTGCAAGACGTATGGGCTGACATCCGACCTTCAGATTGTCGCATACCTGTCCAAAGACGACGCTCCCCTTCCACAGAGGAAGAACGTCCTCGGAATTGACATCAACGCCAAGCACTTCGCCGTCTCTGTCCTGTCTTCCAAAGGCAAAGTCCTGTATCAGAC
>CAZJQO010000021.1:0-7570 GCA_964548595.1 Microcaldota archaeon | reverse complement strand
GTTACCTTTTAGTAGGAAGACCCCTAAACTGGAATGTATTTTTTATGGATATACAAGCATATGCTCATTATATGCTTAAATACTTTGCCCTATGGCGCCCGTTCCAGGGCGGCACCGCAACTGCTGCAGAAGCGAGCGTCTGCGTCGTTTCTGGCCCCGCATGCGCTACAGTATATGTGGCCTGCCTGCTGAGCGCCACGCGCCTGCTTTGTCGCCTGTTCTTCTTCGTTGCCTGAGCCGTTTAAGCCAGCAAGCTGTTGGTTTATGAAGTCTGCCAGCAGTCTGGCGTCTGTGTTGTTGAGCCCGTCTATCTCGCCCTCCTGCTTGCCGCTGCCTCCGAGCAGACCCTTGTCTGTGTCGTAGCCCTGCACCCTGACGAACACAGAAGAGGATATGACGCCGCGTTCCAGCCTGACGCTCGTTATCTGCCTGTAGAGTATGACTTCGTAGTCCTGCCGTATTCCGAGCGTTGCCCTGTTCAGTATTATCAGGCGTTTATTTGTGGCCACCACTGAAGTGGGAGTGATAACAGCGCCTCCGGGACCCACGCGGCGTTGCCTGACGGTGAGCCTTACCAGCTCGCCTGGCCACAGCAGGTTCTGTACCGCCTCTACTTCCTCGCTGTCGATGGGCATGCGGCTATATGTCAGGGAAGGAATTTAACGCTTGCCCCAAAGACAACGCATAAATACAGGGACAAGAGAAATGCTTGTGGTAAGATGCGCTGGCATAGAACACATATTGCAGATACAGTGCCTACAAACCCGGCGCATGGAGAGGCTAGAGACGTTTGGACTGAAGTGTTGCGCACTACTGAAAAGTACGACAACCAGAAGAACAAATTACCTGGCTCTGAGGAAGCGAAGAGAAATGCTTTGGAGCAGCAGAAGATACTAGAAACCCGCGATCTGCTGTACGGAAACGCATCTGACAGTGCCAGGTACATACACGACTTGCTGTCGATTATTAAAACACAAGGCATTTTTGAAGCATACAATGAGGCAAACAAGGAACTGCCGGAGAACATTCAAAACTGGCAGAAACTCACCGGC
Source organism: Microcaldota archaeon (assembly GCA_964548595.1). Classification (GTDB taxonomy): domain Archaea; phylum Micrarchaeota; class Micrarchaeia; order Micrarchaeales; family CABMGC01; genus JAJYVH01. The sequence goes on along the minus strand of CAZJQO010000021.1, from coordinate 6,518 downwards.
TTTGTAAACATAGAAATATCGTGTGAAAACCCAATAGTTACCAAATACATTTTATCTCTGAAACCCGGCGGCGAGATTCTTGCAAACATGCTTCGCTTCGAAGACTGGATTAAAGGTTCTATCTAGGCGCAGAGGGGTTGCGCCACTGTTTCGCGCATGCGGGGCTTTTGATGAAAGGCAGCGGCTACCGGCAAGTGCAGCACGCCGCCTACGCCTGAAGGAGACAGCTCGCAACCGCGATTTTCCAGGAAGTACTCAAAAAGACTAGCCGGGCATGGAGAAGTTGTTCACTATCCAAGGATCCTTTGGCGTGACCTTTGGCGGCGGGCCCGTATAGTTGTCAAGCTTGTATATCAGCACTGGCACCGTCTGGTTGACATAGTTTATGCCTGTGAAGTTGCCAGGGTATGCAAGCGTGAAGCCGGGCAGGTTGCCAAGGTAGAACGCCCTGTAGTAGTTGCTGTTGTAGAAATCTGTCGGGGCATCTGTTATTGTGTCGTTTGGCCCGTTCGGCAGGTAGAGGGCTATGAAGGTCAGGAACTCCTGCCCGCTAACGTTGCTTATTCCCAGAAACAGCTGGTTGTTTGGCGCAAGTAGTATGTTAGTCGCGGTGCCGTTAGACGCCAGAAGCGTGGCGGCGTTGCCCTTGTAGCTTGTTGGCGCGCAGTACGTCTGGTTCAGTATAGTTTCCCCTGCCACCATGCGTGTGCGCAGCGCCGTTACGTTGCCGGGCAGGTGGCAGTAATCGTTGACGCTGCTGGTCGACACCGGAACAAGCAGGTATGCCGGATCGTGTGTCAGTTCGCACTGCGACGTACCCAGAAGGTAGGGCTCGCCTACCGCCTTCCCTGCCGCTGCTGCAAAGTCCTTGCTCGTCTGGTTGGTGCCAACGCATGCCAGGAAGTCGAGCGCCTCCCATTTTGCTGTAAGCGCGTTGTCAAACACCACATACTTGGCATAAGTCACATTGTTCATGAAGCTGGCGAGGTTGCTTGGCCCGTAGCCGCTGCTTGCTCCGAGAACGTACCTTGCCGCTGTTACGTAGTCCAGCTTCGGTATCGAGTTGTCTCCCCTCAGCACAGCGTTACTGTTCCCGAACCAGTTTATCCAGTCCCCGTAGTCCCACCAGGAGAGTATTCTGGGCGCGTATGGCCCCACGTTCTCTCTCATCCATGCTGTTGCGCTTAGCCATGCCTGCGGCACCGTGTTGCAGTACAGGTCTGATGCCAGCGCGTTGCCCGTGCTGTTTATCTGTGTGCACGTCTGGCCGTTCGCGGCTGCTATGCTCGCAAACGTTGGTACAAACTCCAGCAACAGCACAATCGCAGCTATGCCCATCACCGCATACCTTGCGCGCTCGTGCGACTTGCCGTTAAGCACAAGCAGCAGTTCGCCTATTATTATGCAGATCGCAAGTACGTACGCTACACCGAAGTGCGGCATGTACTTCACCTCAATCATGCCTGCAACAGCAAGCGGCCAGACTGCTGCGATCGCAAGTATGCTGAACTTCGAGTCCCTGGAGACGGCAGCGCGCACTGCAAGGATTGTGAACAGTATAAGCACCAGCCACACTATTATGTCCACGCCCCCTACGCTATCGCCTATTATACCGAAGCCTGCAGCTCCGAAGTCGAAGTTGAAGCCCGTGGGTGCGTATTCCTGGACTGTCATGAAAAGGGCGGTGGAGGGAGTGGTGTAGTGAGAGCTGAGGCTCAGGTAACCCTTGACAGATGCGCCAAGCGGCGTGAAGAGTACAAGCAACAGGGCCAGTACAGCTAGCGCGACAAGCCAGCCCAAGCGCTCCGTGATGCTTATGCGCTTTATTATGCCGCGCTTTTGGGCAAGCGCAGGGCCGTAATCAAACAGCGCGACAAGCACAAGCGACACCAGCGGGAACGCTACAGTCACAGGCACTCCAAGTATGCCAGGCACCTTGTCCGTAAGCACCGAACCGTATGGATCGAAGACAGCGAAGAACGCTGCTATTATTGCTATTACCACTATGTTCATCCTGTAGAAATCCCTCATGTTCCTGCTCCTGAACACATCCAGCGCTCCCTGAAGCACTATGTAGATGGCAAACACACCTGCTATTACAGTGTAGTAATGGGCCCCTAGGAAGCTTGCTGAATAGGCTATGCCAGCCAGCACGGCAAACCTCAGGTCCTTGGGATGCTGCGCCGCGAGCAGGTACACGCCGTAGAAGAAGAACATGGCGAAGATGCCCCAGGGCTCCAGCAGCTGCTCGCCTGCTATGAAAGTGGTGATCAGTGCCGGCATAGCGGTAGCAAGGCCGGCGCCTATCACGGCGGGATATTCGCCGTAGCCATGGTACAGGAAGAAGAATATTATGAAGACAAGAAGCGCGGCCGTTATAGGCGGATACACGCTGCTGACGTCGCTGAGCAGCGCAGTGCTTATGGCGTTGCCGGGAGGGTTGGAGATCTCGTACCAGTAGGCTTCGAGGTACGGCATCAGCGGTTCGATCCTGTGCGGCGTGCCGTTTATGGCAGTAGGCCATGCCGATGTGTCGTAGAGATACTGGTAGCCGTAGGTAAGTATCGACATCGTGCTCTGCATGTCGAAATAAGGATCGAACTCGAAGAAGTTGGCCGCTATGCCTATGCTGAGCATCCTGGTGTAGAAGGTGAAGAGCATGAAAGCTATCAACAGTATCCACGCCCAGTTCTTGCCTATGCTGAAGCCCGGTTTGCCATTGCTGAGCAGTACCCTCTCCTCTTTCTCGTGCTCCTCCTCGAGCTTGTTTTCCTCCTGGGCGTGAAGCGCCTTTAGCTTCTCCTGCTCCTCGTGCGGCAGAGAAGCTGAAGCGTGCTCCTCCTGCACATGCCTAGCCCTAAGTTCTTCCTCCTCGCGCTCGTGCTTCCTGACGAGCTCCATCTCTATTCCGAGCTTGGATATTTCGCCGCGAAGCTCGGAGAGCCTTGAGGAGTATGCGGCAACCTGCTTCCTTCCTGGCAGGAACGAGCCGAAGCGCGAGAACGCGCCCTGCTGTATGCAGAGCGCTATTCCGAGTATCGTCAGCACTACCACATTTGCACCGTAGAGTCCTGCGGAGAAACTGAACGCGTGTATATAATTCATAAGGTAGGATTCGAGCCACGTGGCCGCTGTCGGGAATATCAGGCCGAAGATGAAGCCTATGACGCTTATTTCCAGCATGTTGAGCTTTGTCTTCTTCAGCAGCGCGAGGGCGAGGAAGAAGCCGGGTACCATTATAGATATGAACGCTATCAGCACAGTCACTATTAAGCTCATCTGATGCCCTCAAAATTCAGAGGATATATGAGTAATATGCATTAATAAGAGTAAGCAAAGGTATTTGTTTTATGCGCAGAAGAGTGCACGTTGTCGGTGCAGGTACATCCGGGCTGATAGCAGCGAGGGAGCTTGCGGCTTCCGGGATAGAAGTGCACGTTTACGACCAGAAGAAGCGCATAGGGTACCCACCCATGGCTAGCGGCATAGTGTCGATAAAGGGAATGGATGGCCTGCGCGTGAATTACAGGAAGGCCATAACAAACACGCTCTATGGTGCTGACGTACACATAGGCAAGTCTGTCATGCACATAATGGCAAGGGCACCTCAGGCCTACGTGCTCGACCGCGAGCAGCTCAATCTTGCATGCTACGACCAGGCTGTTGACGCAGGCGCGGAGGTGCTCACCGGGACCAGGGTGTACGGAAAAGAGCTCGATGAGATGCACGAGAACGGCATCATAGTCGGCGCCGATGGCGCGGTATCAGGAGTGGCGAAGCACTTCGGAATGGGCAGCGTAAGCAGGCAGACGCTAACGTACAAGATGGAGTTCGAAGTAGAGGCTGCGGAAAGGAAGAAAGTGGACCTGTTCTTCGAGAGCGCGGTAGCGCCGAAGTTCTTTGCGTGGCTCTGCCCGAACAGCAGAGATGTGATCGAGGCGGGCATAGGCATAGACTCCAGGTACGGGAACAGCAAGGCGGCCTTCGGCAAGTTCCTGAAGATAAAGGAAGTGGCGGAGGCGCTGGACAGGGGAAAACGCCGCGAGGGCTACGCCAGCATAATACCGATGCAGAAAGCAGGCCGCATAGTAGATGCGCAAAAGGAGGTGCTGCTTGTCGGAGATGCGGCTGGGCAGGTAAAGCCCACCACAGGCGGAGGCATAGTCTTCGGAGGGGGCGCTGCATTGCTTGCGGCAAAGGCGATAGAGAAGCACATAAGCAGCGGCACCAGCCTGGACGAGTACGAGCGTCTCTTCGAGCGGAGTTTTGGCACTGACATGAGGCTCCACAGGCTCATTACAAAACTTTACTCTTCGCTAGACTCGAGGAAGCTTGAAATCGTAATGAGAACAATGAAAATGCTTGGCACCGAGGGCTTCCTCTCCGCATACGGAGACATGGACAGGCCGAGCCTCATACTGAAGAGGCTCTTCCTAAGGAATGCGGCTGAATGAACGACTACTGACCCTTGCCGTCCTTCTTCTCCATCAGCTTCTTGCCCAGCTCCTCCCTGCGCTGCGTCTGCTCCTTTATCTTCTCGAAATCCTCGGGCTTCAGCACCCTGCTGAGCACGTAGTTGTTGTACTCCATTGATATCTGCGCCACGTTTAGCAGCAGCGCCTGGAGCTCAACCTGCTTCAGCATGTAATCTTTTGCGGGTCTCAGCACCTCTACCGCAGCAGGAGTGAAATTGAACATCACGTTCACGAGCGGCCAAAGGCTGTTGAAGAGCGCTGTGACTTCTGCGCTGGTGGAGAAACTTTCCTTTACCTTAAGGGGCTCGTCTATGGTGCCGTAGCAGTAGACCACGCCCGGGGCTTTGAGCAGCCTGTTGTTTACAAGATCGACCATCAGCGGCTGCAGATCCTCCTGCTTGTCGCTCTCCATGTCGAAGTAGAGCTTGACCAGTATGCCTCCCTTCTCAATGGTCTGGTGCGTTATCTCCTCGAACTCCTTCTTGCCCTCGTTCGCCATGCGATCATTTCAGTTTCTCTATTGCTTCCTGCAGGCTAATTAATTCTTCAGTGCCGCTGGCCATGTCCCTGAGCCTGACCTTGTTCGCCTCGCGCTCCTTGTCGCCTATTATGAGCACCCACGCTACGCCCAGCGAAGAGGCGTATTCCAGCTGCTTGGAGAGGTTCCTGCCCATGCTGTTTATGTCGGTGTATACACCATTTCCGCGCAACATCGTTGCTGCATTTACCGCATAGGCGCCGTTCTGCTCTCCTATGTACGCCACAAATACTTTCGCGTAAGTGCGCTTTCCGTTTTCCCTCTGTTTGAGAAGGTAGAATATTCTGCTTATGCCAAGCGAAGAGCCGGTGGCTGGAATCTGCTTGCCTGAATACATGCCTATGAGGCTGTCATACCTGCCTCCACCTGCCAGGGTAGGCAGGCGCTTGCCCTCCTCGAAGACCACGAATTCCCAGACGAAGCCGGTGTAATAAGCCAGGCCCCTCGCCAAAGACAGATCCACAACCACGCTGCCCCTTAGCTTGTACTCGTTCAAAAGCGCCAGCAGGGTTCGCATCTTCTCCACCTCCCCTTTTGCGCCGTCTATGTTTGCACTGAGCCTCTCCAGCACCTCTCCGTTCTCCTGCTGCTGGCCCAGTAATCCCAGAAGCTCATCTGCTTTCTTCGCGTCCATGCCGGCGTCTGAAACAAGCAATTTTGCTACTTCCTCCTTGCCTATTTTCTGCATTTTGTCTATAGAACGCAGTGCAGCCACTATCTTTTCCTTCGCAACACCGAATTGCGCGAGCACAAGCTCGTTCAATTTCCTGCTGCTCAGCAGTATCGAGTAATCGGCCATGCCCAGCTCCTCTAGCGCCATGGCGTTTGCCGCTATAACTTCGGCGTCGCTGGCCGGCTCCGCGCTGCCCACTATGTCCACGTCTGCCTGGAAGAACTCCCTATCGCGCATCCTCTGCGGCTCCTCCTTGCGGTAGATGCTGCCGATTTGGTACCTTTTGAAAGGAAGCGGCAGGTCCCTGTTGCTCGCCACGTATCTCGCGAGCGGCACTGTGAAGTCGTACCTCAGGCCCGTTTGCCCGTCGCTGAGCACAAACAGTTCGTTGGTGGAATCCTCCCCGTACGCCTTGGTGTTCAGCACGCTCATATTTTCTAGCAGCGGGGTTTCCAGGGGATAGAAGCCGAATTTTTTGAATACCTCCTCTATCACTCCGGTTATATATTTTTTGTATATTGCTTCGAGTGGAGAAAAGTCCCGCACTCCTCTCGGCGTGTCTACAGGCATCTGATCTTGTTTCATATTTTCAACCTTATCTTATTAAACCTGGGCATGCGCGCGCAACTCAACCCCTCTGCTCGCCTCATACCATGCCAATGACGAGTCTGCCAAGACGCGTTGTTTGCACTGGGTAATCTCTCCATCAGTTCGAGCTCCAAAAGCACCCGGCGTTCAGTTTGAGGGTTGAAAGAGGACATTTTCTCTGTTCAACTGGCAGTTCGCTGCAGCACGGTTGTGTCGGGCAGCCATCACTCTCACTATATAGAAC
>CAZJQO010000020.1:0-2790 GCA_964548595.1 Microcaldota archaeon | reverse complement strand
GCATAGGCATAGAAGTGCGCAGCTGATGCCAGTAGCAGGCACGATTATTTATGTCTTGATAACTATTAGCGGATGTGATGCGCTTGATATGCAAGGAGCGCGGCGCGAGACCGAATTGCCGCAACTCCAAGTCCCAATCCGCGATGGAGTGCCTCATGACATACGGATGGGCGATACTCATCATATCCGTTGTCCTCGCCACGCTTTTCCAGCTCGGCGTATTCAGCGGAGTGCTGTCACCTAGGGCGCGGCCCGGGCAGTGCCAGGTAGTGAGGACCTAGGAACTATGCAGCATCGCTTACATCAACCTTGCGGGAGTGCGCAAGGTTCGCCTGCATCTACCGCCAATATCATCATCGGGCTCTCCACTTTCTATATAGGCACTGGTAGTTTCAGCAGTCTCAGCTCAAACGTCCAAACCTACAACACCTCGCTTTCGGCAAGTGAGATACAAGGTCTCTACGCAGAGGGCATCGGGGGCGCCCCGACGCGCCTGCAGAACCTTGTGGGATGGTGGCCCCTGAACGGCGACACTAAGGACTACAGCGGAAATAACAACAATGGCGTTCCGAGCAGCATTACATACACCAGCAGCTGGAGCGGCGGATACGCGCTGCATTAAAGCGCCACCTCCAGAAAGGACAGAAGTCCGTGCCTTTTTATCTTTGCTAATCGTATTCTTTGTGAGTTGGACCGGATGGAAACGGAGCGGCACTACAGCGGCAGCGAATCGCACATGTTCGTGGATGGGCTGATAAGCGGCAAAGGCAGAGAATTGCTCATAGTGTCGCCATACATAGACAACTACTATGCGAGAGCGCTTCTTCGCGCATCAAAGAGGAAGCGCGTCCGCATTGTCACATCTCCTGACGCGCTGGAGTACAGAGGGTCGTTCCTTGGCTCGCTGAGCCTGCATAAGATGATGGGCTATGCGAAGGCGACGGCGTATTTCTCTGTCCTTTTTGCAATAGGCCTCTACCTGAAGTTCTACTACGTAGTCGCACCCATAGCCGTTATCGCCATGGCAATGTTCGTCCTGATGCTTAGGTCTAGGAACAGCGCGAACATCAGGCTCAAGGTGATAAGGGAGCCGTTCGTGCACGAGAAGCTCTACATATGCAACGGCACAGCAGTGACAGGCAGCGCGAATCTCACATATAAGGGAATGCACAGGAACATAGAGCACGTTGAGGTCACCAGCGATGATCAGGAAGTAGCTGCACTGGAAAGGCACTTCGAAGAGCTGTGGAGCAAGGTCGACGGTTCGAATTAGGCGTTGTAATCAGTGCATGCCTTTCGACGCAGAAAGGATAAAAGCATGCCATGAGGAATCATACTGTGGACAGGTTCTCGATCCTTGAGGAGCTCGGGAACGGAGACATCGCCCCGCACGTCAAGCGCTCGGACATCGTGTACAGGCATATGCGGGATCCCGCGCTGTTAAGGTACTACTACAAGCTCAAGATGCAGCCGCTCACCAGCAAGCTTGAGCTCATCGGAAGCTCACCCACAGACCTTTTCATAGGCAGGTTCGGCTACCCCAAGGTGTCAATAGGCCCGCTGGTGCCTCCAGAGTTCGGCGACACCTCGATACTGGGCATGCCGGAGCGCTGGAGGCCCATGGGCATAGACCAGATAGTCGAGATGCGGTCTAAGCTCGTAAGAGGCACCTATCTCACCAACGTGAAGAACGTCGAGAAGGGCAGGGTGGAGGAGTTCGTGCGCGACCTGGCGCTTGCGGACAAGCCCGCAGAGGCGGACGTCAGATTCGCGAGCAGACCAACGGCAAGGCTTGCGCTGCAGGACGAGGTACAACCTTTCGGGCCGACCGCAGCGATGAAGGACTTTGACCTCTACAACGTGAGCGCGGACAAGAAGATAGAAAGCAGGCACTCAGACACGGACGCCAAGGCGGGCGACGCGATGGTCGAGCTGTACAACAGGGGCGTGCCCGTGTCGAAGATACAGCGCGGCCTCTCTGCCGGGCTGTTCGGCATGAAGAACCTCCGAAAGTTCGTGCCCACGCGATGGAGCATCACTGCTGTGGACGACACGCTGTCTAAGTCTAATCTCGAGATTGTGAAGAGCTACGACACGCTCGACGCGATATACGCGTATTACAATGTCGCGCTGGACAACCGCTGGCTTATATTCTTCATACCCGGCAACTGGCAGTACGAGTCGATAGAGGCGTGGTACCCGCACACCATATGGAACGAGAACGGCAAGGACGCGAGCATCTTCAGCTCCTACGAGGGCTACAAGGGCAGGAAGTACTATGCAGAGATAGGCGGCTGCTACTACTCTGGCAGGCTTGCGGTGACAGAGGCGATGCTCGGCTTGAAGAAGCAGGCGATGGCGCTCATACTCCGCGAGGTGCATGAGGGCTACCTCATGCCTGTAGGCGTGTGGAACGTCAGGGAGCACGTCAGGGAGACGCTGGAGGCAGCGCCGACTGTGCTCCACGGCATGAATGAGATGCTTGACTTCATAAAGACGAAGCTTGAGATACGCACCCAGGACTGGATAAGCAACAGCGACATCCTTACTGACATGCTGATGCAGAAAAGGCTTGTGGATTACGTGGGCGCTAGGTAGAGCACATCCGTCTTGTTTTCCGATTATCGAAAACCTAGGATAGAGGCAAGAGCTATATCTTTTCTTTGGCAGCACTGTTTAGCCCGGCGTTGCTGGAGCAAAGATAACTACTCAATACGTGGCTGATCCTGTTCTTCTGCCTCAACTTGTGCAAGAGGTAAGCAGAAACTTCAATATACCAGAGTTAGACGC